>UQHQ01000069.1 GCA_900540945.1 uncultured Collinsella sp. | reverse complement strand
CCTGAATACGCCCGCCCGCTCGGGGCGGGGGCCGCCCAGGCTGCCGCCGGCGCCGCCGTGCCCACCATCTCGCGCGGGCGCGTGACCTTTGTGGACGCTGCCCTGCCGCAGGGCGTGGTGGTGCCCGATGCCAACCTGGCCGTGTTCTCGATCGCCGACCTCAACGCCCGCATGGATGCCAACCGCGCGCGCAGCCGCCGTAAGGTGGACATTACGCAGATCACGTTCCCGTTTAAGCCGGGCGACTACGTCGTTCATGCCACCCACGGCATCGCGCTCTTTAGCGAGATTGCGCGCCAGGAAGTGGGCGGCAAGGAGCGCGACTACTTTTTGCTGGAATATGCCGACGGCGACAAGCTCTACGTGCCGTTGGAGCAGGTCGACCGCATCACGCGCTATGTTGGCCCCGACGGCGACAAGCCGCGTCTGACCAGACTCAACACCGCCGACTGGACGCGTGCCACCAACAAGGCGCGCAAGAACGCCAAAAAGCTGGCGTTTGACCTGGTCGATCTGTATACGCGCCGCTCGTCGATTACCGGTATCGCCTGCCCGCCCGACACGCCCGAGCAGATCGAGATGGAGCAGAGCTTCCCTTACGACGAGACGCGCGACCAGCTGGAGGCCATCGCCGACATCAAGGCCGACATGGAGGCGCCCAAGCCCATGGACCGCCTGCTGTGCGGCGACGTGGGCTTTGGCAAGACCGAGGTCGCTTTGCGCGCGGCGTTTAAGTGCGTGGACTCCGGCCGCCAGGTCATGGTGCTCTGTCCCACGACCATTCTGGCCCAACAGCACTACGAGACATTCTTTGAGCGCTTTGCCCCGTTTGGCCTTGAGGTCGAGGTGCTCAGCCGCTTCCGCACGCCGGCGCAGCAAAAGCGCGCGCTCAAGGCGTTTGCCGAGGGCACGATCGACGTGCTTATCGGCACGCACCGCCTGCTTTCGGCCGATGTGAACCCCAAGAACCTGGGCCTGGTGATCATCGACGAGGAACAGCGCTTTGGCGTGCAGCACAAGGAGCAGCTCAAAAACCTGCGCGAGCAGATTGACGTGCTTACGCTTTCGGCAACGCCGATTCCGCGAACCATGCAGATGGCCACGAGCGGCGTGCGCGACATGAGCCTGATTACCACGCCGCCCACCGGGCGTCGTCCCGTGATCGTGCACGTGGGGGAGTACGACCCCGATGTGGTGAGCGCGGCGATTCGCCTGGAGGTGGGCCGCGGCGGTCAGGTGTACTACGTGTCCAACCGCGTCAAGACCATCGACGACGCCGTGGCGCGCGTGCACGAGGCCGCGCCCGAGGCACGCGTGGGCGTGGCGCACGGCAAGATGAGCCCGCGCGAGGTCGAGGACGTGATGATCGAGTTCGCGACCAAAAAGATCGACGTGCTCATCGCCACGACCATCGTGGAGAGCGGCATCGACAACGCGACCGCCAACACACTGATCATCGAGGACTCGCAGCGCCTGGGTCTGGCGCAGCTCTACCAGCTCAAGGGCCGTGTGGGCCGCTCTGCCACGCAGGCCTATGCGTACTTTATGTTCCCGGGCGAGCTGCCACTCACCGAGGAGGCCACGGCGCGCCTGACCGCACTGTCCGAGTTCCAGGACCTGGGCAGCGGCATGCGTATCGCTATGCGCGACCTGGAGATTCGCGGCGCCGGTTCGCTTATGGGCGCCGAGCAGCACGGCAACCTGTCGAGCGTGGGCTTTGACCTGTTTGCGCAGATGCTGGGCCAGGCAGTGGCCGAGGCGCGCGGCGATGACGACGCCGGCGTGGAGGCGGCGAGCGTGGGTATTAACCTGCCGGCAGATTACTTCTTGTCCGAGGAGTACCTGCCGGCGGTGGACCAGCGCGTGCTCGTATACCGCAAGCTCGCGGCTGCAGAGGACCTGGAGAGTATCGACGAGGTACAGGAAGAGACCGAGGCCGCGCATGGTGAGCTGCCGTTGGCGGGGCTTAACCTGTTCAATCGCGCGCGCATCCGCATCCGCGGCGAGCGCCTGGGGCTCGAGAGTGTCACGCTCAGCGGCGGACGCATCACGTTTTTGGGCGTCGACGTGCCCAAGAAGGTGGCCTATGAGCTTAAGACTCGCTATGGCGCGGTGAACTTCCCCAAGAGCCGCAAGCTTTCGGTGCCCTACAAAGCGGGCGCCGGTGCGGGCAGCGGCCTGGGTCGCGGTCTCGACGCCAACGACGGCACCGGCCCGGTGGCCGCGGCGCTCATGCTGCTACAGCAGCTGGGTGCTAGCGACGACGACTAACAAGTAGGGGCGTGGCGGGACGGAGCTATCAGCTGCTCTTTGCCCCGCCGCCTCGCAGGTTGATTCTGGCCCCATCGAAAGGAAAGCATGTTCGGATACATCTATAAGAAAGATGTCGCCATTATCGCGGTTGTCCTGTGCCTTTGTCTGGGCGTGGGCAGTTTCTTCGACTATCAGATCTCGAGCGCGTTGTTCAACATCGGCAGCATGTACGGCCGCTTTGTCGAGGCGGCCGG
>UQHQ01000068.1 GCA_900540945.1 uncultured Collinsella sp. | reverse complement strand
TGATTATTGCGGGCCGATTGCCACGGCGTTCCACGCTTAGCTGCCACACCGTACCGCGCAGGGCTGCCTCGTGCTAACGGGGGCACCGGGGCATCTGGCGCCCCCGTCTTCACTGGCCTTTCTAGCCGATGCGCTTGCGCATCGACTCGTCGCCCTCGATGTGGATCACATCCGACCTGTACACGATCCTGTCAATCACGGCATCCGCAATTGCGCCCTCTCCCAACTTTGCGTGCCATCCGGCTGGCGAGAACTGGGAGCAGATGATCAAGGAGCCGGTCCTGAGCCTTGACTCGACTATCTCGAGCAGCTCTCGGGCCTGGTCGCCCCCGATCTTCTCCAGCAGCCAATCGTCTACTATCAGTACGTCGCACTTCGTGTAGCGCTTCTTCGATTTGAGCCATTCCTCGTCCTTGGATACGGTGAGCTCGTCGAGCATCTCGGGCATGCGCGTGTAGCGCACCGAGTAGAAAGCGTTGCAGGCCGCGACGCCCAGAGCGCAGGCGAGCCACGACTTGCCCGCGCCCGAGGCGCCCGTGATGACCACGTTCCTGTGCGCCTTGACCCACTCGCAGTTCGCCAGCTCGGCGATCTTCACCTTGTCGAGCTTGCGGTCGGCGTCGTAGCGGATGTCGATGACGTTGGCCTCCGGGTCGGAGAAGGCCGCCTGGCGCAGCAGGCGGGTCCGCTTGTTGATGCGTCGCGAGTCCCATTCCGCGTCCACGATCATCGCGAAGCGCTCGTCGAAGGTCATGTCGGCAACGCTCAGCATCTCCTCTTGGTCCCGATATGCCTGCGCCATCACCGACAACCTCATTCCGTACAGCTTGTCCATGGTAGTCTGGCTTGCGCTCATCGTATGTCTCCTTTGCTATCGAGGGTTGCGTAATAGTCGCTACCGCGCAGATACGCGCCGGCATCCGGGTCCTCCCCGGACAGCTCGGCGCTTTTGGCGATGATCGACTTGATGGTCTTGTAGCTCGGCCTGGGAGAATAGGAGAGCGCCTTGGCACAGGCCCGCTCGAGCTCTTGCCGTCCGTGCTTGTCGGCCAGCGCCATCACCGCCCTGCAGGATCTGTAGGACTGCTGCTCGACCGCCCTCGACGAGAGGATCGCCTCAATGGCGTCGGCGCAAGCGGGGCCGATTTCCTTTGCCCATCTGCGGAAGCGATCCCCGTTCCACTCGGAGAAGTCGCGGTGGGCGTCGGGCATGTGGTCGGGGTTCGTGGAATAGGACCCCTTCGGCCCGTGCAGCCTCTTGTGCATGGCGATGCGCTCTCCGTCGCAGACGACCCACACCGCGCTCTTGGTGGCGCAGACCTCCACCTCGCGGCGCACATAGGAGAACGGGACGGAGTACCATCCTCCGTCGAAGGCGACATGGTAGTTAAAATTGACGGTGGCGGCCTTGCGCGCGATCATCTCGTAGGGTTTGCCCGGCAGCGGGACGAGCAGTGCTTTCTCTTGGCGGAGGAATATCTCGTCCCTGCTGCCCTCGCGCTTCTGGAAGGGCCGCGCGTTGATCCGGGCGACGTTGTCCAGGAGCGCCGCGTTGAGCGCATCGAGGGATGTGAAGACGCGGTTGCGGAGAGGGGCGATCGCCTGCTGCTCTATGACCCGGACCCCCATCTCCACGGCTGCCTTGTCCCGGGGGCGCCGCGGACGGCCCGGCACGACGGCGCATCCGTAGTACTCGGCCATGCGCCTGTACTGCTCGTTGATCACGAGCTCGTCGACGGTGTGCTTCACCACTCCCTGCTTGAGGTTGTCCGGGACGAGGATCGGCGTGGTGCCGCCGAAGAAGGAGAACGCCGACACATGGGCGTCCACCCAGGACTCCTCCCTCATGTCGTAGGAGCCCTTCGCGTAGAGCTTGCCCGAGAAGGGCAGGCATGCCGCGAACACGTAGACCTTGAGCACCTCCCCCGTGTCCATATCGACGACCTCCATGGTGTCGCCGACGTAGTCCACCTGCATCTGCTCGGCGGGCTTGTGGGCGATGCGCATGGCGGTCTTGCGAGACATCGCCCACTTGCGGTGCCTCTCGCAGAACGCCGAGTACATGTAGGGGGATCTGCCTTGGCTGACCGCAGACTCGCAGTACTCGGACCACAGAAGCATCATCGTCACGCCCGGACGGGACATCTCGGCGTCAACATGATCGTGGTCGATCGGCGCCTTGTCGGGATCGGCCTTGGATTTGGGAGGATAGATCACCTCCCTGATGGCGCGATCCCCCATCTCCTCAGGCAGGGGCCATTCGATCCCAGCCGCCTTCGCTCGGCCGGTGACGGCCCTGACGGTGGCGGTGGAACATCGGCACGAGAAAGCGATGTTGCGGATGCTGACCCCCATGGCGTGAAGCCTGAGGATCTCTCTGTACTTGACCATTTTCTTCTCCTGTTCTCTCGATGGCCAGCAGGTGCCTTTTGCACCACATTGGGATTGTGCAGGAAAAGAAAGGACGCCTCCGTCTGAAGACGCCCTTAAACGCGGCAAGCCGGGCAGCTAGCGCGTGGCAGCGCAACGCGGAACGCCGCAGCAGCGCAGTCTGGAACGGCGTAGCATCTCAGCCGCAATAATCA
>UQHQ01000067.1 GCA_900540945.1 uncultured Collinsella sp. | reverse complement strand
CCCAGGCATAGCCCCCGTGGGCCCCGCCGTGCCCCATCCCGCCAATACGGACCTCGTCGCCATCGTGCGTACCGGCAGGAAACTCAATCGTCTGCTCGGAGGTTACGCGAGTACGACCGCTACCGCCGCAATCGGGGCAGGGGTCGGCGACGACCTTACCGGAACCGCCGCACTCGGGGCAGACCGACTGAAACGTGCCGGCACCGAACAGGAAGGACAGGTCGACATCGATGTGGCCGCGACCACCGCAGCTCGGACAGGTATGTGCATGCTCGGACGAAACAGAACCCGAGCCGCCACAGTGGCCACAGGTATCGAAGCGCGTATAGCGGACAGTCTTGCGGGCACCGCCCTTGGCCTCCTTGGCGTCGAGCTTGATATCGACGACCACGTTGGCGCCGTTCTCGGGATTATAGGCAGCCTGCCCGCGACGCGGCTGGCCCCAGGCGCCACCAAAGGGAAAGCCGCCCTCAAAGGGATTGCCATAGCCTGCGCTGCCGGCGTAGCCGCCGCCATAGGGCGAAGCCGTAGGAGCGCCGGCGAAGGGGTTGCCCGAGCGCATGGCGTCGTAGCGCGCACGCTTCTGCTCGTCCGAAAGCACGGCGTAGGCCTCGGAAACCTCTTTAAACTTTTCCTCGGCATCAGGTTCTTTGTTGACGTCCGGATGGAGCTTGCGGGCCTTTTGCTGGAAGGCCTTCTGTATATCACGCGAGGTGGCGTCCTTGGAGACACCCAAAATCTCGTAGTAATCTTTTTCGTTCATCGTCGCCATGCGCGGCAACCTCCTGCTCACAGCAGCGTATATATTGCGGTAATTCTACCCGAGCGGCCTAAGCTAGACCCCAAAACAGCTCGAACAGCACATTTCCATCGAGCCAGCCCAAGTGGGTGGGCGCTAAACGGGCGTGGGCACAACCTGCGATAACGTCTTTCGAGGCGACGCACCCCACATGCCCCTCGACATGATCGGGCACCCAAGTGGCAAGGCCCAACTCGAGTGCACGGTCACAGGCCGCCGCCAGCTCGTCTGCAGCGATCACGCTTGCCGAGCGAACCAACAGATCGGAACCAATGCCACGCGTCATGCGGCAGGCAAGCATCAAATCCTCGGCCGCAGCATCGCGCTGCGACAGATACTCAGCATCAAACGTCGTCGCGGCATCGTCGCGTTGCACCAGACGCACGCGATACGCATCGCCGCGAGCGGGCACATCGGGAAACAGCCCAGCCAAGCGATCAAAATCCTCGGCGTCGAGCATACCGGCGGCAGAGCGGCCCAAGCCCAGATAGCCCTGTCCGGTCCAATAGGCAATGTTGTGGGCGCACTCATGGCCGTCGAGCGCGTAGCTTGCCACCTCATACGGGTGATAGCCGGCCGCACCCAGGCACTCACGCGCCGCGTCCATGCACGCAGCCTGAAAATCCTCGTCGGGCACGAGCGACTCGTCGCGACACGCCATGTGGTAGAGCGGCGTGCCCTCCTCGAGCGTGAGCGGGTACACCGACACATGATGCGGCGCCGCCGCCAGCACGCCATCGAGCGTGCGTTGCCAGCTTACGGCGGTCTGCCCGGGAAGTCCGCACATCAGGTCGCAGGACACATCGAGCCCAGCGTCCTTAACCGTCGTGATGGCAGCGAGCGCCCGATCGGCATCGTGAATACGGGCAATCGCAGCAAGCTCGGCGTTGTCAAGGGTTTGAACTCCCAGAGAGACGCGTGTGACACCGACCTTGGCAAGCGCAGTGGCAAGCCCGGCGGTCAACGACTCGGGATTGGCCTCGCAGGTAAACTCAACGGGCTTGCACCACATGCAAATACGCCGGGCAAGCTCCACCAGACGCTCTCCTGCCAGCGACGGCGTACCGCCGCCAACATAGACGGTGCGGACCTGCGCAAGCGCGCCTGCGTCGCCAAAGGCATCGAGGCGCGCATACAGTTGCTCAAAATAGACATCGAGCGCAGCACTCAGGTCGCACGAAGCAAAACTGCGTGAGTCAAAGTCGCAGTATCGGCACTTTTGGGCGCAAAACGGCACGTGGACGTACAGCGCGGTAACGGCCACCGTTAGGCCTCCAGCGGATGAGCGGGCACCGACTCGCCGGCGGCAAGCGCGGCCTCGCAGGCCACCACATCGCGCTCGATATCATCGACCAATGCCATGAACTCCTCGTATGTGGAGCAGCGCACCACCTGCGCGCGCCAGGCGGCGGCATGGGGCATGCCCTTAAGATACCAGCTCGCGTACGTGCGGGCACGTGACATAAGCGGCAACAGCTCATGCGTGAGCGTCAGGTGCTCGCGCAGGGCATCCAGGCGCTCGACCGAGCTACGCACCGGTACTGGCGTGCCATCGAGTGCAAGGGCTCGAGCATCACCGAACACCCAGGGGTTGCCATAGATACCGCGCGCGATAAACACGGCACTGGCGCCCGAGTTGCGCAGGCGTTCCGCCGCATCCTCGGCGCAGAACACATCGCCCGAACCGATAACGGGAATCTCGACGGCGTCGGCCACCTCATCGACGACCGACCAATCGGCCTGGCCCGTATAGAGCTGCGTGGCACAGCGGCCGTGCACCGCCACCGCAGCTGCCCCTGCCCCCTCGAGCATCTGGGCAAACGTCGCGGCATTGCGGTCTTCGGCGTAAAAGCCCTTGCGAATCTTCACGGTCACGGGAACATGCGCCGCGCCCACCGCTGCCTCGACAATCTGCTCGGCCAGGTCGGGCGTACGCATAAGCGCCGAGCCCTCGCCCTTGGTAACGACCTTGCGAGCCGGACAGGCCATGTTGATATCAATCAATGACAGGCGATCGCCCACGCGTTCCTCGACGGCAGCGACGGCACCCGCAAACTGATCGGGCTTGGAACCAAAGAGCTGCACGCAGATCTGCTGCTCCTCGTCGGCCGGCAACACCAGGCGCCACGTCTTGTTGCTGGCATAGGCAAGGCCCGCAACGCTCACCATCTCGCTGTAGGCAAGGTTGGCACCGCGGCGGCGACACATGATGCGATAGGCGGGGTCGGTTACGCCCGCCA
>UQHQ01000066.1 GCA_900540945.1 uncultured Collinsella sp. | reverse complement strand
CAATCTGACGTTCAACTTCAAGGGCGCGACCAGAAGGTCAGCGCCCTTTCGTTTCGCGTCACCTTGGTGCAAATGCGGCTCGCTCGCTGTCGTATGCTCAGCCTGCGTCGTTAGCATGGTCCATTAGGGACGGAGGAAAACAGATCATTTTCCTTGACTCGCGGAACTAAATAACGATCCCGTTGCAGTGGTCGATTTCGTGTTGGATGATCTCGGCGGTGTAGCCCGAGAAGTTTTTGATGCGGCGGACAAAGTTCTCGTCCAAATACTCAACCTTAATGCGGCGATAGCGGGTACAGGGACGCTCGCCGATCAGCGAGAGGCACCCTTCGCTCGTCTGATAGGCATTGACCTGCTCGAGAATTTGAGGGTTGTACATCAGCAGCGCCCTGGTGCCGTCCTTTACGCAGATGATGCGTTTGCGCACGCCGATCATGTTGGCGGCGAGGCCCACGCACTCGTGCTCATGTTCGTTGAGCGTATCCAGGAGGTCCTGCCCGGTCGCGGCGTCGTCGGGTCCCGCGTCTTCGGAAGGAAGGCGCAAAAAGAACTCGGATTTCATGATGGGCTTGATCATGGTGGGCTCCTCATGTCTCATGCTTTCGTGGACTTTTAATAATAGCGCGGAAGGAAAGCTGCGCGTCCGCGTTACAATCTTTCGACGTTGGACCATGTTGCCAGACTCGTCGTGTACGGCGTCTGGCGTAAGTCTAGGGCTCATTTTCGCCCTGGACTGTTCCTCTGGGGCGATGCGACTGTCGTTCCAAGAGGAAGGAAATGCATGGGGAGCAAATCTCAGCAACAAGTTAGAGTAACGCCATCGGCCACTGCGGCGATTCTCGTCGTAATGTATATCGCAGCCTTTGTTGCCGCGTTTAACGAGAACATCATTATCGTGGCGTTGCACGACATTATGGCGGCCTTTTCGGTGAGTGCCACCACGGCGCAGTGGCTCGTTTCGGGCTACATGATCGTGACGTCGATCTTTACGGCCATCATGGCCTTCCTGTCCGGCCGTTTCTCGACGCGCAAGCTGCTGTTTTTCGCATGCGGATGCATGGTCGCCGGCGAAGCCCTGTGCCTGGTCGCTCCGTCGTTTAGCGTTTTGCTGCCAAGTCGTATTTTGCAGGCTGCGGGATCGGGCATCTTGTTCCCGCTCATGATGAACGTGGTGCTGTCTTGTGCCCCGCGTGAGAAGCTCGGTTTGTATCTGAGCCTGGGTGGTGCCTGCATTACGCTGGGGCCGGCGTTTGGACCCGTGATCAGCGGTCTTATGTGCACGTTGTTTGGCTGGAGGGCGGTGTTCGTAGTGCCGCTGGTGGGCGGCATTGCGGTCGCAGCGGCGGGCGTTAAGCTTGTTCAGAATGTCGGAGAGCGTTCGAACACCACGCTTGATATTCTGTCGGTTGTTTTGCTCGCGGCCGGCATTACGGCATTTGTGTATTCCGTAGGCGAGTTCTCGACCAATCTGATTGCCAGTATCGTGGCGCTCTTCACCGCCATTGTGCTGCTCGGCCTGTTTGCCGCCCGTCAGCTCAAGCTCGAACATCCGGTGCTTAACGTGCGTCCCATGGCGAGCGTTCGCTTTTGGCCTGCGTGCCTGCTTGTGGTGGTGTCGATGATGACGACGTTCTCGATGAGCGTTTTGTTGCCGCTCTATTTTGAGGGCGCATACAGAATGACCGCACTTGTTGCGGGCTTGCTCATTTTGCCGGCGATTGCCTGCAACGCCGTGACCTCGATTGTGGGCGGACGCGTGATGGACGCCCGTGGCGCATGGCCGCTGCTGCCGGTCGGCTTTACCCTGATTGCCGTGGGGCAGACTGCCATCTCGATGACGGCGGCAAGCATGAACATCGGCGTCGTCGTGGCGCTGACCGTTGTGGCGTATGCCGGAGTCGGTTTGGTGCTGAGCCCCTCGCAAACGGCCGGCTTGGAGACGCTGCCCGCCGCTGAGCATCCTCACGGAACGGCATTGCTCAACACGTGGAACATGATTGCCGCATCGTTTGGCCCGTCGCTGTTTATCGGCCTGCTCTCGAGTTCTGCGGCGACTGCCGGTGTCGCTGGCGCTGCGACGGACGTTGCCCAGGCGATTGGATTTGCGGCGGCCGTGCGTGTGGCGGCTGTAATTGCCGTGGTCGGGTTCGTGGCGTCGCTGGTGTACGCTCATCGCGAGTCGCACATGTCGCATTAATGTGTGCATATAGATTCTGCAGCTAGATTGGATGGCGACACCATAAACTAATGGACGTTTTGCCGAGAGGCATGAATGTTTAAAGCGCAAAGAGTGCGCGACGGGCCCCGCGAATGGGGCGATGATGCCCGAGAGGGCCAAGAAGGAGTCTCATGTCTGAGAACGAAGAGATCATGAACGAGACCGAGAACGAGACCATGGCTGCCGAGGTCGAGGCAGTCGAGACCGTGGAGACCGAAGCTGCCGAGGTTGAGGCTGCTGACGAGGTTTCCGCCGAGGAGGAGGCCGAGGTTGTCGAGGCCGCCGTTGATTACGATGACGAAGAGCTGATGGACAAGATGCAGAAGGCTGCCCGCCTGCTGCGTAGCCGTCGCTTTGCTATTTCCAAGGAGGAGGAGGCCAAGGCCGAGCGCATGGCGAACATCGAGCGCGCCATCAAGCTTCTTGACCTCAAGCCCAAGATGGAGCAGAAGGAAATGTCCGATCTGCTGGGCATGCGCCTCCGTGAGCTCGATGGCCTGATGGCCGAGGCCGAGGCTGCCGATCTGGTCGGCCGCATCGACGACGCCGAGGGCGATATGCGCAAGATCGTCGTCTTCGCTGCCGAGGATGCCGCTGAGGGCCTGGTCGAGCTTGCCAACAAGAAGGAGAAGCTCCTGCCCGAGCTTTCTTATGAGGAGGCCACCGAGCTGATGGCGGCCCTCGATAAGGTTATCGCTCCGCTCGTCGCCATGGGCCTGGACGAGGACCGCGGTCCTCGCGGCGGCCGTGACGACCGTGGCGGCCGTGGCGGCGACCGTGGCGGTCGCGGCGGCTTTGGTGATCGCGGTGGCCGTGGCGGC
>UQHQ01000065.1 GCA_900540945.1 uncultured Collinsella sp. | reverse complement strand
AGGCATCAATTGCGTGTCCCGGGGCGATCTCCCCTGCCACGCCAGCGTCGGCTGCGGCCTGCGCGTGCGCGGCGCCCAAGTCGACCTCGAGCGAAAGGCCCGCTTGGCGCAGGCGCTCCAGCACGGCAAGGTTCTCGGGCACGGCCAGGAACTGCTTGACGCTCGCCGCAATCTTGGGACCGATGCCCTCGCACTCGGCGATGTCCTCTTCGCTCGCCAAGATGAGCTTGTCAATCGACAGGAATCGCTCGGCGATGACCTCGCCCACGCTCTTGCCCACGTGGCGGATGCCCAGGGCAAACAGCACGCGACCGAGCGGCTGGCTCTTGGACTTGTTGAGCTCGGCGATGATTTTCTCGGCCGTCTTGAGGCCCACCGGGATGGGGTCGCCCTTCTTGACACCCTTTTTGCTGTTGGAGCTGGCATAGGTGCGCCCCGTGTCCAGGCCTGCGATGTCGTCGACCGTGAGCTGGTAGAAGTCCGCGACGTCGTGAATCAGCCCGGCGGCGATCATCTTGTCGACGATCTCGTCGCCCAGGCCGTCGACGTCCATGCAGCCGCGGCTCACCCAGTGGAGCAAACGCTCCTTGAGCTGCGCGGGACAGTCGATGGAGACGCAGCGGTAGGCGACCTCGCCGTCCTCGTGGACCACGGGGCTACCGCACACGGGGCAGACCTCGGGCATGTGCCAGTCGACCGAATCGGCCGGGCGCTTATCGAGCACCGGGCCCACGACCTCGGGGATCACGTCACCCGCCTTGTGCACGATGATGGTGTCGCCCTCGCGCACGTTTTTACGACGGATCTCGTCGATGTTGTGCAGCGTGGCGCGCGCGATGGTGGAGCCGGCAACCGTCACCGGGTCGAACTCGGCGACCGGCGTGAGCACACCGGTGCGGCCCACCTGGATGCGAATTTCGCGCAGGACGGTCTGCTTTTCCTCGGGCGGGAACTTAAAGGCAATGGCCCAGCGTGGCGCGCGGGCGGTAAAGCCCAGGTCGAGCTGCTGCTGGAAGCTGTCCACCTTTACGACCACGCCGTCGATGTCGTAGTTCAGGTCACCGCGATGTTCGAGCGCCTGGGCGCAGAACTCGTGAACCTCGGCCGGCGTGGCGCAACGGGCCACGTTGGGGTTGACGCTAAAGCCGGCGCTGCGCAGCCAGTCCAGAAACTCGCGCTGGCTGTGGACGTGCAGCGGGTCGGTATCGGCGATGGCGTAGATAAAGGTGGCCAGGTCGCGGCGCGCCGTGACCTTGGGATCCTTTTGGCGCAGGCTGCCGGCGGCGGCGTTGCGCGGGTTGGCAAAGGGGTCGCGGCCCTCGACATCGGCCTCTTCATTCAGGCGCACAAAGCTGCCCTTGGGCATGTAGACCTCGCCGCGTACCTCGATGGTACGCTCGCGGTCGGCGCCCATGTGGGCGAGCGCCGGCTCGGACAGGTGCATGGGCACATCCTTGATGGTGCGCACGTTGAGCGACACGTCCTCGCCCGTGGTGCCATCGCCGCGCGTGGCCGCGCGCACGAAGGTGCCGTTTTGGTAGGTAAGCGCCACGCCCAGACCGTCAATCTTAAGCTCGCAGGTATAGGTGACGCTACCTGCGCCGAGCGCATCCTCGGTTCGTTGGAGCCACGCGTCAAGTTCGTCCAGATCCATGGCATCGTCCATGGAATACATGCGCGCCATATGCGTGACCGGCGTAAACTGCTCGCTCACGTACCCGCCCACGCGTTGGGTGTAGCTGTCGGGCGTCACCAGGTCGGGGTAGGTCGCCTCGATTTCCTGCAGCTCAACGAGCATTTTGTCGAAGGCGGCGTCCGTGATCTCGGGCGCATCGAGCATGTAGTAGCGATAGGCGTGGTAATCGAGCTCGTGGCGCAGCTCGGCCGCGCGCGCTGCCGCCTGGGCACGGGCATCGGCCGGTGCAGCGGTATCCGCGCTCGCGGGCGTTTCGGTATCGATGTCCACGCCGTCACCAAACAGGCTCGATTGCTCCATAGCGGCACTCCTTCGCTCGATTTCAAACGGATACTAGAGTACCACCGGTCGCAACGGGGCCGAATAGCCCTTTCGAACCGCACCGAATCGGCAGCCACCAGACCGGGGCGGATCGCGCGATCAAACCATGCTCTTATCAGCTCTAAATGACCCGTTTTCCTCCGTCCCCAACGGATCAATAAGTAGAGAGGGGCTGTCCCGCGTTGATGGGACAGCCCCTCTGGCATCGGTATGTGCGATACGGCTCGTTAGTAACCCTGGCCGTAGCCCTGGCCCTGCTGGCCCAGCAGCTCCTCCAGATACTGGCGCAGCTGCTCGTCGGTAATACCGCCGTTGCCGGTGTCGGTCGCGCTGTCGTTCTGCTGCTGGTTCTGCAGCTCCTCGTCTGAGCCCAGCTCGACCGTGACCTTCTTCTCGTCCTTGCCGCGCATGAGCGTGATCTCGACCTTCTCGCCCACCTCGTGGCTGCGCAGCGCGATGATCAGGCCATCGGCGCTCGTAATCTCATCGTCGCCCAGCTTGGTAATGACATCGCCCTCTTGGATGCCAGCCTTGGCGGCAGGACCGTCCTCGACGACGCTTGCCACATACGCGCCGCTATCGGTGCTCAGCTTGTTGGTGCGGGCGTTGAGCGCATTGACGCTCGAAAGCGTGGCACCCATGTACGGATGTACCGGCGTCTTGCCGTCGATAATCTGGTCAGCAATATTCTTGGCATAGTTGACCGGAATGGCAAAGCCCACACCCGAGCTGGAGCCCGAATAGCTCTCGATGAGTGAGTTGATGCCCACGAGCTCGCCGTTATCATTGACGAGCGCGCCGCCGGAGTTGCCCGGGTTGATGGCAGCGTCGGTCTGAATCATGTTGGCGTAGATGGTGTTGCCGCTGGTAGAGCTCATAGCCGTGGAGCGGTAGAGCGCCGACACGATACCCGTGGAGACAGACTGCTCGTTGCCGAACGGCGAACCGATCGCCATGACCCACTCGCCCACGTTGAGCTTGGAGGAGTCGCCGATCTCGATCGGCGTGAGCTTGGAGGCGTCAGCATCCTTGAGTTTGATGACGGCTAGGTCGCTCGAAGCATCGTTGCCCACGAACTCGGCCTCGTAGGTGGTGCCGTCGTCCATGGTCACCACGTACTGGTCGTAGCCGTCGACCACGTGGTTGTTGGTGAGGATGTGGCCCTCGGTATCGAGCACAACGCCCGAACCGACGCTGCCCGAGCTATCTGACTCATCGGCAGACTGCGAAAGCGAGCCATTCTGGCTGCCGCTCGAAGTGGCGGTAATGGAAACCACGGGGGGGGGGGGCCAGCAGGT
>UQHQ01000064.1 GCA_900540945.1 uncultured Collinsella sp. | reverse complement strand
GCCTCCAACGAGGAAATGCAGGCTTCCGCTGAGGAAGCCGTCGCCAAGTGGCTCGAGGGCAAGACGGTCGTCAAGGCTATCTGCGTGCCCGGCAAGCTGGTCAACCTGGTGGTCAAGTAAGCGCTGCGAGCATAACTGACGCATAAAAGACGAGGGGCGATCCGGTTGGGTCGTCCCTCGTTTTGCGCTGTGTGTCCTGTTTGGCTGATGCCTAGCGCCACCTTCTACGGAATGTGCACCAGGTCCCTAAAGTAGACGTTGCCCGTCTGCTCCTCGAACATCCAGATGTTGAGGTAGATGTCGTTGAGGTCGTTGTTCACGTCAAAGTCCGGATCGTCGAAGGTGCCTGCAAAGGTGAGCATCGCGGTCGCTTCTTCGCCTGCGGCGACGGGCTGGCGCATGCGCACGTCGCGGACGACACCGTTGACGTAGGCATAAGCATCAACATCGCCAAGCATCATGTCGACATCGGTGTTGTTTGTCACCGCAAAGACCAATACGGCGTCGCCGTAGCCATCCCTGTCCTTGCCCACGCAGGTAACATGGACGTTCTCGTCTGCCTCAAGGTCGATGGGGAACTGTTCTTGAGGGTCTGGACCTAAGCCCTGGGGGTCGACTCTATCTTCGTCTATTTTGTCGAAGCGCTCCGATGGCGTCGTTTTCTCGATGGCTTTGGTGCTGCCGAGATCCGGCTCGCATGGCCCGGTTTTACCATCGACGTTGCTGCAGCCCGCCAGAGCGAACGAGCAGGCCGCAATGGCGAGCGCGGTCGCGCAGAGGGTGCCTAGGCGTTTCATGGATCCTCCTTGCCGTAGAGATTCTGGAAGGTTGTGCGGTCAATGCGTGCGGCAGGCTTTCTTGCTACAGAATGCCTTTCAGCTCCAGTCTGGCCGATGCGCGACCAGGGATGGAATGCCCATAGGGCCCGATTTGGCCGGCGCGCTGGGACGCATGGCCCGTTTTGGGCCATTTGGGTGGGCGCCGCGCAGGAGTCATCGCCTAATTGTCCTATTCTTGTGGAGAAGCTGTGGGCGCGCTGACCTGCGAATTTCTTTGACGCTTGCACGTTTTCGCAGGTATTGGTATAGTTTGCTTGCAAATGAAGTTGTAATTGAAAGAAGTGGGGTTTCGGCCCCGCTTCTTTTTTGTATGGACGGAGGTGCCGCAATGGTCAAGACCAAGACCGAGCAGGCGATCATCGACGCGCTCGAGGCCGTCGCTCCCCAGCACGATGTCGACATCGTCGACGTTGAGCTCGTGGGCGCCACCAAGGCCCCCTGCGTGCGTGTGCGTATCGAGGGTGCCGAGGGTCAGAGCTTGTCGCTCAACGACGTCACGGCCAATACCAAGTGGGTCGGCGACGTCATCGAGGAGCTCGACCCCATTTCTTCGAGCTACACGCTCGAGGTGTCGAGCCCGGGTATGGCGCGCCCGCTGCGCCGTCCGCGCGACTTTGCCCGCTTTGTGGGCGAGGACTGCGAGCTCACCTCCACCGCCACCGAGGGCCGTCGCAAGTACTCCGGCAAGATTGTCGCCGCGACCGAGACGAACGTGACCCTCGAGCTCGAGGACGGCGAGTCCGTCACCCTCGATTTCTCTGATGTTAAAAAGTGCAAGTTGAAGCCCACCTACGACTTCAAGCCCGCGAAGGAAGGAAACTAACATGGCAGCATCCGACATGATGTCCGCCCTGATGGAGCTTTGCCAGGAGAGGCACATCGACCAGCTCTACCTGATCGACCGCCTGGAGCAGTCGCTCGCCAAGAGCTATGCCGAGATCTTGCATCTTGAGTGGGGCGCCAAGGTGACCATCGACCGCACCACCGGCAAGATCTACGTTTACCGTCTGGAGCCGATCGACGATTCCATGGACGAGGAGGGCAACTTCACCGAGTTCGAGGAGATCGACGTCACCCCCAAGAACACGAGCCGCATCGCCGCTCAGCACGCCAAGGCCGAGATCAACGCCATCGTGCGTAACTCCGCCCGCGAGCAGATCTACGAGGAGTTCTCCGGTCGTATCGGTGACCTCATCAGCGGTACCGTGCTGCAGTCCACGCCCGACTTCACGATCGTCAAGATCCGCGATGGCGTCGAGGCCGAGCTGCCGCATTTTGACCAGCGCCGTTACGAGAACGAGCGCAACGAGCGTCCGATGGGCGAGCGCTATCTGCACAACCAGCACATCAAGGCCGTGATCATCGACGTCCGCGATCCCAACTCCAACCTGCAGCCGGTTCGCGGCGAGCACAGCCGTCCGCCGATCGTCATCTCCCGCACCCACCCCGAGCTCATGCGTCGTCTGTTTGAGCAGGAGGTGCCCGAGATCTATGAGGGCACCGTCCAGATTAAGTCGATTGCCCGCGAGCCCGGCCAGCGCTCCAAGGTCGCCGTCCACTCGCTCGACGACCGCCTGGATCCCGTGGGCGCCTGCGTCGGCCCCAAGGGCAGCCGCGTTCGCGCCGTCGTGGGCGAGCTCCGCGGCGAGCGCGTCGACGTCATCCTGTGGGATGCCGATCCGGCCGTCTACGTCGCCAACGCCCTGTCGCCCGCCAAGGTCACCCGCGTCCTCATCGACGAGGAGAAGGCCTACGCCGGCGTCATCGTGCCCGACGACCAGCTTTCGCTCGCAATCGGCAAGGAGGGCCAGAACGCCCGCCTCGCCGCTCGCCTGACCGGCTGGCACATCGACATCAAGTCCGAGACCCTTGCCGCCGACATCCTCAAGAACGTCCCCGTTCACGAGGAGCCCGCCGCCGACCTGATCGGTGACGAGGACGACGACGTCCGTCGCTGCGAGTACGTGTCCGAGGACGGCATTCAGTGCCGCAACCAGGCCCGCCCCGGCTCCCGTTTCTGCGGTGTCCACGACACCGACGCCTTCGATGATGCGGAGGACCTGATCTAGCGCGCGGTCGCGCCGGGCGGGTCCCGGCGCATCTCCCACGCTCGTTCAGTCTCTAGGCACCCAAGGTGCCAGAAAGGGTAGGTGAAGTCATATGGCAAAAGTCCGTGTGTCCACCCTGGCCAAAGAGTTCGGCATGACCTCCAAGGAACTGATGGGTCATCTCACCGAAATGAAGATTCCCGCTAAGTCCGCTTCCTCCGCTCTGGAGGACGCTTATGTCGCCATGGTCCGCAAGCAGCTCGCCTCGGTGATCGAGGCTCGCGCCAAGGAAGTCGAGGCCGCCAAGCAGGCCGAGGAGGAGGCAGCCGCCGCCGAGGAGGCAGCGCGCGCTGCCGAGGCCGAGCGTGAGCGCATCGCCGCCGAGAAGGCACGCGAGGAGGAGCGCCGCCAGTTCGCCGCCGCCCAGGCTGCCGAGGAGGCCGCCCGCGCCGAGGCCGAGGCCAAGAAGAAGGCCGAGCAGGAGCGCCTTGCCCGCGAGAAGGAGGAGGCTGCCCGCGAGGCCCAGCGCCGCGCCGTCCCCGCTTCCGACTCCGGTTCGCGCTTCCGTTCGCTGCTCGACCAGATCGCCGCACAGGAGACCGTGCTCAAGGAGAAGAAGGACGCCGAGGAGAAGGCCAAGGCCGAGCGCGCCTCCGAGCGCGGCAACCGTCGTGGCGGCAACAACGACCGTCGCGGTGGCCGTCGTAACGATCGCAACGCCTCCGACAGCAACTCCGA
>UQHQ01000063.1 GCA_900540945.1 uncultured Collinsella sp. | reverse complement strand
GTTGACGCCGGAAAAGTCCGCTTTGTGCTCGCCATAGCCGCCATTGGCCTTAGCCACGACGTAGTAGCCCTTAAGGGCGGCGGTCGCCGTCAAGGTGCTGCCGGTCTCGCCCTCGATAGGCGTGTTGCACGAGCTCGCGTATCTCGAGGTGCCCTTATACCACTGCCACGTGACATGCGAATCGGTGGTAACGTCGGTGGAACCCACCTTGGCGGTCGCCGTAATCGTGGAGCCAACCTCGACTTTGCCCGAAGTCGGGCTCATAGTCACGCTCGTGACATTAATTGAACCGGCGGCAGCAACGAGAGCACCCGTCGAGTTGGTCAAGCTCGAAGAGCCGATCTTCGAAGACACCTTGCACTTGAGGTACTTGCCGCCCAAAGCGTCGGTAAGCTCGAGGGTCTCACCCGTGGCGCCCGCAATGTCGGTATACGTGCCACTCTTGGTGTCAGAGCACTGCCACTGATAGTTGAGCTTGCTCGCGTCGACGAATGCGCCGTACGCGCCGCCCTTCTCCTTGGCGCGGGCCTTAGCGGTATCCCCCACCGCAAAGACACTCGTGTTGTCCTTGGTGTTGATGATGGACACGGCCGAAATCTCGACCGCACCGGCCTGTTTGACCTTGCTGGAAGTGGTCTTGCTCACCGTGTTGACGCCGGCAGTGGCCTCGACCTTAATGTACTTGCCCTCGAGGTCATCGGTTACCGTGAGGGAAGCGCCCGTCGCGCCCTCGATCTTGGTGAAGCCCGAGGACTGCGAGGTGGATGCGGACCACGTGTAGGTAACCTTGGCGTCGGAGCCCGCGGGGCTCGACCAATCCTTGTACGGAGTCGCCGTAAGGGTATCGCCTATGCTCGGCGTGTCGCTACTGAGCTTGACGCTGCTAAGCTCCATCTGCCCGGCGCCCAACACGGGACCGGGGATGAAGTTGGCATTGATGCCCGAGCCATCAGAGACGGACGGACCGTAGTAGTCCTTACCGTCCGCGGTCACCTTGCAGATGAAGTATTTGCCTTCCATCGCGGCGGTGACGGTGAGCGACTGCTCGTGGCCTACGACCTCGGTGTAGTCGGCGACATTGCTGCTGGCCCTGGTCGTGCCGGCGAGCCAAGTGTAAGTCCAGGTGCCAGGATTGGAGACGGAATAAGCCGAACTGTAGTAGTCGTCCTCATCCTTATCGTACATATTGGCCCAGAGCGTATCACCCGCATTGAGCGCGCCGGACTTCGTGGAATACGAGTAGTTCTCATCCTTGGTGTCCTGGATGCAGACCCTGGCCACGCTGGAAAGCGTCGTGGCAGAAGCGGCAGCGGCCTTCGGCTCGCCCTGCTCCGAAGCGACAGCAGGCATCGCGGTGGAACTGCCGGAATCAGCCGCATCACCTGCGGCGTCATCGCCCTTCGCGGCGCCCGAAGTCGTACCCTGACCGGCAGCAGCGTCACTGGTACCCGTGCCGTCCTCCACGGCAGCATCGTTCGCACCGGTATCGGCGGCAGCAGTGCCCTCATAGGCCGCCGCGCCCTCGCCGCCCGTCGCAGCCTGGGCCACGGCCTCGGCAATGCCCTCGGCGCCCTCGGCCCAAAGTTGCGCCGGCGTGGTGCCAAAAGCCATGGCAAAAGCCAGGAACGCCACCAGACCGCGCTTGGCTACGCCACGGGCAATCGCTCCATGGCGACGCCACGAGGCGCGCTGGCACTCGTCCTCAAACATATCCATTTGTCTCCTATTGTCTGAACTTGGAGCATTGCCCAGCGGCTGCCCCACGTCATCGCGCACATTGCGCTCGAGTACCCCCATCGGGGTCCCCCTTCCCTCCAGAGCCCAACGCGTACCGGCGGCATGCGCCGCGGCCGCGTACAAGATGGGAGGCGATCCGACTTAACCTTACCGACCCGGGCGCGCCGTCCGATCTGCGACGCGACTATCCCGGGCCAAGAGGAATTACGGTTACTGGTACAGCCGGGGACTTGCACCCCGATTCTCCCAAACGCGCAGGAAAACCGCGCATTCGTGCGTCTCCGCACTACCATCTAGGCCATCGATTATTACTGTCAGTATGGTATCACGCAAAAGGGCCCCGCACGAAGGCGAAGCCCAAGGTAAAAGCTATGGTTTGCGATAGATTAGGGCGTGGATGGATCGCTGAGCAAAATGATCCGTTTTCCTCCGTCCCCCAGGGGTCATTAACGCTTGCCGCCGTGACTGTTGCGCCAGATCTCGCGGCCCAGCATCAGCGCCAGCACCAGCGCGCTCACGTAGCCCATAAAGCCAATCACCGGGATACCAAACACAACCGGCTCGATGCGCGCGTAGTACACCACCGACGAACCGATAAACAGGCCGGCGATCACAATTGCCATCGACATGCGGTCGATAATTCCACCCAGCTGCCGCAGTGCCTTATCGCTGCTCATGATCTGCGTGTTCACCTTAAGCTGGCCGCGCGTGAGCATGCGCGACGCCAAGCCCAGATACTCGGCCGCCTCGAGCGAGCCTTTTGCCGCGCGATAGCTGCTCGCCGCAAAGTCGCGCCCCATTTCGCGGACGCGCGCATAGGTGCTCTTCTCGTTTTTGATGTGCGCTTGGATGATCTGGATCATGTTGACGTTGGGCATGTACTCGGTCAGCAGACCCTCGAGCGTCACCATGCCGCGGGCGAACATCGTCACCACGCTCGGCAGCTCAACGTCGTTCTTGCGCGCCAGGTTTAGCAGCGAGGTCAAAAACTCGCCGATATCCAGGTCCTTAAGATCAAGGCCCGCAAAGTCGGCTACGATAAAGTCCAAATCGGACAAAAAGGCCGAATGGTCAAGCTCGGCCGAGTCGCCGCGCGTCACGGCAAAGCGCATGAGCGAATCTTTGAGCTTGGGCACGTCGCCCTCGGCCACGGCAAAAATCATGTCCTTGACGATACCGCGGTCGTGACTCGACATGCGCCCGACCATGCCCAGGTCGATAAAGTAGACGATGCCGTCCTTGAGGATGATGTTTCCCGCATGCGGGTCGGCATGGAAAAAGCCGTCGTCGAGCACCTGCGTCGAGTAGTCCTCGACAATCGCCGAGCCGATCTTTTCCAGGTCATAGCCCTCAGCCACCAGGCGCTCGGGATCGGCAATCGAGATGCCGTCAATGTAGTCCATGACCACGACGTGCTCGGTGCAAAGGTCCAGGTAGGACTTGGGGCACGACACGCCGTGCACGCTTTTGTGGAAGTCGTAGAAATCGTTGAGGTTTTTGGCCTCGGCCAAAAAGTTGGTCTCCTCGCGAAACGAGGTCCACAGCTCCTCGACCACGCCGTGCAGGTCAACAAACTGATCGGTGTTGACAAACTTGGAAACGATGCGCACCACCGAGCGAATGATGTCGATGTCCTGCGCCATGACCTGTTGCGCGCCGGGGCGCTGCACCTTAACGGCCACGTCCTCGCCGGTCACCAGGCGGGCGCGGTGTACCTGCGCGAGCGACGCGCTACCGAGCGGGTTGGGGTCGATCGCGTCGAACATCTGCCCCAGGCGCTGGCCGTATTCCTCTTCCAGACAGCGGAGCACTACCTCATACGGCACCGGCTCTACGTCGGAGCGCAGGCGACGCAGCTCGTCGCAAAACCGCTGCGGCAAAATCTCGGAACGGTTAGCCAGAATCTGCCCCATTTTAACGAACATGGGGCCGAGCTCTTCGAGCAGGCGGCGCAGGCGAACCGGCGTAAGGTTATCCCACACGCGGTACTTTTTGATCAGGCGAACGATCTGCCCGATGCGCTCGCGGCGGCCCGCCCGCGGGGGCTGGGATTTCTCTGAGGACAACG
>UQHQ01000062.1 GCA_900540945.1 uncultured Collinsella sp. | reverse complement strand
CGCGATATCGGCAGAGCCAGCCTCGAGCGCCAGCGACGAGCCAAAATCGATGAGGCACAAATCGAACGTGCCTTCGGCAAGCTGTCGGTCGAGCGGTAGGCGCGCCGTGCGCACCATAATATTGGCCGGCGAGATGTCGCGATGGACGAACCCCTCCCCCACCAAGCTCATGCGGCAGAGCAGATCGAACAGGTCGCGACCCAGGCGCGCCGCCACGAGCGGCGACAGACGCCCGGCATCGTCCACGGCAAAGCGCGGGCGCAGGCGAGCGAGCGTCTCGCCCTCGACCCACTCCATGACAATCGCGGGCACGCCGTCGACCTCGCCCCACCCGTACAAGCGGGGAAAGCCCTTAAGGCCCGAAAGGGCACGATGGCATTCATATTCCTCGCGAAACGCCGCCTTGAACTTGGTGACCAGCGCCTCGTGGGCGACATCGTCATCAAATTCGTCGCGCGTTGGCAAGATGAGCTGCTTGAGCGCCACGGCCTCGCCCTGCGCGTTGACGGCACGCGTCACACGGCCGATACCACCACGGCGCATGGTGGCGTCATCGGCAAACAGCATCGTAAAACGGCGAAGGTAGGCGGGAAGCTCGTCCGTGCCCAGGGCGACGGCCGGCTCAAACCCGTCGACGCGCGCCAGGCGCAGGCCCACCATGGGATCACGGTTGAGCGACTGGGCTGCCGCAGAAGCGAGATCGTTCGTCATAGGGCGATCGCCGCCAGGCTATTGTTGAAGTTGTTAAGCGCAATGTCATCATCGCCGTAATGCCCCACCCATTGGCACAGGTTGGTGTAGCAGCCCCATAGGTTGGCGTACTGCCGATACCACTTTGAGTGGGGAGAAAACGTTTGCCGGCCAAACTCGGCACGGATGACAAACATATCGTTGGCCAGGCTATCGCACGGCCCGGTATCGCCTGTTGCGTTATAGGTCGAGACCGCGCTATTTGCCCGAGAGACATAGCCGTCGAGCATATTGCACTTGGTCACGAGCCAGCTGTGTATGCTTTCCTCCTCGGCGGTCGAAAGGCCGCTGGAGCTTGTATTGCCACCGGTGTTGCCGCCCGTCGAGCTGTCGCCCCCAGACCCGCCGGAGGCGGAGCCCGAACCGGAGCCACCGCTCGAGTTCGACGAATCGGAGCTGGAGCCAGACGAACCGGAGCCGCCAGGTTTCCCCGACTGCTGCGTATCCTGACCCTTTTGCTGCTCGGCCTTGTTTACGACGGTCGAAACGCTGTTATCGGAAAGGTGATGGATGATCTTGGTGTTGGTGAGCACGATGGTCTTGCCGTTTGCCAGCGTGATCTCGTTGGACGCCCGCTCGCCCTCGTCCGCGGGATCGACGTCAAACACGGTACGCCCGACCACGCTCGCCCACGCAAATCCAGTTGTCGTTCCCAAGTCGCTTTTGGTCTTGCGCCCAATATGCAGCTCGCGCGCAGCATGCGCCTGTACCATGGACGGCACCGTCATGCCATAAGCCGAAACACCGGCTATGACCAGTACGAGCGAGCAAGACAGCAGCACATACGCCCGAGGCGCCAGGCCCAGCCGGCGCCGCATGCGCACCGCGGCGCCATGCTTTGTCTGAGTGCCCCCGGGCCGCATGCGTTCTCCTCCAACAAAAACACGCCGCTTAAAAGCGGCGCATTCTTTCATATCCACATTTGAGTGTATCAGCGAACCAAAAAGGTTGCGCAACGAATGGGCAAATACGAGGTGCAAGTGGACCCATCCACGCGATAAGCGGATGAAAAGCAGGTTTGTTGCACAACAAATGCATGAACACGTGCCCAATTATGAGCGCCCCGTGCGGCAGGCCGACGGGACATGCCGCGGAGCTGACGCCGCCTAGATCGCGCGGCGGGCCTCGATAGCGCGGCCGAGCGTGAGCTCGTCGGCATACTCCAGGTCGCCACCCACGGGCAGGCCGCTCGCCAGACGCGACACCTCGACGCCCAGTGGCTTGATGGTGCGAGCAAGGTAGCTCGCCGTGGTCTCGCCCTCGATATTGGGGTTGGTGGCGATAATGACCTCGTGGATATCCTCGTGGCCCAAGCGCGCCAGCAACTCGCGGATGTGCAGCTGCTCGGGACCGATCTTGTCCATGGGGCTGATCACGCCGCCCAGCACGTGGTAGAGGCCGTGGTAGCTGCCCGTGCGCTCAATCGCCTGGACATCGCGCGGCTCACCCACCACGCAGATGCGGGTGGTGTCGCGCATCGAGTCTTGGCAAATGGAGCACTCGTCAGCGGTGGCGTAATTAAAGCAGCGGCTGCAAAAGTGGACCTCCTGCTTGACGTCCAGGATGGCCTCGGCCAAGCGGCGGGCCTCCTCGGCATCGGCCTCGAGCAGGTAATAGGCGATGCGCTGGGCCGACTTGGGACCAATGCCCGGCAGACGACCCAGCTCATCGAGCAGTTTTTGCAGACTGTGATTCGCACTCATTATATGCGTGTCTTAGAACGGCATGCCCGGGATGTTGAGGCCGCCGGTGATGGCGCCCATCTGCTTGTTGGCGAGCTCGTTGACGCCGCGGACGGCCTCGTTGACGGCAGCCATGATCATGTCCTGCAGCATATCGACGTCCTCGGGATCGAGCGCATCAGGGTCGATGGTGAGGTTGACGAGCTCCATCTCGCCGTTAACGGTCACCTTGACCATGCCGCCGCCGGCAGAGGCATCGACAGTCTGGGACTTGAGGTTTTCCTGCGCGGCGGCAAGCTGCTCCTGCATCTTGCGGGCCTGCTTCATCATCTGCTGCATGTTCATACCGGCCATGATGGCTCCTTTACGTGCGGCCGCGCGACGAGCTGCAAAGGCAGCCGGGACGCGGCGGGGCTTTCAAACTCAAAAATCGTACCACGGCACGAGGTCAGCGAGCGGGGCGGACACGCTACCCCAGTCGATATACATGTCCTGGAGTGCAAGCCGCGCCCAAAGATTATGCAAAGTTGAATAATTCGCATCTACATAATATCGAAAGCTAAATCTTGTAGAGCCGGAACCCGGCATTTGCTGCATCCAGCTAGATAGCAAAATGCTAAACCGCCGCTCGAGGTGGCGCTCATGACGGCATGGTAAAATTTAATTGTCAAAGATAGCAATCTGGAGGTGCCCCATGAATGCCCCCGACGCGCTCCAAAACATCCGCTCAAAACACCCCGTTGCATATGTGGTTCTCTATCTCTTTGTCGGCTGGGCATTGCTGGTTGTCATCACCCATGCCATAGCCTTTGGAGCAGAACTACTGATAGCCAGCTCGGACCAGCCCGTCGTCAAATGGGAAGCGACCGATGAGTGCACCGACGGAACCCGAACCATTTACTACAACAGCCCGTCCCTCTACCAAGAGTTCAAGGTCAAGATAAAGGGCTCCAAGATTGTCGATGCCGAACTGGGTTCTTTATTTACAATCGGAGCAACCGTCAACGCCGAGCAAGTCGAGTACACGGACAGCCATGCGACATATCGCATCGACCTCAGCATCCTAGGCCGACCGTCACGTGCCTGTCTGCTCGAATGCGATATACGCGGCACCACACTACACATGTCCGAAATACAGATGCGCCCGGACAAAGAGATCTCTTCTTGAGCAGCGTACCCGCCCGCACGGTTACTCCACTGGTTTGAAGATGGTGGCCTGGCCAAAGACGTTGCGGATGAGGGCTTTGGCCTCATCCTCGGTCTGCGGGATGCTCGGGGCTGCGCCCTGGTGGCCGAAGGGACTGCCGGCGCCGGGGTTGGACTCCCAAGGGGCAGCGGGGGCGTCATCGCTTGCGGGAGCGGACGTCGCAGCTGCGGGAGGCGCGGCTGATAAGGCCCCC
>UQHQ01000061.1 GCA_900540945.1 uncultured Collinsella sp. | reverse complement strand
CAAGCGCGTGAGGGGCCCGCCGGTGTCCGAGCCCAGCGAGAGCGCGACCTCGCCCGCGGCGACGGCTGCAGCGGAGCCGCCCGAGGAGCCGCCGGGCACGCGCTCGGTATCCCAGGGGTTGTTGGTGCGGTGGAAGGCCGAGCTCTCGGTAGAGCTACCAAAGGCAAACTCGTCCATGTTGGCCTTGCCCATGGGCAGGCAGCCGGCATCGAGCATGCGCTGGACGCAGGTGGCGGTGTAGACGCTCTGGTAGTTCTCGAGCATGCGGGAAGCGCAGGTGGTGCGCGTGCCCACAAGATTCATGTTGTCCTTGATGGCCAGCGGCACGCCCGCAAGCGGGGGCAGCGGCTTGCCTGTGGCACGGTCGGCATCCACGCGCGCGGCGGCCTCGAGCGCAAGCTCGGGCGCCACCTGCAGGAATGCCTGGACCCCGCCCTCGCGCGCCTCGATGGCAGCAAGGGAGGCCTGGGCCACCTCGGTAGCGGTAAAGTCGCCGGCGGCAACGCCCGCGGCGATCTGAGCGGCGGTAAGGGAATCGAAGCTCTGCGCCATTACTCGCTCTCCCCCTCTCCCAAAATGGATGGCACGCGGAAGTAGCGATCGCGCACGCTGCCGGCGTTTTCGAGCGCGACGTCGAGCGGTAGGTCGCGCTCGGGCTCGCGCAGGTCATCGCCCATCACGTTGGACAGGCTTCCGATGGGATGGAACGTGGGCTCCACGTCGGGCAAGTCATATTGCAAGACGGGCTCGAGCATCTGGACGGCATCGTTCATGTAGGACGTCATCTGGGTGAGCTCGTCATCGGTCAGTGCGATCTTTGCGTACTCGGCGATGCCGCGCACGTCTTTCTCGCTGAGTGCCATAGGCGCTCCCTTCCGCATAACAGTTAAACCGCTCTAGTATACAGGGCAACGCCGACTTGGAGCAGGCGCTTTACCCAAATGCAGCGAAAACGTAACGAGGGCGACGGGCTAGCAGGCGGCGGGCTGGCGGTTCTGCAGCGAAACCGCACCGTCCATAGCGAAAACCGTCGCGCCCACAACGAAGACCGTACTGTCCGCAACAAAAACCATCACAACATTCGACGCTTTTCGCCAAAATCGCAATTTTCATCGAATGTTGTGATGGTTTGAAAGCCCCGACCGCCACAAAGGTGCCTGTCCCCTTTGTGGTGGTTCTGAACGATGTCTTATGCCGAGGCCTTGGCCTTGCGGCGCTTGCGGACCGCGTGGATCACGATGTCCAGCAGCAACAGCACAATGGCCACGACCACGATGAGCACGGCAAACTCGCGCTTGCCCCAGTGGCGGTCGGCCAGCGACTTTTGCTTGTCGACGTCCTTCTTGTTGTACTTGGTGCGCACGCAGTGCACCAGCAGGCGATGGTCGTTCACGCCGTAGGGCGTGCAGGTGACGAGCGTCACCCTGTCGGCGCCGGGCTCGATGGTCAGCGACTCCATCTCCTCGGGCAGCACGACCTCGGAGTCCACCATCTTGTAGGCGAGCGTCTTGCTCATGGTGTGCAGCAGCACCAGGTCGCCGGGCTCCAGCGAATGGATGTCGTCGAACATGCTCAGGTTGCGCATGCCCGAGTGCGCGGTGAGCACGCAATGCGTCGAGGCGCCGCCCACCGGCAGGCTCGTGCCCTCCAGGTGGCCGACGCCCGCCATGAGGACCTCCTCGCTCGTGCCGTGGTAGATAGGCATGCTCACGTCGATTGAGGGGATCTCGACCCAGCTCATCATGGGGTCGCGGTCAAAGATAAGTTGCTGAGCGTAAGGCTCGATCTGGTCGGCGGAAAGCTCGGTGGCCTCGCCCGCCAGCTGCTCGTTAAAGGAGCGCGCCTGGAGCAAGATGCGCTCGCGCTCCTCGGCAGACAGCGCGTCCACGGTGCTGGACACGGTGCTGATCTGGTTGAACACGCCCGAGGCCTCAAGCCGGTCCAAAATCCACGGCCAGGTCATAAGGCCCACGCCAATAAGGATGATAACGATGGTGATGAGCCGGTCGGCCCAGCGCGGCAGTCGCTTGCGACGGCGCTTAGGTTTTGGTTGAGGTTTGGGCTGAGGGCTTGAGCCGCCGTTGTCCGCGGCGTTATTGCTCTTCATATGTTTGGCGCCCTGCACCATCGCCGGTCACTCCTCTACAACTCAAGTTGTCTAAACAAATAATAGCCGATTAGCGAGCTTCCGCGCCGGACAACGCAGCTAGACTGCACCGTCCAGTCGAGGATAAGCCAGCATTTGAGTTTTCAAAATGTCCCGGATCGGCGGGGCGATTCGGGATACAATATCAATAGAAAACGATGCACCCCGCGTAAATGTTTGGGAGCGCGGGCGGCCTAGTTTTCAGCTTTTGTTAAATGCCCGGGATCCGACCCCCGGGCATTCTTATTTGCGCTTTTTGCGGCGCAAATGCCTTCTACCGTCCGCACCGCGCGTGCGCCTACGGACCTTAAACCGAACCTCATACGAGTCAAGAAACGCGATGACGAACGTACCCACCGCCGCGAGGGCGGCGAGCACGTTAAGGAATTTTAGCATTTGGGGACCTCCGATCGAGTCGTCGGCCGCCCGCGCACGGGATGCGTCGCAAGGGTATTTTACTGCGAGCACTCGCACTTACAGCTGGTAAACGCAATATTTGCAAACATCTGTTCGATATTCATACGCTCGATCCATCGGGCAACGGAGCCTGGCTGCGTTATCCCAAAAAAAACGGGGCAGACTCCAGTGCGGAGTCTGCCCCGAAAAGAGCATGGCAAAGCAAGAACGTGGATGGACGAGAAAAGTGTCCGCAAGTCTCATGGCCATCACATCCCACCTGCCAAAGGGATGGGTGAGCGAGCGTTACTCCTGCTCGGACTCCTCAGCCTGCTTACGGCTGCGGATGAGGTGCGCCACGCCGATGCACAGCACCGCGCCACCAGCGATCCAAGTGAAGGTCACACCGTTAAGGCCGGTGAGCGGGAGGCCGGAGCCCTTCTTATCGGTAACGGTGAGGTGCACCATGCCGTCAGTGGAGTTTTCGGCTTTAACGAGGCCCGTATTGTCTCCGTCAGTTACCGCAACCGCAGGATTTACCACGGTGGCGTCGCTCTCGGAAAGCGTACCACGCGTAATGGTGAACGTGATGCCCTTGTTGCCGTGAGAGTTATCGTAGCCAGGCGCGGGCGTGACCTCCGTGAGGACGTAAGTGCCCTCATCGAGACCGATGACGCTAATCTTGCCGTCCTCGGTCGTGGTGAGCTTGGCATTCTCGGCGTTCGCCTGCTTTACTCCGTTAGCATCAATGTACTCGTCCTCGACAGTGCCGCCGTTCTTCTCCTGCAGCTTAAACACAACACCAGAGAGCTTCTTAGGGGTTTCTTCATCACCAACCTTGGTGACGTCAATGCCGTAGGTGTAATCATAAGCGGGATGTACGACTGTTGTGCCCGTTTCGGTAGAGTGAGGGTTATTGGAATAGGTTAGAGTAACGGTGTTCTTCTGGCCTTTACCGAGCATATCGGCCTTAACTTTAGTAGGGTCGAGCTTCGCCTTATAGTTCACATAGATTTTGGAGCTACCGCTAACGGTAATAACCTCATCCTTGTCGGATTTAATTTCTTTCTTAAGGTTGCCAAAAGAAACAACAAGCTCGTTCTTGGCAGTGTTGTACTGTGCATCATAGTATTTCGGCTCAACCGTTTTGTCGCCAATCTTTACCTTAACAACGGGCTTATCATTAACGAGCTCGGGCACCATCGTAGAAGGCAGGTCATCGGTGAAGGTATAGCTGTACTCACTATAAGTATTGATATTGCTGGCCACGGTACCTGCAAGCTGATACTCAACCAGCTGATCGGATGCAGAGTCCGCAACCCTATTGGGCGCCTCGAAAACGTCCTTGTTCCTATCTGTCACAAAACTGCCGTTGTTGTCGTCCTTGACCGCCTTGGTCACGTTGGGGACATCTTTTTTCGGCTTCACATTTACATCTTCGCCACCGACGACAGACACTATGACCCAATCCGAGGGCACTAAAAAGACAGGAGCCCCCGCTCGTGA
>UQHQ01000060.1 GCA_900540945.1 uncultured Collinsella sp. | reverse complement strand
ACAGGAGGCCACTTAATGTGGCCTCCGTCGTGAGCAGGACTGTAGAGCAGGAAACCTAAGCCGGTGTCCCCGCTCTCCCGGGGCCGGCGGAATCTAGTTGTTAAGCATGCGGTCGAAGCTTCCCGAGTCGCCATCCCGATAGTCGGCGGTCATCAGAATCTCCTGCGGAATGCGTCCGCCCTCACGCAGCACGTTGCGGAACTGTACGCGCGTGACCATGGGCAGATCCTTGATCGTCGCCGCCAGGTTCTGCGGTACACCCTGGTTGGCAGCCGCGGGCTCGCACTCACCGCCGGACTTCACGCGGCGCTTGTGCTCGGCGAGCATGGCGCGATACATACCGGCATGCAGGCGAATCTCAACAACATTGGCATTACGGGTCTGCTCGACAATGCGCGCACCCTCTCGGTCGATATCGCCCACGTAGTAGACATAGTTAAAGCGATAGCCGATCTCGGCCAGATAATCATCCAGTGCGTGCGAAACGCTCGCCTTGCAGCCACCGCCAAAGATCACGCCACCCACCTTGGTGCCAAAAAGCTTAGCGTGCTTGCGGCCGCGCAGGAGCTTGACGATCTCGTCATAGGTGTCCAGGTTCTCGACCATAATGAACGGCTTGTCGGCGCCCAGCGTAAAGAAGCCCGTAAAGTGCACAGGACGGTTGGGAGCAACCTTGATTGCCTGCATGCTAATGCCCTTTTCGGTCATACGCCGAATCAGACGCTCGCCATGCTTGCCGTCAAAGGCCTTCTCATCGTTAAAAATCTGGTAGGCGCGCTGGCGACGCGAAGCGACCGGCGTGTCGGCGCCGCGATTCTGCTCTATCCAAGCCTGGATGATCGCAATCTCCTCGGCAATCTTGCGGTTGGACATCTCGTTGTGCTGAGTGCGCTGCGGAGCCTTATTGCCGTCCTTGCCCTCGACCTTAACGATTTGAGTCTGCTGCTCCTTAATCTTGGAGAGCGCCGTAGGCGTGGGAACGACCTTGAGCAGCTGCCTGCCCAGGACACGGGCCAGAGCAAACGCCGAAACCTCGCCATGAGCGGGCGGCTCAGGCTGCTGGGCGGCCGCATCGTTTGCAGTCGGTTTGGGCTGCGCCTGGGATTTGCGCTTGGAATCTGCCTGAGCTTTGCGCTCTTGCTTTGGCGCGGACGAGCTCTTTTGCGAACGTTCGGGCTTGTCCCCCTTCGCCGGCTGGCGCTTGGGTTGCTCCACCGGGGCCTCAACCTTCGCATCCTTGCTTTGCGTCGCCGCCTTCTCGGCCGCGGCCTCGGCATTCGAGCCACGACCGCCACGGTGACGACGACGGCGAGGCTTGCTCGAAGCGCTCTCCCCTGCCTGCTTATCAGCGGACTGCTGAGCTTTGACCTCGGCGTCGGCCGCAGGCTGCGACTCGGAAGGTTGCTGCTCGCAAGCCACCGGCTCAACGGTTTTCTCGGTTTGTTCGGCCTTATCGGCCTGAGCGGTCGAAGCCGGCTCGCCCTTCTCCTGACGCTTTACGGGATACGCGCGTCCCGCAAAACCGCGGCCGGGACGACACGAACCCGGAGCCCTCTTGGCAGACTCCTCAACATCGTCTGCAACCTCGGGAGGCTCTTCAACCTCATGCGCGACATCCTGCTGCGCAGCCTTAAAGTGAGCACCGCGACGACGCTTGGGCTCTTGGGCCTCCACGGGCTTTTGCTCCTGCGCGGGCTTCTGCGACTCGGCAGCAACCTTGGTCTCGACAGCCTCGGTATCGAGCTCATCCCTTTGAGCAACGGCGCGACGGAAGCGCTCCTGCTGGGCACGGCGCTGAGCATCGCGCTTGCCGCCCCCGCCAAAACCGCCGCGACCGGCCTTAGCCGTAAAGGCGCGAACGACGCTCTCGTCGAGCAGCTCGTCGGTATCGATATGCTCGCGCGGGGCCGTTTCCACCGAAGCGGGCACCTCGACAACGTCCTCGACGGCCTCTTCGGCAACCTCGGCAAGCTGCTCCTGGGCATCACTTATCTCGGCATGAATGGTATAGAACGCCGGACGTCCGTTAATGCCGCTGCCCTCGATCTTGGTAACGATTTTTGCCGCGATGAGTTCGTCGCGCATCGCCTTGGTGTCGCATTCCTTATCGACGGAGCGGAAAATCTGTGCCAGCGCGCTCGACTTGATTTTAAGCGCCTTGCGGCAGAGCAGGTCGTAGGCAACCAGCTTGGCGCGCTCGGCAGAAAGCGACGTCTGGCTGCTTAGACGCTCAGCCAGGGCATCGACATTATTTTGGTTATCGGAATATACCGTCTTGGCCACGGGGCCCCTTTCATATGTACACATATACGTCTATATGGTACATCGCGCGAGCCTATCCACGCAAAACATCTGCGAGGACGCCTTTGCATCACCCGTTCCCGCAAGAAAAAAGACCGAGCCCGCGTCGTTGCGGACCCGGTCTTTCCGAGTCATATGGATGGAACGGTTAGCTCATCAAGTTGACTAGGCCTTGGCAGCCTCGGCGTCGGCGGGAGCCTCGGCGGCAGCAGTGCGGCCATACTCGGCCTTGCCCATCTCGGACCACTCGGGCTCCTCGTCGGGCATGGAACCGGCCTCCTTGCCGAAGAACTCCTTGAGGCAGTTGACGGCAACGATGAGGCCCAGGACCATCAGCAGGACGGCGAAGACGAGCTGCAGACCCTTGGTGGCGGCGACGGAAACGGCAGCCGTGGTGGCGGTAGCCGGGATGGTGCCGAAGAAACCGTAGGCCTGGACGGCGGTCATGCAGCCCATGGCGCTCTGGACCAGCGAGGTGAAGGTGCAGCAGAGCAGGAAGGCGACGGGCACGTAGAGCATCCAACCCTTGCGGCCGGTGCACTTACAGAACACGGCGAGGGTGATCATGGTCATACCGCCGAGCAGCTGGTTAGAAGCACCAAAGAGCGGCCAGATGTTGGCATAGCCGCCAAAGGCGAGGGCGAGGCCAGGAAGCAGGGTAACGACCGTGGCGAACCAGGGGTTGCCGAGAACCTTCATGTAGCCGGCCTTGGACTCGATGGCCAGGGCGTCGTTGGTCTGGGCAAAGAACTCGGAGAACGAGGTGCGAGCGATGCGGGCGACGGCATCGAGCGAGGTCAGGGCCAGAGCGGAAACGTTCATGGTCATGAAGACGGTTGCGAGCGTGCCGTCAACGCCGAAGGCCTGCATACCGCGGGAGATGCCAGCTGCGAAGATCTGGAACGGGGTGGAAGCGACGCCGGCGTTAAGGGCGCCGGTACCGGCGGTGTTCATGTCGGAGAACATGATGCCGGCGACGATGATGGCAAGGATGCCGACGAAGGACTCGACGATCATGGCGCCGTAACCGACCTTGACGGCGTCCTGCTCCTTCTCGACCTGCTTGGAGGAGGTACCAGAAGAAACGAGGCTGTGGAAACCGGAGAGAGCACCGCAGGCAACGGAGACAAACAGGACCGGGAACATCATGCCCGAGGCATTGCTAAAGCCGGTGAAGACCGGAGCGGTGATGGTGGCCTGGCCGTTAGCGCCCAGGACGACGATACCGAGGACAGCGCAGACGATCATGACGATCATCATGATGGAAGTGAGGTAGTCGCGAGGGGTCTTGAGCATCTGGATGGGCATGGCACCGGCAAAGACCAGGTAGACCATGACGACGGCGAACCACTGGAACTTGTCCAGGTAGACCGGGAACTGCATGCCGACGGCGAACATGAGGACCATGAGTACCACGCCGGTGACGAACTCGGCAGCGCCGGTGAGGTTGAACTTCTTCTGGGCCCAACCAAAGGCCATGGCGACGAAGGTGAACAGGATGGAGATGGTGCCAGCGCAGCCAGCGGCATAGGACTTGGTGAAGTCGATGGCACCGGTAGCAGCACCAGAAGCGTCAACGGCCGGGGTGAACATGAACGTCTTGCAGACCATGTCGGTGAAAGCGGCGATGACGATGATGCAGAACAGCCAGCAGAACAGCAGGAACAGGCGACGGCCGGTCTTGCCGATGTACTTCTCGATGAGCTGGGCCAGGGACTTGCCGTTGTTCTTCATCGAGGCGTACAGGGCGCCAAAGTCGTGGACGGCGCCAAAGAAGATGCCGCCGACGAGGACCCAGAGCACGACGGGAAGCCAGCCGAAGGCCATAGCGACGATCGTACCCGTAACAGGGCCGGCACCGCAGATCGAGCTGAACTGGTGCGAGAACGCGGTGAAGGCGGAGACGGGCGAGAAGCTGTTGCCGTCTTTCATGCGCTTGGCCGGCGTGAGGGCCTCTTTGTCAACGCCCCACTTGTTGGCCAGCCATCGGCCATAGCCCAGATAGCCGCAGGCGAGCACCGCCGCGGCCACAACCATGAGCAAAACTCCGTTCATTACATTTCCTCCTCTAAAAAGAACTTCCCAGACATAAAAAATGAGGGCCGTCGGTTGCGCTCGACGGCCCTCATCTTCATCAGCCGCCCGTTATCGTACGGGCTAGCTGTATGTGCTAACCCGCATCAGATAATTACTACGCTGATAATGTTTAGCTGATGCGTGAACATGTCTAAGAAATCCTCTTCAATCATGATGTGAACGATCCGTGCGTGTTCACATCCCCCAGTGGTTGAAAAGGAGTATGAAACTTTAGTTACCTAAAGTCAACGCAAATATGTAATGAATTTTCCACTTTTTTGAATTTCTCGGTATAAAACGCCACTGACCTCGGACTTTACCCGACAAAAGTTTTTGCATGAGAGATGCCCCCGAGAGTCACGGGAGCCGGGCGGCGCATATGAACTTTCCTGCTCTGCAGTCCTGCGCAAGACGGAAAGCACATTAAGTGCTTTCCTTTGCGTGCGGAACTCGCGA
>UQHQ01000059.1 GCA_900540945.1 uncultured Collinsella sp. | reverse complement strand
AGCGGTCGGCGGGGCCATTGTGGCTCTTGACAGCGGATTGGGTCATATGAGCGAAAACCCGCCAGAGCGAGCAAGGTGCCTTGAAACAAGGCGGCATTGACCTTCTGGTCATGCCGCCGAAGTTGAAAGGCAGATTGCCGCTCTGGCGGGTTTGCAGCGTCGGCCCGTTACGGCGTTTGGTAAAACGCCGTAACTCTTAGGGCCGCTGGCCCATGCCACCCTCGAGGGTGACGGTCTCACCGTTCATGTACTTAAAGTCGGGGCCGCAGAGCTGAACGACCACGCGGCCGATCTCCTTCTCGACGTCGCCGTAATGACCCGCCGGCGGCATATGGACGTTGGCCTTGAACGCCTCGGGATAGGCATCCTGGAAGTTCTCGAGCGCAGCGGTCCAAGCAAGCGGGCACACGATGTTGACGTTGATGCCGTCCTTGCCCCACTCGTTGGCGGCAACGCGGGTCAAGCCGCGGATGCCTTCCTTGGCGGCGGCGTAGCTGCACTGGCCGTAGTTGCCAAACAGGCCGGCGCCCGAAGCAAAGTTGACCACGGAGCCCTTGGTCTCCTTCAGGTGCGGATAGGCCTTCTGCATGTACAGATAGGTGGCATACAGACCGGAATAAATGGCCAGGTTAAACTGATCCATGGTGTGGTCGGCGATGGTCACGCCCGAGGCGCTGGCCTGAGCATTGTTGACGACGGCGTCGATGCGGCCGAACTCCTCAATGGCCTTGTCGATGACGTTCTGAACAACGGCCTCGTTGTCCTGACCAGCCGAGACATCGGCCTGAACAGGCAGAACCTTGACGCCGTACTCGGCCTCGAGGGACTCCTTGGCGGCCTCGAGCTTGGCAACGTTGCGACCGGTAATGACGAGGTTTGCGCCCTCCTTGGCAAAAGCGATATCGATGCCGTAACCGATGGAGCCAGCGGAGCCGTCCTTAAGCGTGGCCTTGCCGCCGCCGGTGACGATCACGGTCTTACCAGTGAAAAGTCCCATACAAAGTCCTTTCGAATCGCGACGGGCACGCCCGCCGACTGCGCGTATCCAACTTCACGCGCCAAAAGCTGAAATGCAATTTTAGCGGGTTCAAGTGAAAAATAAAGACCGCACCAGGCGAACGGCGCAACGTCATTCGGCGAAGGGAATGTCAAGCGTAAACTGAATTTAGAGGATGAATTTTTGCTATCCAAGCGAGTCATCGAACACGTTTTGAAACTTTGCTGCGGGGCGCGGGATGTCGGCGCGAGACTTTATCATAGGGTGACAAACAACGATGAGGAGCACATGCCTATGACAGACGAGCTGGACCCCCAGACTCAACAGCATATTGATGATTCAGCAGACGTCGCCGCAGATACTGACGCTGCGACCTGCAATGATACCGACGTCGACGACGCCACTCTGGATAACGGCGCTGCGACGGAAATCCCTACGGCCGAAAATGCCGACGAGCAAAACGACGATTCGGCCGCTCAGGACGACGCCCCCGAAAAGGACGCCGCCCCGCAAGCAGAAGGCCCTATCGAGGTGTCTTCGGAAGAAGAGCTCGATGCCGTCATGGACTCCATGATGGATGCCGTCAAAGCGATGAAAAACGCCGTGGCCGACGCCGATATTGACGCCGAAGAAGAGGAGGCCGCCGAGGCCGCCTCGACCTTCGTGCCCGGCGAGACCCCCGTTGCCGACCAAGGCAGCACCCTGCCCTCGTTCCTGCAGCTTGAGCACCCTACCATTGGCGCCGATGCAGTCGACCCGCACGCTGCCGGCTTTTCCGTGGTCGAGGGCGGCACCGGCAGCATCGCCACGCCGCAGACGCCCGATGCGGGCACGGCGAACGCCGCTCACCCGACCGCCCCGCACACCCCCGCAGCCAGCCGCGATCTGGGAAGCGCCGTCTCAAACACCGCCAACGCCGTGGGCGCCTTTATCGCGCAGGGAGCCTCGGCCATGCGCGAGATGAACGCCGCGAAAAAGGCACTCGCCGATGCACGCGATCACCTGGCAGAGTTGGAGCAGCGCATCGCCGATCAAGGCGAGGAGCTCGAGACACGCCAGGATATCGCAGGCCGCTATGACCAAATCGTCGCCGAGCAGCGCCAGACTATCGAAACGGCACAAAAGGCCACCGCGGCAGCAGAAATCGGCCGCGACACCCATGCTGCCAAGGCAACAGAGCTCAAGGCGCAGCTCGAGCAAATAAAAGAAGAGGACGATGCCACCGAGCGGCGTCTCAAAGCCGCACTCGATGCGGTGGAGGCGCGCGAAGCCAGCTCGCGCGAAACCGGCAACCGGCTCGTTCGACGCCTCGAGGATTCCAAACGCATCCGCGACAAGGTACAAGCTGAGCGCGATGCCGGCGTTGCCGCAGCGCAGCAAACCGTCGACGCCACGCGCGCTCAACTCGAAACGCTGCGCCACGAGTATGCCGAGCTGCAGCGCAATCCTTCGGCAAATCCTGCCAATTACACAGTGCGCACCAGCGAGCTTTCGATGCAGATCTCAGACACGGCCGATGCCCTGCGCAAAGCCGAGGAAGATGTCCCGCACATCACCGCCGATCTTGAGCACTCGCTCGCGGCCGCCGAGCACGCCGTCGATCAGGCACAAGCCCCCATTGCCGACGCCAAGCGAACCCATCAGGCCGTGACGGCCGAGGCCGATGCCGCGCGCGACGAGCTGCAGACCGCAAAAGCCGCCGCGGCAACGCGCCAGCGCGAACTGCGCGAGAAGATCGCCGCCGAGGACAAGGCGCGTCGAGAGCAAGAGCAGGCTATCGCCGATGCCCAGGCGGACGTCGCGCACGCACAGTCGATCATCGAGCAGGCGACCGAGGTACATGACCATCCCGAGATTACCGAATCGCTCGCAGGCTCCTTGGCCCGCGATAAGGCCGAGCACGCCGAAACCGAGCGCGAAGTGGCTCAACTCGAAGCCGCCGAGGACGACGTGCGCGAGCGTACCCGCGACTCACGCATCAAATTCACCGGAGCCATCGTCTGCATCATCGCCGTAGTCCTCGTGATCATCTTGATCTGGCTGTTCGCAAGCAAGTAAACCAGCTGCCAAAAAACGCCCCAACGCAGTTGCGGTGAGATAGTTCCTGTTTAGCCCTCAAAAAGGCCAATTCAAGAACTATCTCACCGCAACTTTTTGATTGGTGCAAGGTAGTCATTGGGGACGTTCTTAAACGACTAGTCGAACAAGAACGTCCCCAACGACTAGTCAAGTGCCAAGCGCTGCAAGAGTGTCCCCTTTGACTAGTCATTTAAGAACGTCCCCAACGACTACATCCAACAGCCAAGGTAACGCCGATGCTCTGGAAACGACAGCGAGCGGGTCGCATTTGAGACAAGGTGACGTGAAACGAAAGGGCGCTGACCTTCTGGTCGCGCCCTTGAAGTTGAACGTCAGATTGTCCAAATGCGGCCCGCGCAGCGTCGGCCGGTCCGCCGTTCGGTAGAACGGCGGAACCTAGAGAGGTCATGCCCGACGATTGAACGTCAGATTGCCGCTTAGGGGCGTTTGCAGCGTCGAGCAGTTACGCGGTTCGTAGAACCGCGTAACTAACAAATGAGCATGGCGTCGCCAAAGCTGAAGAAGCGGTAGCGCTCCTCGATGGCGGCGGCGTAGGCATCCATGATCTGGTCGCGGGTGGCAAGTGCGCTCACGAGCATCATGAGCGTGGAGCGCGGCACGTGGAAGTTAGTGATCAGCGCGTCGACCACGTGATAGGTCGAGCCGGGCATGAGGTAGAGCTGCGTTGTCGCGTTCTCGCGCACCACGATATCGCCGCGGCCGAGCGTGTCAGCGCCGTCCTCGCGGCCCTCAAAATAGCGCGCCGTCACAGCCGGATCGGACACCGGCGCCTCCGCATCGAACGCACTCTCGAGCGAACGCACTGCGGTGGTGCCGACGGCGATTACGCGGTGCCCCTCGGCCTTCGCCTTATGCACGGCGTCGACAACTTCCTGCGACACGTGGTAGCGCTCGGTGTGCATGACGTGCTGCGTAGGGTCGTCCTCCTCAACCAGGCGGAAGGTGTCGATGCCCACCTCGAGCTCAACGGCGGCAAACTTCGCACCCTTGGCCTCGATAGCGGCCATGAGCTCGGGGGTAAAGTGTAGGCCCGCCGTGGGAGCGGCAGCCGAGTGCTCCTCCTTCATGGCGTAAACGGTCTGGTACTTCTCGGGATCTCCCTCGTAATCGGTAATGTAGGGCGGCAGCGGCACGTGGCCGGCAGCATGGATGGCCTCGTCGAGGGTGCGCGGGTCGCCGGCGGCATTGCACCCGGCCGGCTCAAAGCGCACCAGGCGGCCACCGCGGCTATCAGTGACAAAGTCGACGACCTCGGCTGTCAGCACCACGGGAGCCCCCTCGGGCGCATGAGCGCCACCGGCGCGATACTCAATCTGAACACCGGGTTTCAGGCGCTTGCCCGGCTTGACCAGGCACTCCCAAACGTGACCCAGCGGGTCAACATCCTCACGGCGCTTGAGCAGCAGCGTCTCGACCACGCCACCCGAACCCGACTTGCGACCGATCAGGCGGGCCGGCATCACGCGCGTCTTGTTGATGACAAGCACATCACCCGGCTCGATATAGTCGATGATATCGCGGAAGATACGGTGCTCAACGGTACCGCCGTGCTCCAGCGGCGTTCCCGCCTGGGAGCCCTTGCGATCCACCACCAGCAGACGGCAGGAGTCACGCGGCTCGGCAGGCGCCTGGGCGATCAGTTCCTCAGGAAGGTTGTAGTCAAAATCATCGGTACGCATAGACACGTCGGATACTCCTTATATAGCTAAAGTCCGCTCTACATCCTAGCAGGCTGACGTCCCAAATGAACTACTTTTTGGACGCTTTGCGCTCGTCGCGGATGCGGGCGCGGTCCATGGCAGCCTCGACAGCCGAGAAGCGGCAGCCGCGGGGGGTCTGCCGATAAACGCCAAGGCCGCCGATCGA
>UQHQ01000058.1 GCA_900540945.1 uncultured Collinsella sp. | reverse complement strand
CTCCAAACCTTCCATCAGCGGTTTAGAGAACATAGAGCGGCTACCGTGCGAAAACTCGCGGCGCAGGTCGGCAATGCGGACCGTGGGAAGCACGGCGTGTCCCGGGCGCTCGGGCATCTCGACGCGCGTCCAGGTGACACCGTTGTACGTGCCGCGGCGGCAGCGATCGAGGGCCTCGGCAGAAGGCGTGGCCGAGCCCAGCACGAGCGGGCAGCGATAGCGGCGCGCCATCTCGGCCGCCACCTCGCGCGCATGGTAGCGCGGACTGGAACCCTGCTTATAGCTGCTCTCGTGCTCCTCGTCGATGATGATGAGGCCCAGGTCGCTGAGCGGGCAAAAAAGCGCCGAACGCGCGCCGACGACAACACGGGCGGCACCGCTGGCAACCATGTCCCACTGGTCTAGGCGCTCACCGGCCGAAAGACGCGAATGGAAGACCGCGACCGTCTCGCCAAAGCGCGAACGGAAGCGGCCGACGGTTTGAGCCGTCAGCGAGATCTCGGGCACAAGCACGCACGCTGAGCGGCCGGCCGCGAGCACGCGCTCGATGGCGGAGAGGTAGACCTCAGTTTTACCGGATCCGGTGACGCCGTCGACAAAGACCACGTCGCCGTGTGCGTCCAGGCGAGCACGCTCAATCTGCGCGAGCGCCTGCTGCTGGCCGTCCGTGAGCGTGACCGGCGCCTTGCCGCTCGCCGAGGACAGCGTGGTCTGCACGCTGCAGCCACGCCAGGCGCGGCGCTCCTCCACCACCACGACGCCGCGTTTTTCGAGCGCCTTGATGGTCGCCGACATGCTGTTGTAGAGCAGGTTGAGGTCGCGTGTCGTGACCGGGCCGCATTGGAGCGCCTCGATGAGCTGACGCTGGCGGACCGCGGTCTTGGACGGCGTATAGTCAAAGCCCTCGGGCGTAAGCATCACCCAACGGTTTTGGATAGGCTTGACGGCCGGGCGCTCGACCGTCCACGCCCCGTCATCGCCCTTCACGACCCGCGGGCTGCCGCCCGGAGGCAAAAACAGGCGCAGGCATTCGGAAAGCGTCGCGACATACTCGCGGCTCATCCAACGCGCAATGCGGGCGGCCTCGGCGCCAAAAAGCGGTTTGCTGAGGATGGCCTCGATAGGCTTGATGCGCATGGGATCAAGGACGGTGTTGCATTGCAGGTCGCCCAGCTCAAACGCAATGTCGACGATGTAGCCCGCGGCGGCACGATTGCCGAAATGAACTAGGACGGTGGAGCCGATCTGGGCATCGTTGGCAAGGGACTGCGGAATGCCGTAGGCAAACGGCTCGGACAACGCACGGGTGGGAATGTCGAGAACCACGCTCGTGTAGGCGGCGATGGGCTCAGACGCAGGTTCGGGCTTTGCCGGGGCAGCAGCGGATGCCGGCGCCGCCGGAGACTTCTCCGGTTCAGGCGAACCAAACAGCGAAAGTTGCTCGGCCATGGTCTCTGTGCCTCCCATCCCATACGTCTATAGAAATAAGAGCCCCACTCGTGGTGAGCAGGGCTCGGATACATGAGTTTGCGCGACTGTTACAGCGCCATCGTGCGGGCGCGGTCGATGCGCGCCAGGCAGTCGTCGCGGCCGACGAGCGCCATGGTCTCGCCCAGCGGGGGGCTCACCATGTTGCCGCAGACGGCGACGCGCACGGCTTGGAACACCACGCGCTTCTTGAGGTCCATCTGCTCGGGCAGCGGCTCAAGCGCAGCGTCGATGGCCTCGGCGGTCCACTCGGTAACACCCTCGAGCGCGGCCTTGGCGGCATCCAGAATGGCACCCATGCCCTCCTTGGCCAGGCCCTTGTTGACGGACTTCTCGTCATACTCGAGCGTCTCAGCCGTGGCAAAGATGGGGGCGGCGACGGTCACGGCGTCAGCCGGCATCTTGGTGCGCGGCTTGACGATAGCGGCGAGCGCGTCAATCCAGTCCTCGCCGTACTCGACATTACCCTCGATGAGACCCGCCTCGTGCAGCTCGGGGACCATGATCTCGTCGGCAAACTGAGCATCGGACATGCCGTTGATGTACTCGGCATTGACCCAGTCGAGCTTCTTGGGGTCGAAGGTCGCCGGGTTCTTGGAGATGCGGTCGAGCGAGAACTTGCTGGCCAGAACATCACGCGGAATGATCGTGGTCTCGCCGTCGAGCGACCAGCCGAGCAGCGCCAGATAGTTGACGAAGGCGTCGGACAGGTAGCCAGCGTCGCGGTACTCCTCCACCGAGGTGGCGCCGTGGCGCTTGGAGAGTTTTTTGCCGTCGGCACCCAAGATCATAGAGATGTGGGCGAACGTGGGCACGGGCGCGCCGAGGGCCTCGTAGACCATGACCTGACGCGGGGTGTTGGACAGGTGGTCGTCGCCGCGGATGACATGGGTGATCTTCATCATGGCGTCGTCGACGACGGTCGCGAAGTTGTACGTGGGCGTGCCATCGGAGCGGAAGATGACAAAGTCGTCGAGCTCCTTGGCGTCGAAGGTCACCTCACCGTGGACGGCGTCGTGGATAACGACGTCGCCGCGGTCCTCGGGCACCTTGATGCGCAGGACGTAGGACTCGCCGGCCTCGATGCGACGGCGGGCCTCCTCGGGATCAAGATCGCGGCAACGGCGCTGATAACCCTGGAAGGGGTCCTTGCGCTCCTGCGCGGCCTTGCGGTCGGCGTCGAGCTGCTCCTTGGTGCAGAAGCAGGGATAGGCCTTGCCCTCGTCCCAAAGCTTCTGGGCGGCCTGCTTGTACAGGTCCAAGCGCTCGGTCTGGGCGTAGGGGCCAAAATCGCCGCCAACCTCGGGACCCTCGTCCCAGTCCAGGCCCAGCCAACGCATGGCGCGCAGGATGATCTGCGTGTTCTCGTCGGTGGAACGGGTGGGGTCGGTGTCGTCGATGCGCAGGATGAACGTGCCGCCGTTAGCACGGGCGAAAGCCCAGTTATAGATAGCGGTGCGGGCGCCGCCGATGTGCAGCTTGCCCGTCGGTGAGGGTGCAAAGCGGACGCGAACGTCTGATGCCATGGAAATCTCCTCGATTGCAGGATGGATGTCTAACTGCACCAGTATAAAGCAACAATGCCCACCTCCGCACAAAGGGCATCGACCTACTCATTGGGGACAGACTTAAATGACTACCCAATGAGCACCCGACTGGTCATTTAAGCCTGTCCCCAATGAGTGGGTGCGGAAAGGGTGTGAATGTTGGATTTACGCGCTATGATGTCCCTTTGCATACAGAGCCCGGCGGAATGGTAACGGTCGCCGGGACGCGTTTTTGAAAGGACAATCATGTCAGAAAAACTTCGTTCCATCCCACCCCAACACGGGTCCTTTGTGTTTACGTCGGAATCGGTGACCGAAGGCCATCCCGATAAGATCGCCGACCAGATCAGCGATGCCGTCCTCGACGCAATCCTCGCCAAAGAAATAGAGCTGCAGGAGCAGGGCTATATTGCGCCCAATGGCGTGCCCGCCAACGTGGAAAACGTCCGCTGCGCCTGCGAGACCCTCGTGACCACCGGTACCGTCATCGTCGCCGGCGAGATCCGCACCCAGGCATACGTCGACGTGCAGGAAATTGCCCGTGGCGTTATCCGCCGCATTGGCTACAACCGTGCAAAGTTCGGTTTTGACTGCGATACCTGCGGCGTCATGAGCCTCATCCACGAGCAGTCCCCCGATATCGCCCAGGGTGTCGACGAGTCGTTTGAGACCCAGACCGGCGCTACCACCGACCCGATCGATCTTATCGGTGCCGGCGACCAGGGCATGATGTTCGGCTACGCCTCCAACGAGACCAAAACCCTCATGCCCATGCCGCACTACCTGGCAAGCCGCCTGGCGGAGCGCCTGTCCGCCGTGCGCCACGACGGTACCCTGCCCTATCTGCGCCCCGACGGCAAGACCCAGGTCACCGTGCGCTACGAGGACGGCAAGCCCGTCGAGGTCACGACCATCGTCATCTCCACGCAGCACGCTGCCGAAATTGAGGATATGGGCAAGATCAAGACCGACCTCATCGAGCATGTCATCGCGCCCGTCATGGCTGCCGAGAACATGCCGTGGGATGGCGCCGACATCTATGTGAACCCCACCGGCCGCTTTGTCGTGGGCGGCCCCATGGGTGACACGGGCCTGACCGGCCGCAAGATCATCGTCGACACCTACGGCGGTTACGGCCGTCACGGCGGCGGTGCCTTTAGCGGCAAGGACTGCACCAAGGTCGACCGCTCCGCCGCATACGCAGCTCGCTGGGTCGCCAAGAACGTCGTCGCCGCCGGCCTGGCCGACTGCTGCGAAGTCGAGCTGGCCTACGCCATCGGCGTATCCAAGCCGCTGTCGATCATGGTCGACACCTTTGGCACCGCACATGTTGCCGAGGACAAGATCGTCGAGGCCGTCGAGAAGACCTTCGACTTGCGCCCGGGCGCCATCATCCGCGACCTGGACCTGCGCCGCCCCATCTACGAGAAGACGGCAGCTTACGGTCACTTTGGCCGCGAAGACCCCGACTTCACCTGGGAGAAAACCGACCGAGTCGAAGAACTCAAAGCAGCCTGCGGCCTCTAATTTAGATCCGCTAAGGTCAGAACAACATACGTGCTTTCAAAAGAAGTACCGCCCCCAAGCGGTACTTCTTTTTTATTTACCCGGTGGTGAAGATATTTCGATATGAACCTTCGCTGCGTACCCAGCCGATGAATTTTGAAGCACAAGCGCCTCTACCATGTATCCTTAGTCCCGAGGGGCGGGGCATAAGGTCGATCGCGAGTTCCGCACGAGCCGGAGACCACTTAATGTGGCCTCCGTGCGAGCAGGACTGCCCGAGCAGGCGACCTAATGCCCCGCCCTTCGGGACGACGGAATAGAACAGGAGCAGCCATGGCAGGCAAGCCGCAAACACTAGCAACGACCTCGGCATTCGAGATCTTGGGGCCCGTCATGGTCGGCCCCAGCTCGTCGCACACCGCCGGCGCCCTGCGCTGCGCCCAGGTTGCCGCCAGCCTTCTGGAAGGCCGCATCACTAAGGTCACCTTTGGCCTGTGGAACTCCTTTGCCCACACCTACCGCGGCCACGGCACCGATCGCGCGCTCGTCGCGGGCATCCTGGGGCTCGATACCGACGACGAGAACATCAAGCAAGCCTTTGACCTCGCACGGGACCAGGGCCTCGACTTTCACTTTGACATCAAGGGCGACGACGCCTCCATCCACCCCAACACCGTCGACATCGACATGGTCGACGACACGGGCGCCACGGCACAGGTCCGCGGCGAGAGCCTTGGCGGCGGCAAGATGCGCATCAGCCGCATCAACGGCGTCGGCGTCGACATCTCGGGCATGTATTCCACGCTCTTCGTGGCGCACCAGGACGTCCCCGGCGTGCTCGCCGCGCTCACGAACCTGCTTGCCTACGCCCACGTCAACATCGCCTTCTGCCGCACCTACCGCACCGAGGTAGGCGGCCAGGCCTATTCCGTCTTTGAGACCGATGGCGCTCCCGACGACACCGTTATCCCCATGCTGCGGAAGCTCGACAATGTCAATTACGCCACGTTTATCGAGCTCCCGGGCTCGGCCTCGTCGCTCTCCCCCGGTGTGTCGGCCAAGGAAATCTTCGACGACGGCGAGCAGTTGCTCGATGCGTGCGCCGAGCTCGGCCTAAATATCGGCGCCGTCATGGCCGTGCGCGAGGCGCGTCTAACCGGCGAGGCCCATGCTATCGCAGCCATGCGCCGCGTGCTCGATGTCATGCGCGAGGAGACCACGGCCCCCATCGCCAATCCGCAGCGATCACTCGGCGGCCTTATCGGCGGCGGGGGCCAGCTCGCCGGCGCCATGGTGAGGTT
>UQHQ01000057.1 GCA_900540945.1 uncultured Collinsella sp. | reverse complement strand
GGACTTGTTGGCCGGGGCCCCCCCCCCGCGGCGGCCCGCACCCGACGCTGGCGTGGCAGGCGAGCTCGCCGACGCACAGCCACTCGCGGGTCTGACCTTCGTGCTCACCGGCACGCTCGTCAACCGCACGCGCGATGAGGCGGGCGCGGCGCTCAAGGTGCTCGGCGCCAAGGTTTCGGGCAGCGTGTCGAAGAAGACGAGCTATCTGGTCGCCGGTCCCAAAGCGGGCTCCAAGCTCACCAAAGCCGAGCAGCTGGGCGTACCCGTGCTGGATGAGGATGCACTCGAACAGATCCTTGCGACTGGTGAGGTGCCAGAGGCATAAGGCATCAATAGTCAAATTGAAGAACAGCCCGGAAAGCATGATTGAACTGCCTTCCGGGTGGTTCTTATTTGGACGGGGCGACCGGCACCGTGATCTGTGTCACGTAGGTTGTGGGGTCGTCGCTGATGATGTCGTCGATCAGGGCGATCTCGCGTGAGGGACCGGCGGGTGTCAGGTTATGTTCGCGCATATAGCCGAGCAGCTGTTTATAGCGCGGGCCCGCTTGCCCGTGCGTGCCGCGAAAGCTTATGGTCAGGCAGCGCGCGGCGGGGCGTACCTCGACGTCGCCCTGGTAGCCATCGGTATCGTCGAGCAGCAGGAAGACCTCGTCGTAGCCATCAAAGTCGCTGGCTGCGAGGCGCTCGGCGCTAATCCCGACGCCCAAGTTGCCCAGAAAGACAAAGGTCTCGTGCTGGCCCTTCTGTAGCTGACGAATCTGCCACTCCAGCGCATAGGCGTCGGTAGGCTTGACACGTTCGCGCAATACGGCGCAGCGAAGCTCGGGCGCATCGATTGTGCAAATGGTATCGAGCTCGGTGTTCAAGGCATTGTGCAGCAGAGCAAGCCGGTTATCGATCTTGCGCGACACACGCTCCAACTCGCGGCGCTTGCGCTCGATGAGCTCCTGTTGCTGCGCCAACTGCCGCTGCATGAGGTCCACATCGCGCGTGGTCACAAACTCACGGATTTGTGCGAGCGGCAAGTCGAGAACACGCAGATGACTGATGGTGTTGAGGGTGGAGAGTTGCCGCGATCCGTAGTAGCGGTATCCACTCGCCGGATCGATGCGCGCCGGGTCCAGCAAGCCCATCTTCTCGTAATGACGTAGCGTCCCCACGCTTAGGTTAAACAGGCGCGCCACCTCGCCAATGCGGAGCAGACCCTCAGTATGTTCACTTGGCATGTCGGTCACAGGACCGCTCCTTTCGGCAAAAAGCAAGGGAGGGGCGCCAGGCTCGCGTCGCCTCGCTACGCCACTAGCTTGTCAAAAGCTCCGCGGCGGTTGAGCACGGTAAACGCGACAACACAGATGACTGCCGACAGAATCGACCCGCACGGCGAGGCGATGCCCATGGGAAACAGCGTGTCGGAATAGGCGTTCGACAGCAGCCACGCGCCCGGCACGCGAATGAGTGCCACGGCCAGCACGTTGTGCGCAAAGCCGATGTAGCTCTTGCCGTATGCAGCGAAAAAGCCGCTAAAGCAAATATGGATGCCGGCAAAGATTGCATCGAAAATATAACTGTGTATATAGCCGGTACCGGCCGCGACCACCGCGGGGTCCTTGGCAAAAAAGCCAATAAACGCCGGCGCCACCAGCCACATCAGCACCGTGATCAGGCAGCCGTACACTACCGAGATGGTCATGGCGTCCTTGAGCACCTGGCGCGCGCGATCGCCCTTGCCCGCGCCGGCGTTTTGCGCCGTGAGTGCACTGACGGTGGCACCCATGGAGCTCGGAACAATGAACAAAAAGCTGATCATCTTTTCGACCAGGCCCACGGCAGCGGCGTCGACGAGCCCTCGGTGGTTGGCGATGACGGTGATAAACATAAACGCCACCTGGATGCAGCCGTCCTGCACGGCCACAGGCACGCCGATCTTAAGAATGCTGCCGAGCACTTCGGGCTGAGGGCGCAGGTCGCTGCGCTTAACGTGGATGTTCGTGCGACGGCTCTTAAGCCACACGAGCGCGAGGGCAACGCTTGCTGTCTGGGCGGTTACCGTGCCGAGCGCCGCACCCACGGGGCCGAGCCCCATGTGGCCGATAAACAGAAAATCGAGCGCGATGTTGATGATGCACGCCACGCCAATCACGTACATGGGCGAGCGCGAATCGCCCAGGCCGCGAAAGATGGCCGAGAGAATGTTGTATGCGGCGATAAACGGAATGCCGACAAAGCAGATACGCAGGTAGGCGGCGGTGCCTTCGACTGCCTCGGGCGGCGTGCCAATGAGCGCCACAACCTGCGGACACAATGCAAACAGGACAGCAGCCAGCACCACCGAGACGCCCATAAAGAGCGTAATGGTGTTGCCGATGGCGGTCTCGGCGCGGTCGAAGCGACGCGAACCCACGGCGTGGCCGACGATGACCGTCGTTCCCATGGCTAGGCCCACGAGCGTCACGGTAATGATATAGAGCGTCTGAGCGCCATTGCCCACGGCGGTGATGCCGGCAGCGCCGCTAAACTGCCCCATCATGTACAGATCGGCCATGCCGTAGAGCATCTGCAAAAAGTACGAGAGCATATAGGGCAGGGCAAAGACCGCGATGGTCTTGAGGACATTGCCGTGTGTGAGGTCGTGTTCCATGGGCGGGGCTTTCTGGCTTGGTTTGTTTACGTACCAGTGTAGTGAAAACCCTATAACGATTGTAGAGTCAAGGTTTATGTTGGCGGTGGGGCGAAATAAGTGAGCCTGTATTCATTTCCATTTGAATACGGGCATGCGCCGTGTAGGCTTAGCGCCCCTCACCTCGCCTCAAACCATCACAACATTCGGCGTTTTTTGCCAAAATCGGGAAAAGCATCGAATGTTGTGATGGTTTTTCTGCCACTCGAACGGGTGGAATCGCTTTCTTGCGCACGAAGGCGTGCGGACCCGTGGGCAGGGGAATAAGGTGGTTATCCGACTCCATTGGAGGGCTCATGGACCTGCCGATCGTCCTGTCCCATAAGACTGCCTGGCTGTACCACAACGTGGCGCGCCCGTCCGAGCCGCTCTCGCGAGCAAGCAGTCTATACGATGAGGACTCGCTTGCTAACGAGACGGAGCCGACCGCGAGCCTGCCCAAATTGGGACTCGATGCCAAGGGGCTGAGGGCCTCGACGGCAGTTGGGATCGTTACCGACTATCTGGTTTCACTTGGTATTCCACGAGAAGAGCTCGATCATATCGACACGCTCGTCAACTTCGATTTTGAGCGCTCGACGCCGGCTGGATTTAGGTGCCACGTGTTTGGGGCGCCGATACCTCCAGACCATCTTATCGAGGTGGCAGAGGGCCTTCTGGTGGTTGATGAGGTCATGTGCTTTGTCCAAGCGGGTTCGTGGATGAGCGAGCCCGAGCAGCTGGAATATGGCTATGAAATCTGCGCCCGATACCATTTGAATCATCTGTCGACAGGCGATTATATCGAGATGGGGCAGAGGTATACCGTTGCCGACTTGATTGCTTATTGCAATGAGAACCGATCTCGTCAGGGGGCTATACGCGCGGCCGCCGTGCTCAAGCGCGTGCACAATGGCGCGCGCTCGCCCATGGAGACGGCCACCGCAATCATGGTCGTAGCAAAACGTTCCCAGGGCGGGCTGGGATACGCCAAGATCGAGCTCAACCATCGGGTCGATGTTCCCAACGAGTTCAAGTATCTCGCAAAGGCCGGGTATTTCGAGATCGACGTATATGCGCCTGCGAGCGGTACGGGGATTGAATACAACGGTTCGGACCATCTTGATAAACAGCGCAGCGCGTCGGATGCGGAGCGAATGACCGTGCTGAGCGCGCTGGGCTTTAGGATGATCGTCCTCACCGGGACTCAGTTTGCCCACCAGCTGCAATTGCACCGGGCGATGAACGCCATCGCACTCGCTATGGGCCTTAAATGCGACCGAAGCGAAGCGTTCCAGAAACGTCAGAACGACCTGCGAGAATTCGTGATTCGACACTGGGACGGCGGCCTTTAGGGACGTTCCGGCCCTTCTACGGGGTGCCGTGGGCAGGCGGACCATCACAACATTCGACGTTTTTTGCCAAAATCGGGAAAAGCATCGAATGTTGTGATGGTTTGTGCTGAGGATGGGCTTGGGAAGTCCGTTTTGCTCGAAGCAATCTGTCCTGTCGTACGGGTGTCGGCATGATTCTCTCGTGGGGTATTATGTTTTCCGAAGAATAAAACGCCGCGTGAGGGGAGGGCCGCGTGGACGGGCACGTGCAACATGACGGTTTTGGCCGCGACATCAACTACCTGCGCATTGCCGTTACCGACAAGTGCAATTTCCGCTGCATCTATTGCATGCCGGCCGATGGCGTGGCGCCCCGCGCGCACGACGAGCTGCTCAGCGCCGAGGAAATCGCCCGCTTTGTGCGCTTGGTGGCGGGGGAGGGCATTCGCCGCGTGCGTCTGACGGGCGGCGAGCCGCTGGTCAGCCGCCGTATTATTCCGCTCATTCGTGATATCCGCGCGATTCCGCAGATCGAGGACATCTCGCTCACCACCAACGGCGCCCTGCTGCCCAAGCTGGCGCCGCAGCTCAAAGAGGCGGGACTTAACCGCGTCAACATCTCGCTCGATACGCTTGACCCTACGCTCTTTGGAAAGATCACGCGCTTGGGTCGACTCGAGCAGACCATGGCTGGCATCGACGCGGCGCTGGCTTGGGGCTTTGAGCCCGTTAAGGTCAACTGCGTTGTTGTGCGTCGGCTCAACCAGGATGTGGCGGCCCTCGCGCGCTTGACCGTCGACCGCCCCATCCACCTGCGCTTTATCGAATACATGCCCATTGGCGACGAGCACACGAGCTCGCATTGCGCTGTGGACCCGCATGCGCCCGCGCTCAATCCCGAGCTGTGGGACGCGAGCGATACCGTGCCGAGCGACGAGCTGCGGGCGCGCATCAATGCCGGGGCCGCCGCGACGGGACTGGGCGAGCTCGAGCCGCTCGACATCAACGACGCTCCTGCCGGCGCGGGCCCTGCGCGCTATTGGCACTTTCCGGGCGCGGCGGGAACAGTCGGCTTCATTAGCGCCATGTCCAACCATTTTTGCGCGAACTGCAACCGTCTGCGCCTGACGGCCGATGGCAACGTGCGTCCGTGCCTGTTCAGCGATGCCGAGTATTCGGTGCGCGACGCCCTGCGCCGTGGTGATGATATGCAGGTACTTTCGATTTGGCGCGATGCCGTGGCCCACAAACCGCAGGAACACGCGATAATTGAGGGCACGCAACGATTTATGTCCCAAATCGGAGGATGATCATATGGCCAAGAGCAGGTACGCCGATGCCACCAAGGCCGCTCGCAGGGCCGCGATGTCTGCCCACAAAGTCACGGCTGCGGCTAGCGATGCCGTTGCAGGCGCGCAGCCGACTGCCAGCGCTGCTACCGAGCCCGCCCGCGACGCCCGCCGCGACGAGCTGACGCACGTGGACGCCAAGGGCGAGGTACGCATGGTCGACGTGTCCGACAAGGCCGAGACCCATCGCATTGCCATCGCCGAGGGCACCATCCTCATGCATCCCGAGACGCAGGCCATGGTGTTGCAGGACCGCGCCAAAAAGGGCGACGTGCTTGCCTGCGCGCGCGTGGCGGGCATTATGGCCATCAAACGCACGAGCGACATCATCCCCATGTGCCATCCGTTGCTCATTACCAAGAGCAAGTGCGACATTGCGCCCATCGCTGCGGCGGGGACGCCGGCCGAGGACGTGCTCGAGGGCTGGGCACCGGCGCGCGCGGACGGACAGGTTGGTTTTCACGTGCTGGTCACGGCGGGCGTGACGGGCAAAACGGGCATCGAGATGGAGGCCCTGACCGGCGCGAGTGCCGCGTGCCTAACGATCTATGACATGTGCAAGGCCGTCGATCGCGGCATGGAGATTGTCGACGTGCGCCTGCTGCACAAGGAGGGCGGCCGCTCGGGCGTGTGGGATCGTGCCGAGCGTCAGGCCGCTGCTGTTGAGTCCGTGGCCGCTGACGGTGCCGCGTCCGCGAGCGCACCTGCCGCCGTCGCACCCGCAGCTCCGACACCGGCCGTCCCCGCGATCGCGTTTATCGGCTAACCAGAACCCGGGGAGACCACGCGCGATCACCACG
>UQHQ01000056.1 GCA_900540945.1 uncultured Collinsella sp. | reverse complement strand
TGTCATAGCTCCCCGCCCCCCGCCCGCGACCTCTCCGGGGGGGGGAGCCATAGACGCCGCGCACCGATGCGATAAAGCAGTGGCTTGAAATTGGTGCTATATTCAGCATGAGTTGTTTAATGCTAGTACGGGAGGCTGATATGGGGCTGTTCAAGAAGAAAAACCCGCAGGATGCCTTTGATCCCGATGTGTTTACCATCACGGATACGATTTTGGACCCGCCGCGGTTTACGTTTTTGCCGGCTATCTACCAGGATGCCACGCATCGCAAGTGGGCCGTACATCAGCGCGGCGGCGAGCCGAAGATTTTTGACTATGCGGACGTGTTGCAGTGCGAAGTGGCCGAGGCGGGCGATCCGGAGGCCGAAGAAGCGGTCTCTAAACAGGAATTTGCCCAGCGTATCCTGGCAAATCCTGCCAAGGCGGCGAAAATAAACGCTGCCAAGCGTAATATGTGTCTTGGTATGGGCGTTGTTGTGGCGGTTCAGACGGGAAAAGACGAGGTTTCCAAATTAGAGATTCCCGTTATGACCGACGAAGTCAAACGCGATTCAAGTCTATATAAGTCGTATCGGAATGTCGCCGAGAAGATCAAGGCCGAATTTGATGCCATGGGAGGGCTGGCCTAATTTTGGCGGCATACGTTTCTGAATGAGGAGTCTGTGCAATGGCAGGCGAATCTTATGCAATTCCTCCCAAAGATCGTGCTGTTGAGGGAATTCTTTGGTATATCCAGCACCATCAGCTTGCCGGCGGCGATCGCCTGCCGGCCGAGCGCGTGCTGTGCGAAGAGATTGGCGTTTCGCGTACGGCGTTGCGTGCCGGTATCACGCGGCTCATCTCGTGTGGAACGCTCGAGAGCCGTCGCGGATCGGGTACGTATGTGTGTCCTCCCAAGCCGTTGAACATCTTCCAGGAAACGTATAACTTTTCCGATGCTGTACGGACTGCCGGCCTGCACCCCTCTTCTCGTCTGGTTTCCACCGGGACCATCGAGGCGGATGAGGCGCTTGCCGACAAGCTTGGGGTGGCTGTAGGCGCTCCCTTGCTCCGCATGCAGCGCGTTCGACTTATTGAGGGCGAGCCGGCGTCAATCGAGACCGCTCACGTTAACCTGTCCCTGTGCCCATCGCTTCCCGAACACGATTTTGAGTGTGAGAGCCTTTACGATGTCTTGCTCAAAGAAGGTGGCGTGCGTGTTGAGCATGGACGTGAGCATATCTCCATCTCGCGTTTGGACGTCGAAGAGGCCGAGCTGCTCCAGCAAGAAGAGGGAACGCCGGTGTTCTATGAGAGCTCGATCGAATTTGATAAGGACATGCGTTTTGTGGAGCATTGCAAATCGGTGATTTTGCCCACAAAGTTCCGCTTTGCCGATAACGGCGAAGAGAACGGCATGAGGAGCGTGGCAGGTGAACAATGGCTGAAACAGTAGATGCCACCCCGGTTTATATGCGCATTCGACGCCGCATCGAGGAACGTATCGAGCGCGGTATATATCCCACGGGTTCCATGATTCCGTCCGAAAAAGACCTCGCCGAGGAATTTGGTACGACACGCTTGACCATCCGAAGCGCTGTCGATGAGCTGGTTCGGCGCGGGCAGATTCGCCGTGTTCGGGGAAAAGGTGCCTTTGTGGCGCAGAAAGTACCTGCTTTTTTTGAACGCACGGTCGGTTTCCATGAATCGGTCCGTGCTTCGGGCGGCGAGCCGTCCGTCCGTATTCTCGCGCGTTCCAAGCGTTATGCGGGGCCATATTACGCCGACCTGTTTGGCATCGCCGAGGACGACCTGCTCTATTCCGTTCGACGCCTGAACTGCATAAACGGTAGCCCCGTATCGATTGAGACGGCGCTGATTCCCTGCCTGCTGTTCCCAACCATCGAAGATATTGACGTGTCGGTCTTCAGTTTGTACGAGACCTATGAGATGCTGGGCCGAAAGCCAGCCATGGCACAGGAAAAGCTCGATATCGAAGCGCTGGGCGCACGAGATGCCGGCCTCCTTGGACTGGAACAGGGCGATTTTGTTTTGCTTTTGGAATGCGTGAGCTATGACGCGAGCGGTCAGGCTATCGAGTATGTAAAGTCCTTCAATCGTGGCGATACGGGCGGCTACACCTATACGTACTAGCTGGTATTTTGTGAATAACGGCTGGGAAACTAACCAGTTTTGATCGTTGGGTCAGCTGTATATACAACCTTACAGGGCTCAAAATCGACCGTTCGCCGATGGGGATAAATTAATCGACAAAGAGGTATCAAAAAGCCGTAACCTGTAACTGTGATTGGTATCAAATACTAATGATTTGTTACAAGGTGAGACGATGAAGATGCTCGATTACGTTCAGCTTGCCCATGTGCGTATGGGGGAGAACCTCGAGCGTTCGTCTGAGCTGGTAGCGCAGCTCGTTGATATTTTCCAGTCCGGTTCTTTTGACGCGCTGCGCATCGTTGCTTCGGGTTCGTCGCGCCATGCCGCCGATTGCGCCCGCGATTACCTGCAAGATGCCCTGCAAATGCAGGTGTCCGTTGTGACGCCCGAGGCCTTCGTCGATTTTGAACACACCTATCCGCAGCATGCGCTCAACATCGCCGTCTCGCAGAGTGGCTATTCGACCAATACGATTGCGGCGCTCGATTACATGCGCGCACACGATATGGCTGCAGTTGCGCTCACGGCAAACGTCGAGGCGCCCATCAAGGAGCACACTGACATCGTTCTTGACTACGGTGTGGGCGTCGAGTCGGTGGACTTTGTGACTCTGGGCGTCGAGGTGCTCGTTGAGTACCTGGTGCTCTTTGGTATTTACGGCGGTCAGGCGCGCGGAACGATTGACGCCAAGGGCGTTGCCCAGCGTCTTGACGACCTGCGCGAGGCCATCCAGGCCAATGCCGTGATGTGCAAGACCGCCGAGGAATATGTCCAAGACCACATGCTCGAACTTTCTGAGCACATGCCCGCCATGGTCGTCGGCAACGGTCCCAACTACGGCGTTGCCGAGGAGGCGGCGCTCAAGCTGAGCGAGACCATCAAGATTCCTGCCATGCATCACGAGGGCGAGGAGTTCATTCACGGTCCCGAGATGCAGATCGTTCCGGGCTATCTGGTGTTTATCGTCGACGATCCGCAGGGGTCGGAGCGTCTTGCGAATATCGCTAATGCGCTATCGAACGTTACGACAAAAACGGTGCTGCTCACGGCCCATCCCAAGGGTAGGGCTCACGAGGTTGCGGTGCCTCAGGTGGCTCCGCTGCTCAGCGCAATTCCCAATTTGGTGTTCTTCCAGACGATTGCGGCAATGATCGCCGAGCGTCTGAAGTCATGGGACGTGCACCCGTATCTCGATGCCGTCTCCAAGCAAATGGAGGTCAAGGCAGAGGGCTACGAAGAATCAGTCAATGCGCTTAAGGCCAAAGCGGCCGAGTGTTACGGAATGTAAGCGGGTTTGATGCCCGTTGGCATGGGGGATGTGAAGACAACCCCAGAAAGGAGAGACAAATGAAGGAAACCGAGAAGATCGAGATCATGCATTTCGACCAGGAGGGCTATCTCGAGGACGGCAAGGCGCTCTACGAGACCGGCAAGAAGATGACCGCGCTCGCCGACAAGGTCGCCGACGAGGGCTACGACGCCGTGTTCCTGATGGGCGTCGGCGGCACCTGGGACGAGCTCATGCAGCTCGAGTACCTCATGAACAAGTTCGGCGACCGCGACCTCGAGGTCTACCTGATCCACGCCGCCGAGTGGAACGCCATGGGCCACAAGCGCATGACCGAGAAGTCCGTCGTGCTCACCGCCTCCGAGTCCGGCACCACCCCCGAGGTCCTCGAGGCCGTCAAGAAGATGAAGGAAAAGGGCATTCGCGTCTACGCCATGACCAAGCCCGAGGGCCCCATCGGCCAGGCTGTCGGCGCCGAGAACTGCGTCAAGATGGCTTCCGATCACGGTAACGGCGGCTGCGAGATGGGCTACTACCTCGCCGACTGCTTCGGCCTGCGCCTGCTCAACCGCCGCGGCTGCTTCCCCAAGTTCGACAAGTTTATTGAGCAGACCAAGGATGTTTGGACCCACCTGGTCGACATCCGCAAGAGCTTCGAGCCGCGCGCCGAGGAGCTCGCCAAGAAGTACGCCCTGGCCCCCTACACCATGTTCATCGGCTCCGGCGCCCTGTGGGGCGAGACGATCCTGTTCTCGATGTGCATCCTCGAGGAGATGCAGTGGAAGCGCACCCGCTACATCACCTCGGCCGACTTCTTCCACGGCACCCTCGAGCTCGTGGAGCCCGGCGTCCCGGTCTTCCTGTTCATGGGCGAGGACGAGAACCGCAAGCTCGACGAGCGCGTCCGCGCCTTCCTCAACCGCGGCGTGACCGGCGACACCGACATCAACATCATCGACACCGCCGAGTTCGCGATCCCCGGCCTTGACGACGAGTTCCGCGTCATCGTCTCCCCGTGGATTCTGACGGTGCTCGTGACCGACCGCCTGGCTCGCTACTACGAGACGGTCACCAAGCACAACCTCAAGTATCGTCGCTACTATCACCAGTTCGACTACTAAAGAAAACGGGTGCGGGAACGTGCCGGGCTATTGAGAGGAACACAGAATGAGACAGTACATCATCGCCAGCCATGCGCACTTCGCCACCGGCATCAAGGAGAGCGTCGAGCTGCTCTCGGGCGCTCGCGACAACGTCCACGATCTTTCGATGTTCGTCGATGGCCGCATGGACGTGGCCGAGGAGGCCCAAAAACTGCTGGCAGGCATGTCTGCCGACGATGATGTCGTTGTCTGCACCGACCTCTTTGGCGGTAGCGTTAACAACGAGTTCACCAAGATCGTCCAGACGCGTCCCCGCACGTACCTCGTTACCAACATGAACCTTCCTCTGCTCATCCAGCTGCTGTTCTCTGACGAGTCGGCGCCGGTTGAGGAGACGATTCGCGCCATCGTCGCTGCGGACGATACGCGCGTGAAGTTTGTCAACGATCTTTTGGTCGATGACGAGGAGGAGGAAGAGTTCTAATCCGCAGCACCTACTGACACGCCGTATGACGGCACAAGACCTTTGGGGGGTCACATTATGATTCAGCTACTTCGCGTTGACCATCGCCTGCTTCATGGCCAGGTCGCAGTTTCCTGGGTTCAGGGCCTTGGCTCCAACTGCATCTTCTGCGTGGGCGATAAGGTCGCTAACGACCCGGTGTGGAAGACGACGCTCAAGATGGGCAAGCCTGCCGGCTGCAAGCTCGTCATCAAAGATATGGAGCATGCAATCGAAGCTATCAACTCGGGCGTGACCGACAAGTACAAGATGATCATCTGCGTCGCCACTATCGCTGAGGCAAAGCAGCTTGTTGAGGGCTGCCCGCAGATCAAGTCGGTCAACCTGGGCAACACCAAGCCCAAGGACGAGAAGCGTCCCGACGCTCGTCAGGTCTCTCGTCAGATCTTCCTGACCGCGGCCGAGGAAGCCGATGTGCGCGAGATGCTGGATCGTGGCGTTGAGGTCGAGATTCGACCCCTGGCCGATGACCCCAAGGTCGACTGCGCCAGCGTGCTCTAGGCGTTCAATTTCGAAGAGTCTGAGCTCTTCGTAGTGTCCTATATGGAAAGGGGGATGTATGCTTACCCAAGCAATCCTCATCGGACTTATCGCCGCATTTGGTAAGTTCGACTGCCAGCTCGGTACGCTCTACGCGTTCCGCCCCATCGTCCTGTGCCCGCTCGTGGGCCTGGTGCTGGGGGACCTGCAGTCCGGCCTCGCGATCGGTGCGAGTCTGGAGCTGCTGTTCATGGGCTCGATCTCCATCGGCGCCTACGTGCCGCCTGATGAGACGATCGGCGGCGTGCTCGCCTGCGCCTTCGCTATCCAGCTGGGCCAGAGCACCGAGGCAGCCATCGCGCTTGCCATGCCCATCGCCACGCTGTGCCTTGCCATCAAGAACATCCTTAACGCCGCCCTGCCGATCCTGGTCGACCGCGCTGATGTCTACTCCGGCCAGGGCAACCTTAAGGGTGTCTATGCGATGCACTTCCTGATCGGTTTGACCGGTATCATCATGGCGTTCCTGCTGTGCTCGCTGTCGTTCTATCTGGGTGCTGACGCCATCCAGGGCCTGCTCGACTTCATCCCGCCCTTTGTCCTTGCTGGCTTTGGCGTTGCCGCCAACTTCCTGCCTGCCATGGGCTTCGCCATGCTCGGCCGCCTGGTGCTCACCAAGCAGCT
>UQHQ01000055.1 GCA_900540945.1 uncultured Collinsella sp. | reverse complement strand
GGACCCCACCGCCAAAGTCAAACAACAATCTAAGCCACCCCCGCCGAGGAGAACGGGGACCTCGAGCCGCGGAAGCGGCGAGGAACAAAGTCTTTGAAGCAAGTGACGGCAGGGAGGGTCTCCGGGGCCGGCTGGCGCGGGTTGAGTTTGCTGCTCTACAGTCCTGCGCAAGACGAAAAGCACATTAAGTGCTTTCCTTTGCGTGCGGAACTCGCGACAAACTCAACCCGCGCCAGCCGGCCCCGGAGACCCTCCCGGAGGGACCGAAAAACTTTTTCAAAAAAGTTGTTGCGCGGCGGACAGACTTCTGTGTATACTAATCCCCGCAGCGCACGCGAGCGGAAACAAACGCGAACGACTGCCTGGGGAGTTAGCTCAGTTTGGTTAGAGCGCCGGCCTGTCACGTCGGAGGTCGCGGGTTCGAGCCCCGTACTTCCCGCCAACGCAATTAAAGCCACGTCTTCGGACGTGGCTTTTTGCGTTTAATAGGCCATCGATCTTACGCGCCCCTTTATCAAAATCACCGCATTTGCAACGAGCGAGCCAGCCTCTACTGATATATGCGTTCAAACAGGGGGTTTGTTGCGCAACATCTGTTCAATGAAGCAGGGGGGTTAGGCTATACTAAATTTCACTGTAGGCCGTACCTGATTCAGCCAGTCTTCAAGTGCGGCATTCAGTGGACACCCAATTTATAATTTGGTTGTTCAGGCGGTCATTTGGCGTCTCGACACAAGCTCGGCCCCGGAGCTCGTTCGAGCTGTTCGTATTCCTTGAAAGGGGAAACATGGACATATCGAGGAAGACTGATTATGCCCTTCGCATGCTTGCGATGCTTGCCGAGGAGCCGGAGCGGTTGCTTTCTGTTCGCACTGCTGCCGAAGAGGTCAATGTTCCGTATTCGTTTGCCCGTTCGATCCAACACGGTTTGGTTCAGGCCGGCATTGTGGAGAGCCTGCGTGGTGTTCATGGCGGCATGCGCCTTAAGGTGAGTCCCGACGATGTCACGATCCGTCAGGTTGTAGAGGCCGTTCAGGGTCCCATGGTTATGAACGATTGCACCGCGCCCGATGGTGACTGTGCGCGCATGGGCACGTGCTGCTATCATCCCCTGTGGGCCGGAGCCCAGGCGCTGATGCGCGACTATCTCGATTCCGTTTCGCTCGGCGATATCGTCGCCCATCGCCAGTTCCCGGCTGTCGATCCCAAGTTCGCCGATCGCGATGCGTTTCCCGAGTACGCCGCCTGCGCGTACGCTTGCCGGGAGGAATAGCGCCGCATAAGGAGCATTACCATGATTCAGGACCCCTTTCGTTCGATGATTCGTTCGGAAGGGGTTCTGCGTTATCGCGACCTTCCGTGGCGCCGAACGCGCGACCCGTATATCATCTGGCTCTCCGAGGTCATGCTGCAGCAGACACAGGTGCCGCGCGTGGAGGCGCGCATGCCGGCGTGGCTCGATCGCTTTCCGACTGTCCAGGCTCTCGCCCAGGCTGCCCCTTCCGATATCTTGGATGCATGGCAGGGGATGGGCTACAATCGCCGCGCCCTGGCGCTTCACAGGGCTGCACAGTGCGTTGTGGAGGACTGGGATGGGGAGTTTCCGCGCGAGACGCACGATCTGGTCGCGCTGCCCGGCATTGGCCCGGCAACGGCGCAGGGCATCCGTTCGTTTGCATTCGATCTTCCGGGCGTGTATCTGGAGACCAATGTGCGCACGGTCTTTTTGCACCATTTCTTTCCCGATGTGCCGGCCGTTCCCGATCGCGAGCTGGTGCCGCTGATTCAAGCCGCCTGTCCGGCGGCCCCTGGTGCGGTGGCGGATGAGATTGCGCCCTTTGCCGCGCCTCAAGACGATGCCGACACGCCGCGCGCGTGGTATTACGCGTTGCTGGATTACGGCGCGTATCTTAAAAAGACGCTGCCCAATCCGTCCAGGCGATCGGCGAACTATAGTCGGCAGTCCAAGTTTGAGGGCTCGCGCCGCCAAAAGCGCGCCCACATCGTGCGCATGCTGCTGGCAGCGCGCGATGGGCAGCCGGCAGGCATTACGCTCGATGAAGCCGTTGCAGGCGTTAACGAGATGGAGACGGCAGCAGGCCGAGAGCCGGTCGAGCGCGAGCTGGTCGCAAGCATTCTTGCCGATCTGGAGCGCGAGGGCTTTTGCCGCTCCGAGGGCGATCGTTGGTTGAGCGTGTAGCCCGCTCAAATCTGAAGAACGGGATTGTAAGGTTTAAATTCTCGGCTTGAGGGCATCCTAAAGACAGGGCCGCTCAAAGCCTATGGGCGGCACGTGTTGAAGGGAAGTACACCTATGGATTTTGAGAACTCTCAGACCAAGAAGAACCTCGAGACTGCTTTTGCCGGTGAGTCCCAGGCACACACCAAGTATCGCTACTATGCATCCAAGGCCAAAAAGGACGGCTACGTTCAGATCTCGAATATCTTTGCCGAGACGGCGGGCAACGAGTCCGAGCATGCCAAGCTGTGGTTTAAGTATCTGCACGATGGCGCCGTTCCGGGCACTCTGGACAACCTGCGCGACGCCGCCGCGGGCGAGAACTACGAGTGGACCACGATGTATGACGAGTTTGCCAAGACCGCCGAGGAGGAGGGCTTTGCCGAGATCGCCGAGAAGTTCCGCGGCGTCGCCGCTGTCGAGAAGGCCCACGAAGAGCGCTATAACAAGCTCGTCGAGCGCATTGAATCGGGCGAGGTGTTTGAGCGCGAGGGCGTAAAGGTGTGGAAGTGCCTGAACTGCGGACACCTGCATGTTGGTGCCGAGGCGCCCGAGGTGTGCCCGGTGTGCAACCACCCGAAGGCGTACTTTGAGGAGCAGGTGGTGAACTACTAGCGCGTGGTGCTAGCGTGAGCTGGGCCGGGAGGGCCGGACTACCTTCCCTCCTCGCTCACGGCTTCGCAGGGTCGCGTTGAGGGAAGGTAGTCCGGCCCTCCCGGCCCGCTTCGGGTCGTCGCGTGCTCGTTACTGAAAAGCTGATTAGAAGTTTGTGTGCCGCCCCTTTTGGGGCGGCACTTTTTGTGTGGGGTCCCGGTCTTCACAATTTCCGTCAAGCTTTTGGTTAGGTTTTGGTCGGTTGGCGTAAGGGCGGAAGGGCAAAAGATCATTCGATAAAAAAGCTCAGAGAAAGTGCTGGTAGGGGAGTTGTTGAGCTTTTCGACAGTTTTCTGACTATAGAATCTTTGCGGCTATTGCCGCGGATTTCGTTGCCGCGGTCGCGATGGTGCGGGATGCTGGGCGCAAGCGTCGAATGCTCCGATTGAGGAGGCCAACATGGATCTGTTTCTTGAGACCCCGCGGCAACAAGCCGAGCGCATGTTGCGCCAGCAGCAACGGCTTATGGAGATGCAAATGCAAGGGGCGGCCGTCCAGCCTCCTGCGCAAAACGCCGCGCCTGCGATATCGTCTGCGGGCGAGGTGGACCCAGGAGCCTATTCCGTACAGCAAGATTCATATGCCCAGGAGCTCGCGTTCGATAAACGTCGTGCACGCCGCCGTCGCTGGGCCCAGCGCCTGCGTACGCTGGCGATGATCGTGCTGATCCCGTTGGGACTCGCGGCAATCTTCTTGGCCTCATATGCCCTCACGTGCATTCTCAACGGCGCCTCGCCCAGTGAGGTACTTGAACACTTGGCAGCTCTCGGCCAGCGCCTAAGCGATGTCGTAGCAACCATCCGCGCCGGCTGGGAGAGTTAGCGTTTTAGTACCTGTGGCCCAAAATTCATTTGTCCGATTGCCGCGTGACGCCCGGTGCGTGTGGCGGGGTAAGATTGATCGCGGTTTTGATTGATGGTCGATTGGATTTGTTGGGCGGAGTCTATGTCTGCTATTGATATTGCGCTTGTTGTGATCGCCTTGGTGGCGGTGGGGGTTGCTGTGGCTTGTGCCCTGCAGCTTAAGGGCCTTCGTGCCGAGCTGCAGGAGCGCGGCGATAGCGGGGCAGAAATGCTGACCGCGCTCGAGCAGGCCAACAACGCGCTCGACACCCTGAACGTCGCGTTGGCAGAAACCCGCCGCACGGCAAATGCCATCGCACAGCAGCAGACGACCGATGCGGCCGTAGAGCAGCAGCGCTACCTGACCATCGCGCGTGAGTTCTCGCAGGCTAGCGATCGTATGGATGACCTGCGCCGCGAGACGGCTCAACAGCTTGGCGCCAACCGCGAGGGCATCGAGCACCGCCTGGACAAGGTACGCGAGACGGTCGATGCCCAGCTGGGCGCCATCCGCAAGGACAACAACGTGCAGCTCGATCAGATGCGCGCGACGGTGGACGAGAAACTCTCCCGCACGCTCAACGATCGCCTGTCTGCATCGTTTAAGCAGGTGAGCGACCAGCTCGAGGCTGTGTACAAGGGTTTGGGCGATATGCAGTCCATTGCCACCGGCGTGGGCGACCTCAAGCGCGTGCTGGGCAATGTAAAAGCGCGCGGCATTTTGGGCGAGGTACAGCTGGGTGCAATCCTGGCGGACATTCTTACGCCCGACCAGTATCTGGAAAATGTCGCCACCAAGCCCGGCGCCTCGGAGCGCGTTGAGTTTGCCGTCAAGCTGCCGGTAGACGAGGGCGATCCCGTGCTGCTGCCGATCGACTCCAAATTCCCGGGCGACGCGTACGAGCATTTGCTCGACGCCCAGGAGTCGGGTGACGCTGAGGCTGTTGCCGCTGCACGCAAGACGCTCGACGCCATGGTGAAGCGCGAGGCCAAGGACATCTGCGAAAAGTACCTGAGCGTGCCCGCGACCACCAACTTTGGCATTATGTTCGTGCCGTTTGAGGGTCTGTACGCCGAGGTCGTCAGTCGCCCCGGGCTTATCGAGACCCTGGGCCGCGACTATCACGTCAACGTTGCCGGCCCCAGCACCATGGCGGCCATCCTCAACAGCCTGCAGATGAGCTACCAGACGTTTAAGTTGCAAAAACGCACCGATGACGTGCTGTGTGTGCTCTCTGCCGTCAAGGCCGAGCTGCCACGCTATCAGGCGGCGCTGCGCCGCGCCCAACAGCAGATCGAGACCGCAGGAAAGACGGTCGAGGGCATCATCACCACGCGCACCAACGTCATGGAGCGCAAGCTCAAGGACATCGACGCGCTGGAAGACGCGCGGGAGGCCGACGCGATTTTGGGCTTGGAGTCCGCAGGCCTGCTCACAGACCAAAAAGACGAGGACTAGCTGCATCTGACGGTGGGGCGCCGGCGTAAGCGCGGGTGCCCCACTGCTTTTCGCATCGTGCTTGCCTGAAGTGCGCTTTAGTGTGCAACAATGGCGTCTCGCCCTATCAGACGCGAAAGGAAGCCCATGTCTCAGAGAAGCACCAGTCCGCTCAAACGCTCCACCGTACGTCGCACGCTGCAGCGTTTTTGGGACGTCACGCGCACGCAGCCGCTGATCGTCTTTCTTTCGGTGTTCTCGTCGGCGGGCTACATCTTTTTGCTCACGTTTGCCAATACCTACGTGATGGCCCTTATCGTCGACCGCGTCCAAGCGGGTCCCGTGGCGGGCGATCAAGTATTCGAGGTCTTTGGTCCCTACATTCTGGCGCTCGTGCTCGTTAACCTAGTGGGCCAAATCCTCTCCAAGTTGCAGGACTACACCGTCTACAAGCTCGAGATTGCGGGCAACTATCACTTGGCGCGCCTGTGCTTCGACACGCTCTCCAATCAATCCATGACATTCCACACCAGCCGCTTTGGCGGATCGCTTGTGAGCCAGACGAGCCGTTTTATGAGCGGCTACACGGGTCTGGTGGACGTAACGGTGTATTCGCTCATTCCCACCATCACCTCGGTTGTCTGCACGGTAGCGGAGCTCGCTCCGGTGGTGCCGACGTTTACCGTGATCCTGGTGGGCATTATGGTCGTCTACATCGCGTTTGTCTGGCTTATGTACAAGCGCATCATGCCGCTTTCGGCCGCGACGTCCGCCGCGCAGAACAAGCTGTCGGGCGTGCTGTCCGACGCGGTCACGAATATCCTGGCCGTCAAGACCTGCGGGCGAGAGGACTTTGAGCGCGACCTGTTCGATGCCGCCGACCGCGCCGCGCGCGACGCCGAGACGGTTTCGATGCACGCCATGATGCAGCGCAACTTTACGACCTCGGGCCTTATCGTCATCACCATGGCCGTGGTGAGCGTGTTCGTCGCGGGCGGCAACGCGTGGTTTGGCATCTCTGCCGGCGCGCTCGTTATGATCTTTACCTATACGTACAACCTCACCATGCGTCTGAACTACGTGAGCTCCATGATGCAGCGCATCAACCGCGCGCTCGGCGATGCGGCCGAGATGACACGCGTGCTGGACGAGCCGCGTCTGGTGGCGGACGACGAGAATGCTCCCGAGCTCAAGGGCTGCGTGCA
>UQHQ01000054.1 GCA_900540945.1 uncultured Collinsella sp. | reverse complement strand
TTTTCAAAAACGATGACGCCGCCCTCAGCGCCCTCGGCACCATCCGCAAGACCGGTGCGCCCGTCAAGATCGAGCCACGCAAGATCGTTGGCGCACCCGCGCAGCTTGCGCCGCAGCCAGAGGGCGTCACGATAGAGCGCAAGCATCGATGTCGGGTCCGTTTCTTCCCTATCGGCAGCATAATCGGAAAACCATGCAGGCTGCGGCAGATGGGGCGCCGCATCAGCGTCCGCCGGCGAAAACCCAAACGATCCGCCCTGCGCGGGATCGTCCGCCGCTACCCACGGCAGGGGCACACGACAGCCGTCGCGCCCCTTCTCGCGCTTCGGTCCGCGCGTATTGGTTGCACTGGGATCTTCGAGTGCAGTCCACGGGATATCAGCCACCTCAAAAAGACCGAGCTCCTCACCCTGATACACGTATGCCGAGCCCGGAAGCGCCAGTTCAAGCAAAAGGGCCGCCCGCGCGCGGCGCTCGCCGAGTTCACGGTCCTCGTCATAAGACGACCCGTCGCGTAAGAGCCAGTCGAGCGCAATCTGGTGGTAGCGCGTCGCCTTGATTTGCGGCAGGGCATAGCGCGTCGCCACGCGCGGCACGTCGTGGTTGGAGAGTACCCAGGTCGAGGCGGAATCGGATTCGATAGCTGCCTTCAAGCCCTCCTCGATTGCAGCGTGCATGTCATCATAGGTCCAAGTGGCCTTGGCAAACTCAAAGTTGAATGTCTGGCCAAGCTCGCTGGGACGCGCATAGAGATACTGGCGCTCAGGCAGCACCCACGCCTCGGCAACGGCGCTGCGCGGCGGATTATAGCGGTCGAACACGCGGCGCCACTCGCGATAGATCTCGTGGACCTCGTTGCGGTCCCACAGCGGATGGGTGCCGTCGTCAACCATGTCATCGCCCTCGGCGAGATGCCACCGGTCGAGGTCATCGCGGTCGAGATCCTTGGCGAGACCGTGCGCCACATCGATGCGAAAGCCATCGACGCCTCGATCGCTCCAAAACGCCAGGACGTCGCAAAAGAACGCGTGAACCTCGGGGCATGACCAGTCAAAGTCCGGCTGCTCGGGCGTAAACATGTGCAGATACCATTGACCGTCCGCAACACGCGTCCAGGCGGGGCCGCCAAAGTTGGCATTCCAATTGGTGGGAGGCAGCTCGCCATGCTCGCCGCGACCATCGCGGAAGATATAACGGGCGCGCTCGGGCGATCCGGGGCCGGCGGCAAGAGCGGCTTTGAACCAGGGGTGCTGGTTGGATGAATGGTTGGGCACGATATCGACGATGACCTTGATGCCGCGCGCGTGAGCCGCAGCGATCATGTCATCGAAATCGTCAAGCGAGCCGAGACGTGGGTCGACATCGCAGTAGTCCGCCACATCATAGCCGCCATCGACAAGAGGCGAAGGGTAAAACGGGCTCAGCCAGATGGCCTCGATGCCCAGCCGCTCAAGATAGTCCATCTGCTGGGCAATGCCCGCGATATCGCCCAGACCCGAACCGGTCGAATCCTTAAACGAACGCGGGTAGATCTGATAGATCGCGGCATCGGACATCCATGAGCGCGAAGAGGACTTTTCTGCAGCCATGGGGTGAGCCTCCCTTGCAACGAGGTTTTGCGAGATGCCCACGATGATACGCCCAAAGCTGTCATTCGAGGCAAACAACGCCACAGCCACACCCCAAAACGCTCGCTCCCTCTCGGGCTCGAGCCTCCTGGGACGAATCGATCGATTAGTGAAAAGAACGGAAGACTCACTCCCCCGGCCACAACAGCGAGCGGGCTCCGGGCGCCCCAGGTTGCCGCGAAAGAGGAGGGAAGCGTACTTTATGTACGCGACCGACGATTGAGGGGGCAAGATGGGGTGCCCGGGGCTCGCGCAGCGTCAACAAAAAACGCGGTTCGTTAGAACCGCGTAAGATAGTTGGAGCGGACAACGGGGCTCGAACCCGCGACCCCAACCTTGGCAAGGTTGTGCTCTACCAACTGAGCCATGTCCGCATATGTAAAACAAAACGGGCGCCGGAGCGCCCGGATGTTGCCTGGAGGCGAAGCCCGGATTCGAACCGGGGGTAAAGGCTTTGCAGGCCTCTGCCTTACCACTTGGCCACTTCGCCGAAAAAGGACCGCCTAAACGGTCCGGAAATGCAATGGAGCGGACAACGGGGCTCGAACCCGCGACCCCAACCTTGGCAAGGTTGTGCTCTACCAACTGAGCCATGTCCGCTTGCGGGTTATTAATTTACGCGAGTTATCCAAAAGACGCAAGTACTTTTTTCAAAAAAGTTGCCGGCCGCGTGTTCTTGGTGGCTAAACGCGCTAAAGCGATTGGCTAGGCACGCGATTCCAGTGCTCCGCTAAATAGCTTCACCATCTGCACGCGCGTGCCGGTGCCGTCTGTGCGACGAGCAACCTCCACGTTATCGACGAGCATACGCATAAGCTTGATACCACGGCCGCGTTCCTCAGATGCGACCGGTTCGCTCGCTCCATCGATAGAATAGCCGGCACCCCGATCAAGCACCTCAACCACGACGCGATCGCCATAGGCCTGAACCGTCAGGACGCACCCGATACCGCCCGCATGGTCATAGGCATTACCCAGCGCCTCCCCCGACGCCAACGCGACATCGTAGCGCTCGTCGCGGCGCAACGGAAGCGATTCAAGGAGTTCGGCGATGCGATGTCGATAGTATGGAAGATTCTCGATACCCTGTCGGACCTCGACGCTCTTGCTCCATCGTGGCAACTCTCCCACCGGAATAGCGGGAATCGACTCACGCGCCGGACCCGCAACATGAAGGATGTCGACAAGTCGGGTAATCTCCAAAAAGCGAATGACCTCATCGGAGGCGTTAACGAGCGAAAGCAGGCCCTCTCGCCTCATGAGCTCTCTGGCACGTGTAAGCAAAAACGCCAAACCCGTCGAGTCGATAAAGCCCACGGCCTGGCAATTGATGACAACGCGACGCACGCCCCGGTCGATCAGATTATCCAACCGTGGACGCAGCACGGACACCGAGGCGATGTCGACATCACCCGGTGGCGTCAAAACCGCTATGTCATTCCACTCATTCATACGACCATGGTTCCCCAAAAGAGCTCGCTCGATGCATACATATCTGCAGCTGCGCAGATTTTGCCCGTCAAGTATCGCGGTCTACGATCGACCCCGTAAAAACTCAAGGGAAACCAGCGCAATGTCATCGTCCAGCGCCGACTCGGTAAAGCGGTCAAGCTCTCCCAAGACCTTACCGCAGATTCCCGATACACCCTCACCCGAGACAGAGAGCAGAAGGTCACGAAGGCGCTGCTCGCCAAAGAAAACACCCGAGCGATCACGTGCTTCGATTGTCCCGTCGGTATACATAAATAGCATGTCACCAGGAGCGAACGTAAACACGCCCGTCTCGTACACCATGCTCTCGAAGGCACCGATCACGCCCGATTGGCACCCAAGGAGCTCCACTTCTCCCCCTCGGGTTTCTCCGCCGCCAAGCGGCGTCGACGACGGCCTAATGACCATAGTGGGAGGATGTCCCGCAGAGCAATAGGTAGCGCGACCCGCTTTAAGATCGATCTTGGCGATAAACGCCGTCACAAACGTCTCGACCCTCGAAAAGCCCATGAGCATGCTATTGAGCGAGCGGGCCATGCGGGCAGGCCCCGCACCCTCCCAGGCATAGGCCGTCAGCGCCGTCTTGACGAGCGCTGACATCGACGCCGCCTCGATTCCTTTGCCAGACACATCACCCAGAATCATGACGGCGCAATCGTCGGGAAGACGGACAAGCGTATAAAAGTCGCCGCCGACCAACGCTGAATTCGTTGCAGAAAGGTATACCGAATCGGTCGCGATGCCCGGAACGTCACCAAGCGAATTTCTCATGCCAATCTGGAGGGTCTGAGCGATATGGCGCTCCTCGCGCTTTTGAGATTCGCCCTCGTAGATCAGTTCAAAGTCATGCGCCAAGTGCACCAAGTAGTCATATTCAAGGTCATCAATCGGCTCTTGACTACCATCACGAAGCAGCAGCGCGCGCGTCGTCGGCCCCTTAGCAACAGAAGCAGGAACAATCGCGTCGTTACTGTGCTTGCCATCACCCTCAGAGCGCGGGCGCCCCGCCTCGATGCCAGTGTCGACGTAGAGACCCTGGCAAGGCAGACCATGCGCCCTAAGCCAGCCTCCCATAGGCATCGATTTGTCAACGCGAGTTATACGGACATGTTTAAGGTCCTCGGCACTCGTGCCGCCCAAAACAGATGCCTCAAAGCCATCAGGGCCAGCCCCCAGACGTGCCGCTGGCGCCGTCGTGGAAAAGAAAAGCTTCTCGGGATCGTCCGGCAAAGCAACGCGACTGCCGCCTTCAAAATCTATGACATAGGAGTCCAGACTGGCGTCATACTCAACAGGGCAAAAATGGCAGTTGAGCATATTGCAGATCTCGGACGATACCGCCTGGGTAGCCGCGGCGGAATCGTCTAGAAAGGTAAACAACTCATCACGTAAGACATTGAGCGAGCGGCCAAGCTCGGCCGTGCGACGAGAGCGAAGGCTCGATGCCATGCCGACCAGCTGGATAGACAGGTAATCGCAAATGACCTCGAGCACGTTAACGTCATAGGCGAGCGGTGCCTGAGGACGCTTCCAACCAACTTCCAGCACGCCAAGGATCTGCGTACCGTAAAACACGGGAAGACAGATTTCGCTGCGGTACGGAGGCATATCCTGCACGCGCAGCAGGTGCTTAGAACGATTGTCCAGGTCCATGAACATACCGGAGGCGGCCCTATCACCCTCAAGGTCCTGTTGAATCGACAAGCGACAGGCGCGCGACTCGCGAAGAACATATGTCGGAATGCCAGCGCCATATGGCAAAAACTCGGGCAGGTAGCTGTCGTGCAGCTCCTTGGAAACACCGCGGAGCTTAAAGCCGCCGCTCTCAGAAAAATAGATAGCGGCACCCGAAGCATCGAGCGTTCCTACAAGCTGGTTCAAAACGGTATCTAACAAACTGGGCAGCTCATCGGAGCCCAACGTGCTCCTAATGACCGACAAAGTGCCCGAAAGGCGCTTTTTCGCCACTCTAAGCTCCGAAAGCGCACGCTTGAGCTGACGGTCGTGCGAATACTGTTCTTCGATGCTATGGAGTGCCACCAGAACGCGCGGCGCACGGCGGCCAAAGATTCGAGGCGGCGTAACCGAGCCGGCACAAACCAGGACGGGAATAAACGATCCGTCACTTAACTTGAGCATCAACTCGCTCTTTGTTCCATTGGTCTCAAAAGGAAGCCGATGCTCTGTCGCGCGTTCAAAAGCCGACGAGTACAGAACGTCTTTGACATCACCGCCGATGACGTCAGCGCGTTCCTCGCACATCAGGTCGAGCAAACGATTATTCACATGCAGAATGGTTCCGTCGAGCTCACAGATGATGACAGCATCGCTCGTGATCTCGACCAGTTGGGCAACGTCTGCCCACTCGTTGCGCTCAAGCGTTTCCATCGTGGACCCCACCGTCTATCGGTAACAAAAAAGCCTCCGAAGAGGCTTCTCAAATGCGATGGTGTCGGAGGCGGGACTTGAACCCGCATGACCAAAAAGCGGTCACTAGCACCTCAAGCTAGCGCGTCTGCCAATTCCGCCACTCCGACATGCTATGTTGTTGATTAGCGGTTCGTTTTGTTGGACCCGCGCGTTCAACGAGGAAGATAATAACCTATGATTCGAGAACTGTGCAAGCACTTTTTTGAAAAAAGTTTACGAATTTGTAAATGCGCAGGTAGACTGACCTGTTCGGGCAGGAATGAGGTTGCTTTCCAACGCGTCCTCGGGCATGCGGCATTATTTTGATCCGCGCTTCGCGCTACAAAATAATGCCGCCCCCTGCGGAATGCGTTGGAAAGCAACCTCATTCCTGCCCTAGGGGCACGTACTCCAGGCACCGTTCTCAAACATGTTTTGAGGGCTGATGCAAATTTAGTGGCTCTGCTTTGCCGAGCCCTTATATGGGGAGGCCGGAGCCAAGGCTCCGGCCTCCCACAATTCCCTATCAGATTAAGCGAGCGATCAGGGAATCGCACTCCCCCTGCCGAGTTAACGTAGGGCCCGCCCTGGTGTTACTTTTCAGAACACTCCGCAGGACGCAAGAAACCCCCGCCGTACGAAGTGCGCAGCGGGGGTTTCTTGCATGTCCGAGGACGTTCTGAAAAGTAACACCAGGGCGGGCCCGAACGAGAACAACCGACTACAGGTCGATGTGCGATTCCTTGATCGGGAACGGCTCGGCGAAGTGGCAGGCGCAGCAGTGACCCGGGGCAACTTCCTTAAACTCGGGAAGCTTCTCGGAGCAGACACCCTGCGCAATCGGGCAGCGCGTGTGGAAACGGCAGCCGGTCGGCGGAACCAGCGGCGACGGCGGGGAGCCGGGCGAGGCTCAGGT
>UQHQ01000053.1 GCA_900540945.1 uncultured Collinsella sp. | reverse complement strand
CGGCAAGGAGGGCCGGCGGCCGGCCTGGGCGGCACCCGCCTCGAGCGAGCGGGCGTTGAGCGCGTCGGCCTTGCGCTCTCGAATCGAGGCATGAGCATCCTGACGGGCAGCACGGTCGGCAGAATCTGCCGCCGCCACGCGCACGCGCTCGCCAATGACGCCGGCGTTTTCGGGCGCGGCCGTCAGCGATTCCTCAAAGGTAATGCCCTCGTCGCCAAAGGTGAGCTCCATCGACTCGCGCGCGCCGCGGTCGGGAATGGCAAACACGCAGGCATAGCGCTTGCCCACGACCTCCTGAATACGCGTCATAAAGCGGTTGTCCGAGCCCGCAATGGCCGGCTGCTCAATCTTGAGCTCTGCCGTAACCGCGCCGCCGGCGCGAATCAGGCTCACATAGTTCAGGCGCTGCTGAGCACCAAAATCGAGCTGCTGGGCACGTACATACAGGCCATCCAGTCGGTCAATCCCTGCCTCGCCGGCACGCGCCTCGATATCCTCGTAGGCGCGCAGGCAGTCGTCGAACAGCGAGCGCGGCTCGGACAGAACCACGAGCGCCTTGCCGCTCACGTGTGCCAGCGGGCTCACGGTCTGGCCGTACATCACCGGCAAAAAGCGGTCGAGCTCGGGCGTGACGATACGCGCATCCACCATCTCGAGCAGAGCCGCCAGCTTGCTATCGTCCTGGCTGGCGCGGTAAAGTGCCACGTGCATGTTGTGGACGGCTTCGTCGGTAAGCGCCAGCTCACGGCACGGGAAGATCTCGATGCTGTCCTCGTTGCCGATGGTCTGGCCCGTTGAACTCACCATGCGGCGGATGCGATCGATCTCGTCGCCGAAGAACTCGATGCGCACGGGCGCCTTCTCCTGCGCGGGGAACACCTCGACGGTGTCGCCGTGCACACGGAACAGACCGGGCGCGTCGGCGGCGCCGGCATTGGTGTAGCCCATGCCCACCAGACGCTGCGGCACCTCGTCAAAAGGAATCTCCTCGCCCACCGCAAAAGTGGTGGACCCCCAATAGCGACTCTCGACCGGCGGCACGCAGCGCAGCAGCGCACGGGCCGAGGCGACCATAATGCAGTTATCCCCGCGCACGATGCGCCCCAGAGCCTCGCAGCGCTGCGCCACCACGGCGTCGTCGGGCGCCTGTTCGCGCCACGGATAGTCCTTGCGCTCGGGGAAACGGCACACATGCGCCAGGCCCACGTAGGCGGCAAGGCTGCGCGCGGCGCGATCGGCCGCGTCCTCACCGCTCACAATATAGACCGTGGGGCGCGGACGGCGCGCAAACTGGGCTGCCGCCATAAGCGTGCGGCCCGACTGCGACACAGCCAGCGTCACGTCCTCGCCAGCATCGAGTCCTGCCTCGACGGTCTGCAAGGCCTCGGCAGTGTAGAGCTGCGCGGCTATACGGTGAATGAGCATGCTGTTCCTCCGGCATCGCAACGCCAAAAGCCCGCCGGGGCAAGCTCGGCGGGTCGTTCGTCAAAGTTCATTAACGTTTATGGTACCGCACGACCCCGTGACCAAAAGCCAAAGCGACATCATGCCAAATGTTGCCCACAACGGTCTTGCTAACGCGTTTTCCCAGCTTATTAATCCACTCTCCGCTTTTTGATTTGTTGTCTTCCGGCAGCGATTTGCACCGTCCGCGCCCCCTGGCGAGCATTTCGAGCTGCAAAGCGCCTATAATTGATATTGCTTACGTATTCAATGTCACTTTTTGAGGAGGGGGGGGGGTAAAACAAATGGCCGACACTCCATCTTGTGCATTGTACGCCGGGCTTAAGTCACTCGGTCGCATCAACAACGGTAACGCCGCGCAAATTCTCATGGCCGGCAACGCCCGTTACGGTGGACGCCTCATCTCCGAACGCTTGACGGTCCCGTCGTTTATCTCACGCGAAATCGTTCACGCTAAGCCCGGTGACCTTCCCGAGCTGCTTTTTGCACCCTTTGAACAAAGTGCGCGCCAGATACTCAACCTCATCATGCAAAACCGAGGCTCCGACCCCCAATCGCTGAGCAAGGTCGCTAAACGCTATATGGAGTCGTGCGTCCCAGACATGCAGGATGCCCTTACCAATTGCGGCGTCGACGGCATGCTCTTTAGAAACGGCGTCGAGCGCATCGAGACCGCTGACGATAGTGACATCAAAGATCGCCTCTGCATCCATCTGGTCTTTTTTATCGTTACCGGCTGCCTTGGCGACCCCTCCCGCGCCATCGAATACACCGAGTCCTTTGTTTCCGACCAGATGCTCTCAACACTCGGCACGGTCGAGACGACCGTCACCTCGTTTTTCTCGACAACCGCGCGCCCCACGGGAGACATTCGCCTGGGGCTGCTGCGCGTCGTGGGCAACTCGGCACGACCGCCGCTGCGTCCCCTTACCACGGACCCAGTGGGCAGCATTATCGGGTCACTGACGGGCGACGAGAACGCCATCATCGACGTCGATTCCGATGTCTCGCGTCAGCACCTGCGCGTTTGGCTCCAGGACGGACGCTGGCTTGCGCAGGGCCTCGACTCCACCAATGGATCGTTTTTGATCTCGGGCGTCGACCGCTGCCGACAGGCTATCGAACCGCCCCGTCGCGAGCGCTCCGCCAACTTTGCCAACACGCCCGTTGAGATTCACAACGGAGACACGCTTTGCTTGGGCGCCACGACGCGTTTTTTGGTCATTCGCATCACAGGCTAGTTCATACACACATCTTCGACGCACAAGGTGCCGTTATTTGCATCAACCACTGCAAATTACGGCACCTTTTCGATTAAGGCAACGGTTGCGCTACCTTTTCACTAACATTATGGCTATGCACTTTTTTCTCGATAGGATCGCCCCGTGACGTACGACACGGACATGGATATCATCGCGTTGTCCCCCTTTGAACCAAATGCCATGTTTGCGACCACCGAAGACCCCGATACTATTCGCCGCTTTACCACCCTGTTGGATTGCGGGACAGTCGGCGGAGGCTCCCACCATCTTCGCAAGGTCGCCAACACCGAGGGCGAGACCTTTGCGTTCAAGACGCTATGGCCCCTCGGCAGTTGTGAGGAAAACGGCCCCGCCATCACCCCTTGCGGCATCAAGACGCTTACCGAGGAGTATCGCAATCTTGCAGCCGTCTCGCCGTTGGGCGGCTTTCCCAAAACTTATGGCTACGGTTATACCGGCTCCGTACCGGCCATCCTTATGGAGTGGATTGAGGGCCTGCCCCTTCGCGATGCCGTGGCAGAGCTAACCGACCCCGCCGAGGGCGGCCGCATTCCCGCAAACACCGTCGCCGCGATTGGAAAACGCCTGGGAGAGATCCTCCTGAGTGCCCAAATGCTCGATGTACCTTTTGTGCACCGTGATATCTCCTTGCGCAACATCATTATTCGCACGACGCGCCGGCCCCTTGCCCAGCAGATTGCACACTGCAGTTTTGACCTTTGCCTGGTCGATCTGGGCAGCTCGAGCATCAAGCGCTCGGACCCCTCTTTTACCATGTCGACTGGCATCTGGCGCAACGGCACCCCTGAGTTCGCCCCGCCCGAGATGCTCTCCAACGACATCCCCGAGCTGGCGCCGCTTCGCACGTCGCCCAGCATCGATACATATGAGCTCTGCAGCGTGCTCTACACGCTCTATGCCGGTCACACGCCATATCGCCTAAACGAGCATATGGACCAGTCGCCCTACCTGTACAAGATCGAGCACGAGCCCGAGCCGCTCGAGGCGCGCTTACCCGGCGACCAAAAGCTCGTCGATGTCATTATGAGCGGCATCCATAACGAGCAGTCCCAGCGCGCGCCGCTGTCTTCGATTGTCGGCAAGCTCGATGCCTGGATTAATGACATCGATTTTGAGCCGTGCACGCCGCTGCCCGTACCTGTCGATTTTAGCCAGCAACCAAAGGCTTCCGGCTCCGACAAAGCTCAGACGCGCCACCCGGTCATCTCGCGTCGCGCTGCGCTCGCGCTCGGCGGCGTCTGCGTTGCCGGCATCGCAGCTTCTGCCCTTGCCACGAGGTGCTGGGGGCTTATCGATCTGGCGCACGGCATTAAGCCGTCACTCGACGATTACACCTGGGAAGAACTCGCCCTGATATCCCGCAAAATACAAGAGACATCTTCCAACAAAAAGGCGCTCGAGATTGCCGAAACCTACCACCTGGTAAACAGCAAGCAGTCGCTCGAAAACGAGAACACCAAGACCGTCAGGCTTTCCGACGGGATCACCAAGGCACAAGTCCAGATCGTGGGCTTTAAGGCAGACACGCTCACCGATGACGGCCTCCCCGCGGGCATCACCTTTATGTTTCGTACCCCCATCGCCATGCGCGCCGTAAATGACAGCGCCGCTACGGGCGGTTGGGAGCAATCGTCGCTTCGCGAATGGTTGGCGGACAAGGGCATGGCTACGCTGCCCGACGATCTCCGTAATCAGATCCGCCCGGTGCGAAAGCTTACCAACAACACCGGCGCCACTAAGACGTCTCCAGCATCACCGCCACCGACGACATGCTCTGGCTGCCGTCCATGAGCGAGCTGTGCGGCTACCAAGCGCCTGAAACGTTCGCAGAAGGCTGCGAGTACCTTTCTGGCCTCTACAGCGGAGAAGGCGAGCAGTACCAGCTCTATCGCGAGCAGAGTGTGAGCGGTCTGACCACCAATGATGCGATGATCCGCACCGTCGCCGGCCAAAAGATCTGCTACTGGGAGCGCACCCCCAGCGCCGACTGCAGCGAGGGCGCCGACTCGACGTACTTTAACCGCGTTGGAAAAGACGGCGACGTGTTTAGCTGGGCAACGCCCGGAAACAAACCGGACCAAATGACCTATGTCCTGCCCGGCTTTTGCATCTAACACCTTCACCGGATACCAGAAAGGAGCCTCGCATCATGCGTGCGGAAACACCTTCCGAAGTGCTCTTTGATTTCCTTAAGTGCGACCTGCAGATCAATAATCGCGAAGCGGCGCGCATCTTGATTTCGGACAAGCCGATGGGCTCCAAACCGGCCCCACGGTTTCGCATTGCCGAAAAGACGTTTCTATCGCGACGCGTAGTGCACGTCGTTCCGGGTACCGACAAGATCGACCCCGAGATGTTTGCCGATTTTTCGCAGAGCGTCCAGAACTTGGCCGCCGCTGTAAAAATCGGCAGCGGCAGCAAGTCCGCCGCCGCCAACGCGTGCCAAAGGCACTTCGGAGTCCCTGCGCCCCCAAACGCTCGCCAGCAAGCCATAGCGACCCGCACCCTTGAGCGTATGGCAAAATCGCTCGATTACTGGGGGCTCGATGCCTCCATCCTGCGCAATATCTTTGACCGCATCGCCGTCACGCCGGGCCTCAAGCAAAGCGACCGGCGGCTTTTGGAGCTCCTTGCGCTAACGGTCTGCGGATGCCTGGCCGATCCCAATGCCGCCGCCTCCGAGGTCAAGGACTTTGCCATAACGCGACTATCCCAGACCTTTGGCACACTCGAGACCGCCGAGGCCGTCCAGGTGCAGGATACCAACCACAAGGTCAACGAGCCTCCTGCAAAACTGGGGCTGCTCAGGCTTGCGAAAGACGGCTCGGCCTTGCCGCCGATCTATCCCTTGAGCCTCGATCCCGAGCGCACGGTTTTAGGCTCGTTCGCACACGACAGAAACAGTATCACCAACGTGGGTCCCGATGTATCCCGCCGGCACCTGCGCGTGGCGTTTTCCAACGACACATGGCTCGCAAGCGGCCTTCATTCCACTAATGGAACGGTGTTGGTGACACGCAACGGCGCAACCACCGTTATCGAAAAGCCACGCTCGCTGCGCACCGCCGATGACGAGGACAAGCAGATTCCCATCCACGACGGCGACCTGCTCAAGCTGGGCTCCTCGACCGAGTTTTTGGTGCTGAAGATCTCCTCAAACGTACGCGCGCTGGCCTAGGGCCGAGCTCGCCCAACAAGAATCAACGCAAAAGAGCGCCGCTGCACACATCGCAGCGGCGCTCTTTTATATGACATGGGCATCTGAAATCGAATGCAGGGGCCGACAATACTCACGCAAGATAACTAAAACATAAAAGCCGCGTGGGGGTCGGGTCCCCACGCGGCTATCAGGTTTGGGCTAAATAAGCCCGGAGGTAAACACTAGAAGTGATTAGTGCTCGCGACGCTTGGTCATGTACATGCCCACAGCGACAGCCACGGCGCCGGTAAGGGCAGCAGCAGAGGTCACAACAAAGGTCGGGTCACCAGTGGTAGGAAGGGCAGCGTCGTTCTTCTTGGCCTTAGCCTCGTCCTTCTTGTCAGCAGGAACCTGCTTCTTGCCATCATTCTTCTTCAAAGAAGCGGACTTGGGGGTCTTAGCAGTGAAGAAGGCGTAGACAGTGGTGTCCTCGGTGATAGGAGTAGAGAAGTCAAACTTCTTGAAGGACTCCTTGGAAGAAGACCAGCCGACAAAGTTGAAGCCATCAACGGAAGGATCGCTGGGCTGAGCAACAGTCTTGCCGTCCTCAACCTCAACAGTGGTGGTGGAACCAGCAACATAGAAATTGACCTTGTGGGTCTGGACAGCAGGCGTCTCGTTCTTGGTCCACTGGGCGTAGAACGTTACGTGGTCGCCGCCGCCCTGGACGGGCTTGCTGAAGTCGACCGGGTCGGTGCCCTTGGAGTCGTAGGTCCAGCCGGCGAAGGTGTAGCCCTCGCGGGTCGGGGCCAGGGGCTGGCGGGCGACGCCGTCGCCGTCGGTAACGCCCTGGAGCGTCTCATTGCCGTCGAAGAATACACCGCCGTTGGCGAAGTAGAGGACGTCCTTGACGTTCTTGTTCTCGTCAACGTCAGTTCCCTTATCCTTGGTCCACTGGGCGTAGAACGTCACGTGGTCGCCGCCGCCCTGGACGGGCTTGCTGAAGTCGACCGGGTCGGTGCCCT
>UQHQ01000052.1 GCA_900540945.1 uncultured Collinsella sp. | reverse complement strand
GGGGTCAGCCCGTGGGAGGCCAGGGCGCCGCTGACCGGTGGACGGCACCGAGCCGCCATTGGGAATGTAGAAGGGGGAGGCCTCGCGGCCTCCCCCTTTTTTGCGTTTATAGGGCCATCACTCCACTGTCGCTGTGTTTTTGACCCTCGTTTGTTGCATCTTCTGCGAACGGGCTACAATATCATAGTCTGTGCAGCATGGAGGTGATTATGGCCGAAGCCGGAATCGGTGTTGATATCGTCGAGATTTCCCGAATGAAATCAATCCTTGAGAAGACGCCCGCGTTTGCTCGGCGCGTGTTTACCGATGAAGAGCGTTCGTATTGCGATGCCTCGTCTCGTCCTGCCGCGCATTATGCCAGTCGTTTTGCTTCTCGCGAGGCGGTGCTTAAGGCGCTTGGTACGGGTTTTAGCCAGGGCGTTGGTCGTAAAGACGTTTCCGTAACGCGTGACAAGCTCGGTAAGCCAAAAGCGCTGCTTTCGGGCCGTGCTCTCGAAATCGCCCAGGAATTGGGCGTTGTCGAGGTCGCTCTTTCTATTACTCTGACGGGTGACTTGGCTGTCGCTAATGCCATTGCGATCACCGAAGATGCTCGACCTAAACCCAAGGAAGAAAAAGTGAGCACGAAGGAGCGCGTTGCTCAGACATTTAAAGAGGCTCGTTCTGTCTTAGACGAGCTCGAACAGCTGCAACAATCTGCTTTGTCGGAACATCTGGATGATGATCCGCAAGATGCGCTAGGAGCATAGATGAAACCGGTTTTGAGTACCGAGGAAGTCGTTCGCCTCGAAGATATTATCGAGCGTGAGGGTACCTCGAAGGCCGAACTCATGGAGTTGGCGGGCGAATTTGCTGCCAACGAGATTTTAAAGCTCAACCCCGATCGCGTTCTTGTATTGGTCGGTTTTGGCAACAATGGCGGAGATGGCTGGGTTGCCGCTGACATTCTGACTCATAAGGGCGTTGATGTAGATATCGTCTCCCCGGTTGAGCCGGATGAGATCCCGGCCGCTCTCGCTCGTCATGTCGCCCGTCGCACTGCTGGTCGCGACGTGCATGTGTGTGTCGGCCCCTCTCGTGATGAGCTGGAGGTGATGATCGATAAGGCTGATGTTGTAGTCGATGCCATTTTTGGTACTGGTTTTCACGGTGATCTTCGTGCGCCGTTTTCAATCTGGATTCCCACGGTCAATGAAAATGCCGATTGCGTTGTTTCCATCGATGTTCCCTCGGGTCTGAATGCCGAGACGGGTGTGGTTGATGATGACTGCATTCGTGCCGAGCGTACGGTGACGATGATTGCTCCCAAGATTGGTCTATACAGCGCTGACGGTCCTGAATATGCAGGCGATCTGGTCTGCGGTGGTCTGTATGATCGCCTTGATGAGTTCATTGACGATGTCGACCATGCTGCCGAGATTGTGGAGCCCGGCGACCTTGTGGACTACTTTGCTCCGCTGCCCACGAATATCGATAAGTACTCGCGCGGCTCGGTGCTCATTGTTGCCGGATCGGCACAGTACCCTGGCGCCGCCATTATGGCTGCCAAGTCCGCAGCCCGCGCAGGTGCCGGCTATGTGGCGGTCGCGACGCCGGATGCGTGTGCCAACCTTATCCGCATGGCGCTCCCCTCGATTCCGGTCTTTGCCATTCCATCTGATTCCCGCGGATCTTTTGGTGCCGCTGCGCGCATGACGGTATGTGAGATTGCCAAGAAATATAGCTGCGTGCTGTGTGGTCCCGGCATGACGACGTCTGCCGGTGCCATGCAGGTGGTTTCGGGTCTGCTCGAGCTCGACGTGCCGCTTATCTTGGATGCCGATGCCCTCAACTGCCTTGCCAAGATTGCAATCGACGGCATCGACAGCAATCCCGAGATGTATCGTCGCGAGCAGCCGCTCGTCATGACGCCGCATTATCGCGAGCTTTCGCGTCTCGTTGCCGGCGATGAGGTCAATGACCTTGGCACCGCGATTGCTGCTGCGCAAAAGGTTGTCTGGGCCGCCGGTTCCGATAACCTCGTTGTTATCGCTAAGGGTCCGACGACGGCCATTTGCGGTGTTGAGCGCGTGCTGCTGCCGCTCTCGGGCCCGGCATCGTTGGCGACCGCTGGTTCGGGTGACGTTCTTGCGGGTATTCTGGCCGGCACGCTAGCCACCATGCGCGACGAGATGGACCGCTGGGAGCTGCTGTACTCGTATGCCGTCGCGCTTCATAGCTATGCCGGTTTTGCCGCGGCGACGGAGTTTGGCGAGAAGAGCGTTATCGCGACCGATCTTATCGACTTGATTGGTCCCGCCATGGAATTGGCGGCAAAGGATGCGCTCGATGATCTGGGAATCACAGACGAAGGGTCGGATGACTAATTATGAATAAAGCCGATTTGACGCGTTGGTCCTGGGTCGAGATCGACCGCGGGGCGCTCCGCCGCAACACGAGGGCCTATAAGAATTTGCTGAATCCGCGCCAGCGCCTGTGCTGCGTGGTTAAAGCCGACGCTTATGGCCATGGAGCTGTTGAGTGCGCCAAGATTATGTATTCGGCCGGTGCCGACATGTTTGCCGTGGCGACGGTTAACGAGGGCGTTGAGCTCCGACAGGGCGGGATTACGAAACCAATCCTCATCCTTAGCGAGCCGCCTATCGAGGCGATTCCGACGTTGCTCGAGTTCGATATCATGCCCTCGGTCTATACGTCTGACTTTGCTCTTGCGTATGGTGAATGTGCCGTCGCAGCGGGCAAGGTGGGTAAGTATCATCTCGCCATCGAGACGGGTATGAACCGTATCGGCGTACATTACACGCAGGTGCTCGACTTTGTCCGTGGTATTGATTTCCATCGCGGCATTCAGTGCGACGGCGTATTTACGCATTTCGCCACGGCCGATGAACCTTCGGGCTGGGACTACAAGCTGCAGTGTCAGCGCTTTACCGAGGCCGTTCAAGCCATTAAGGATGCGGGTTTTGAGTGCGGTATCGTGCACTGCGCCAACACGCCGTCCTCGATGCTCGACCCCTCGATGCATTTCGATATGATTCGCGCCGGCGTTGGCTTGTATGGCATGCAGCCGTGCGAGCTGAGTGGCCGTGTGATGCAGCTCGATCCCGTTATGAGTGTCCATGCGCGCGTGACGCGCGTGGCGCACCCTGCGATGGGCGAGGGCGTGGGCTACGGTTTTACCTACCGCGTACCGCGTACGCGCGTTCAGATCTGCACGCTGCCGATCGGTTATGCCGACGGCCTATCGCGTACGCTTTCCAATCGTATGGATGTGCTGTATCGCGGCGAGCGCGTGCGTCAGGTTGGCAATATCTGCATGGATCAGTTTATGGTCGCCATTCAGTCCAACCCGGCACACGAGATTCCCGAGGCCGAGTATGGTGACGAGATGATTATTGTCGGCCGCGATGGCGATGCCGAGATCACTATGGATGAGATGGCCCGACTGCGTGGCACGATTAACTACGAGGTTGCCTGCGGCTTTGGTATGCGCCTCGACAAGGTTTACGTGTAGGAGTCGCCATGGGCGTCATGCACATCCCCGGACATAGTCACCAGGCGCCGCGCGAGGTTGCGCTCGAGGAGATTGAGGCTGTTTTAGGCGACTGCCATCTCTGCCAGCTCTATCAGTCGCGCCATAATATCGTGTTTGGCGTGGGAAACCCCCGCGCCCGCGTCATGTTTATCGGTGAGGCGCCGGGTCGCAACGAGGATTTGCAGGGCGAACCCTTTGTGGGGGCGGCGGGCGAGGATCTCAACGGCATCCTTTCGCTGGCGGGGCTCAAACGCGAAGATGTCTACATTGCCAACGTGCTTAAGTGTCGCCCGCCGGGAAACCGCAATCCGCGCCCCGAGGAAGTGCTGGCTTGCTCACCGTTTTTGCGCGAGCAGATTCGAAGCATCTGGCCCGATATCATCGTGACACTCGGCAATCCCGCGACGCACTTTGTGCTCAAGACCGAGATCGGCATTACCAAGCTGCGCGGCAGGTTCCATCAGATGGGGCACTTTGTGGTGATGCCGACGTTTCATCCCGCGGCAGCGCTGCGCAATCCGGCGTGGCAAGAGTTGCTGGAGGAAGACTTTAAGATGCTGGGCGACTATCTGGAGCGGCACCCCGCGCCAGAGGGTGCCTCGGAATAATAAGGAGCATATATGTCCCTGGAGCGCCTGGGGGTAGGTATTTATAGAACGGCTTGCTCTGCCGATACGGAGCATTTTGGCGAGCTGGTTGCGCCGTGCCTGGAAGATGGTGATGTGCTGATCTTGACCGGCGGCCTCGGGGTGGGCAAAACCCACTTTACCAAGGGCGTTTCGCGCGCTCTGGGCGATGAGCATATGGTCACAAGCCCTACGTTCGCACTCATGGCCGTTCATGACCAAGGGCGTATTCCGCTGTTCCATTTTGATCTGTACCGCCTGGAGCATGCCTACGAGCTTGAGGATACGGGCATTTTTGACGTGCTGGGCTATGAGGGTGTTTGTCTGCTGGAATGGGGCGAGCAGTTTCAGGATGAACTGACAGATGAGTATCTTTCGGTGACGCTTAAGCGCGATGAGGACGACAGCGATGTGCGAACGATAACGCTCGAGGCACACGGCGAGCGCGCGGATGAGCTTTCCCATTTGATAGATAAGGCTGTACAAGATGAGCTTGCATAACGACAACGCGCTGGTGGTGGCGCTCGACACATCGACCGACATGCTTGCCTGCGCGGCAAGCTGGATTGATGTGCAGACAGGCGAGGCAAAGCTGGTGAGTGGGGACCATCTGTGTCGCCGCCATGCCAACGTGGAGCTCGTGAATACTGTTGATGGCCTACTGAAGCAGACCGGCCTGAATCGCAGCGATGTCGGCTGTTATGTGGTCGGCCGCGGCCCGGGATCGTTTACGGGCGTGCGTATCGGCATCTCCACCGCAAAGGGTCTGGCACGCGGTGCCAACGTGCCGTTGCTGGGCGTGTCGACACTTGACGCGTGCGCCTGGACGGCATGGAAGGCCGGTGTACGCGGCAAGCTTGGCGTTCTTGCCGATGCCATGCGCGGCGAGGTGTACCCGGCGCTCTATGTGCTGGGGGATGAGGGCCCCGAGCGTCTGTTTGAGCGCGAGCGCGTGGTCAAGGCCGCCGTGGCGCTTGATGAGTGGCGCCAGACCGCGGGCTGGGATCAGGTTCAGCTGACTGGTGACGGTCTCGTGCGTTATGGCAAGCTGCTGGGTGAGGACGAGACGGCGCGCTGCGTGGAGCGAGACCTGTGGTGGCCCTCGGGCGAGGGCCTGCTGATGGCGCGCGCCGCAGGCGACGGCGATCCGGCTCGCGTCTTGCCGATCTATACGCGCCTTTCGGACGCCGAGGAAAACGAGCGCAAGCGTCTGGGCCTTGCCGAGAGCGCGCAGAGTGAGGTGACAGGTGTTGCCGACGAGCTTGCCGGACGTCATCTGCAATTCCGCCCTATGGGCGCGGCGGATGCCGAGGGCGCGAGCGCACTGGAGACCGCCTGCTTTGAAGGCGCCGGACACGAGGCGTGGACGCCGGGCATGTTCCTGTCCGAGCTGGGCGAGGGCGTTGCCGCGCCGCGTAGCTGGTGGGTGGCGCACGACGACGGCCGTCTGCTGGGTCTTGCCGGCGGTATGGTCGTCGACGGGGACGTGCAGATTATGGACGTTGCCGTCGATCCGGCGCATCGCCGCGAGAGCATCGCCCGCAAGCTTCTGTCGCACGTGAGCTATGACGCGCAGATGCTCGGCTGCACCACGGCTTCGCTTGAGGTTGAGGACGGCAACGAGGGCGCAATTGCACTCTATACCGCCCTGGGCTTTACCGAGGCGGGTCGTCGCCGTGGCTATTACGGTGCCGGCAAGGATGCCATCGTCATGACGGCGCCGCTGCCCCTGGTGCTTCCTCTCGACAATGCCTCGCCCGAGCCGACGGCTGCCGAACAGCGTGTATGGCCGCTGCCCGCGCCCGAACGCACCGCTGAGGAGCGTGCCGAAATCGAGCGCCGTCGCCTGGTGCTTGCCATCGAGAGCTCCTGCGACGAGACGGCCGTGGCGATTATCGATGCGGACGGCAAGATGCTGGCCAACCAGGTGTCGACGCAGATTGATTTTCATGCTCGCTTTGGCGGCGTGGTGCCCGAGATCGCCTCGCGCAAGCACGTTGAGGTGATTGTGAGTGTCGTAGATGCGGCGCTTGAAGATGCCGCGGCATCGCTTGGCCTTGAGGGCGGGGCGATTGCGCCAAGTGAGCTTGCCGCCGTGGGCGTGACGCAAGGTCCGGGCCTGGTGGGTGCCTTGGTGGTGGGTGTCGCCTTTGCCAAGGGCTTTGCGTATGCTGCCAGCAAACCGCTGGTGTGCGTCAATCATCTGGAGGGTCACCTGTTTGCCAACCTGTTGGCGCAGCCCGACCTTAAGCCCCCGTTTATCTTTACGCTTGTTTCGGGCGGGCACACCATGCTCGTGCACGTAAAGGCATGGGGCGACTACGAGGTGCTTGGCGAGACACTTGACGACGCCGTGGGCGAAGCCTTCGACAAGGTGGCAAAGGCACTGGGCCTTGGCTATCCCGGAGGCCCCATCATCTCCAAGCTTGCCGAGACGGGCAACCCCAAGGCGATCGATTTCCCCCGTGCGCTGAACAGCAGGGGAGACTACCGCTTCTCGCTTTCGGGCCTCAAGACGGCGGTGACGCTCTACATCGAGCAGGAGACCAAGGCCGGGCGCACGATTCACCTGCCCGACCTAGCGGCCTCGTTTGAGGCGGCGGTCTTTGACGTGCAGTACAAGAAGGCCAAAAACGCCCTGCACGCTACCGGGTGCAAGGAGTATTGCATCGGCGGCGGTGTCTCAGCCAACCCGCATCTGCGCGAGATGATGATTAAGAAGCTTGGGCGTCAGGGTATTCGCGTGACGGTGCCGCCCTTGTCTGCCTGCACCGATAACGCCGCCATGATCGCGGAGGTTGCTCGCCGTAAATTCGACCGAGGTGAAATCTCGCCATTCGACGTCGACGCCGATCCAAACATGACGCTGTAGTCGTACGGGTGCGGTCCCCGACCGGAGGGGCCGGATATAAGGTTTCCTGCTCTACAGTCCTGCGCAAGACGAAGGCCACATTAAGTGGCCTTCTTTGCGTGCGGAACTCGCGATAAACCTTATATCCGGCCCCTCCGGTCGGGGACCTTTCTGTATCGATATAGCTTCCGAGCTGGTTTGGCGTCGACAACGTCCAGCAAGGCCAACAAGCCAGCGTCGAATTTCCGGCGTTCTTTAGCTGAAAGAAAAGTTGGCGTGCGGAGCTTTGCTCCGCACATTTTGGAATGAATTTT
>UQHQ01000051.1 GCA_900540945.1 uncultured Collinsella sp. | reverse complement strand
GGACGTGCTGGCCGGCAAGGTGGAGCTTACGGGCCGCGTCGCCGTTATTGGCGGTGGCCTGGTGGGCACCGAGACTGCCGAGTACCTGCTGCAGCATGGCTGCGAGGTGGCGATCGTGGAGATGCTCGATAAGATTGCCGCGGGCGAGTCCGAGACCATTCTGCCGCTGATTATGAGCGACTTTGCCGAGCATAACGTGGAGCAGCACGTGAAGACCCGCCTGACCGCCATTACTGATGAGGGCGTGGAGGCCATTCGCACCACCGAGGACGGCGCCGAGGAGCCGGTGAAGATCGCCTGCGATTACGTGGTGATGGCCGTGGGCTCCAAGGCCAACGCGTTTGACCTGGACGGCGTGACGGTGCCCGTGACCTGCGTGGGCGACTGCTCGGGCGAGCGAACCGCCGACATCGCGAGCGCTATCCGCACGGCATATCACGCGGCTAACGAGCTGTAGTCGAGAAAGCTATCGCGTATTGAGTGGGCGGGGAGTGCCGTATCGGTGCTCCCCGCCTTTTTGTCGATAAGAGGTGCTCTGACCAGCGGGTTCAGAAAATCCGAATCTCATGCACCAGAAAATCCGAATTATATGAACACGAAAATCCGAATCGCAACCACCCGAAAATCCGAATTTGCTACAGTGGAATAGAAGAATCAGAAAGCAGGAACTGGAAATCTGCGGGGGTGGCTCATGGCAGGCGAGAGGCTATATCGGGACGGATACATCCCACGTATCGTGGATGCGCAAATCGAGCGCTACCTTCGTGTCTTTGGAGCGGTCGAGATTGCGGGCACCAAGTGGTGCGGCAAGACGTGGGCCGCGCTCGAGCACGGGGCGTCCGCCTCGTATGTCGACGAGAATCTCGACCTCGCGCGTGCCGACCCGGCGATGATGTTGCTGGGAGACCGTCCGCATATTATCGATGAGTGGCAGCGCGTTCCCCAGATTTGGGACTACGTTAGACACGAGGTCGACCGCACCCGGGGTACGCGCGGCGCCTATATCCTCACGGGTTCCGCCACGCCTGCGTTTGGCTCAAAGGCGGAGGCGCCCGCGCATAGTGGAGCCGGCCGCATCGGCCGCGTCCGCATGCACCCCATGACGCTTGCCGAGACAGGTGAGTCCAACGGCAAGGTGAGCCTGGCGGGCTTGTTTGAGCATCGTTTTGAGCCCTGCCGGTGCAATGGCGATACGCCGGGGCTTGTCGAAGCCGCTTGCCGCGGCGGCTGGCCCGAGGCGATCGATATGGTTTCGGCTGACGCCCAGCTCATCGCCCACGAATATCTCAACACCACGTTTTCGAGCAGCTTCCCGGCGGTCGGTCTCGACCCCGATATTGCTCGTCGAGTCTCCGCATCGATCGCGCGCAATCTGGGACAGGCAACCACGTATAAAACGATTCTTATGGATATGTTCGGTGCCGAGGAGGAACCCGCAGCGTTTGCCGATGAGACCAAGGTGCGCAGGTACCTGGATGCCCTCAAAGGCATGTTCATTCTCGAGGAGGTTCCCGGTTGGGTTCCCGCCGCGCGCGACAAACGGCGCTTTACCGTCAAGCCCAAGCGCTATCTGGCAGATCCGAGCCTTGCTTGCGCCTTGCTAGGTATGTCCTCGCAGGCGCTGCTTGCCGACTGGCAGACATTTGGTCTGGTGTTTGAGAATTTGGTCATACGCGACCTTTCGGTCTACGCACGTTCGCTCGACCTGCTGGATAGCACGCCCGTGCGCTATTATCGCGACGATTCGGGTCTTGAGTGCGATGCTATCGTGCAGCTAGCCGACGGACGGTGGGCCGCCTTTGAGATTAAGGTGAGTGAAGATAAAGCGAACGCCGGCGTCGAGAGCCTCAAGCGCGTTCGCAAGAAGGTCTGTGGAAATCCTCGTTCACGCACACGCGAACCGGAGTTTATGGCCGTGATTGTGGGGGTGGGTGAGTACGCCCGCGAGGTCGAGGACGGTATCTACGTGATACCCGTTCGCGCGTTGGGGTGTTAAGGGGCGGCACGCCGTGTGTCCGCTGCCCGGCGCTACGGATTGGTGCAAGGGGGTCAGGTTTGTTTGCACCATGTTGGCGCGAAGTAACCTGACCACTTGCACCAAGGGTTTGACTTTTAAGACATCATTAAGGCTTGCGTTGTGGAGCGAACCGCAGGTCAATGCTATTCTTTTACCTTATCGTACGGTGTTGTATTCTGCCTGAATTCTCTACCTGCGAACAACGGATAAACGCGACCGAGCGGAAAGGATGGCACGCCCGCAAGCAGGGCAAATGTAAGCGATGAGTGGCATGGACCGACATAGCGAGCTCCAGCAGCACAAGACGGCGGCCGAGTACCGCCAAGCTGCCGACGAGCACGTGCGGACCCTCAAGGATTTCTGGAAGGATTTCCTGGTGAGCGGTCTGTTTGTGTTGGCCGCCATCGTTGCCATCTTTGCGTGTCTGGCCTGGTTTGCCGCGAATAACCGAGTGAGCGCCACGGGGGGGTACGATCGGGGCGAAGGCGGATCGGTACACGCTGACCGCCGCGGGCGAGGGTGAGTCCGGCGCGCACGTGGGCTATTACGAGCGCTCCGAGCGCACGCCCGAGGAAAAGTATGCCATCGATGGCCTGGATACGACCGACGCCATGACGGTAACGCTCGGCTCCAACCTCAACAACGAGACCGCGGGCTCTCTGTACCCGGGTGCTCGCGGCAAGATTACATTTACGGTGAAGCCGCTGGTGAGTGACCTGGACGGGGTCACGATCAGTCTGTCGCGCTTGCTTAAGGTCACGAACACTGTTGGCGTTGTTGGGGACGGGGGAACGCTGGCGCCCGAGGCGGAGGCGCTCCTTGGCTTGATCAAAGGCCACTTGCTGTTCTTTACGAGCTGCGACCAGAACGGGTATTACTCGGGCCGCGTGGTTGATAGCAAGATCGAGATTCGCAAGTGCGAATTTTGCGAAAACGGCGATGTGAACAAGCCAACGAACAAACCCGTCACCATCAGCCTGTACTGGGTGTGGCCGGAGTACTTCCAAAACTTCGTCCTTACCGGCAACACGAATTACTACAAGAACCTGTTTGCGGCGGCGGGCGACGCAAAGTCTGACTACGGCGCTCTGCAGGCAGATATGAACGCGCATAAAGCGAACTACTTCTATGGCGCGGCAAACGGCACGAGTGTCGCCAACGCTCCTGCGGTTTCGGCTGACATATCCTTCGGCGACACCGCCATCTGCTCGGCGCTGTACAACAATGCCGACGAGCAGATCGGCAATAAGGTCAAATACATCCAACTTAGAATTAGCGCTCAGGAGGGCGTGAGCTCATGAGCACCATGCAAACGCGCCTCGGCGATGCCCGCAATTGGATAGAAAACCACCGCGCACAGGCCCTTGCGGTCCTGATATTGCTGGCGGCAATCGCTCTTATCATCGGCTTGTCGCTCTCGTGGTTTGTGGGCAGCAAAAGTCTGTCTACGGTGGGCAAGATCCAAACGCCCGCGCAGCTTAAGATCATGGGTCCCAACCAGACGAGCATCGAGCCCATCGAGATTTCGTATGACGAGTCACGGGGCGATGTTAAAAACATAGACGGCACCGTGACCGTTCGTCGCGCGTTTTGTGTGCAGAGCGACAATGGCGATCCCGCTGCCGGCGGTCAAGCGTTTGAGCTGCAGATTGCCAACACAACGAATATCACGGGGCTGACAATCAACGTGTATCACGTGACGGTCAATAATCCGAACGATAAAAACGGCACTGTGGTCGGCCTCGACGGGCTCAACCGCACCTACTCATGGAGCAAGAAGAGCAGCACCCCGATTGAGTTTGCTTTTATCAACTCCGCGGACGGGACAAGTGCGTTGGCTAAAGAGCTTGAGGCAAACGACCCGACGTACGGCTCGTACGTGAATGTCCAGAAAAACGCCCGTCCGCTGTATCGGTACCACAAGTTCGCAGGGAGTGGGCTCGATGGCTGGAATGGCAAAACAGCCAACGCCGCCACGAACTTCATCATCGAGTGCACATGGAATCCGGGCGTTGTGACCGTAAACGGAAAGACGGTCTCCAACGTCAAAGAGACCGACATGGTTTATCTAATTGCTCGCGGCACGAGTGGCAACTAATAACAAGAAGGGAGGGGCGCCAGATGCGAAAAGACAAGAAAGAGCAAAATGAAATCGCGAGGCCTGTTGGCAAGCACTTTGCGCAGGTGGATGATTCTAAGGCAGAGCCTTGCTGCGTAGAGTCGGCGGTCCCTGCTTCCAAAATGCGCAAGCGCCTGTGGGCGGTTGCGGTGCTGCTATGCGCCGTCGCGATTGTGGCGGGTACCCACCTTACTTACACGGCCTTTTTGGCGGGCGACTTCCTTAAGTCGGTCGCTGTCTCGGGCACGTCACAGGCGCTGTTTGCCTCGGACATGCTTACGGGCTACACGAATGAGACGCTGAATGACGAGGGTATTGCCGTCCGAAGCGTCATCGCCGACACGAGTGGGGAAAACTGCTCTTTTACCTTTCGCATTTACAACCATCTGCTGGGCGACAAGAACAAGGTCAACGACAAGGACGTTAACGCGACGCTGAGCGTGAAGGCGACGGGAACGACGAAAGCTTGGAGCATAAGCGGTTCGCCCATGCTGACGGCGGGCGGCACGGTCGACCTTTCCTTCCCTGCCAACAGGGCAACCATGTATACCTATAAGGTTACATTTTCCAAGGCGGACCTCAACAAAGCATCCTTCACCGTTAAGGCCCAGGTCGGCTCCAATAGCCCCGGCACCAATCTTAAATGGCTCGCCGCCAAGATTGCGCCTTCCGAGCGTGCAGAGGTAACGGCTTCGGGCGTTTCGGGCGAGTGGGTCGACAAGAACTCGGATATCAACGCTTTCGACGCTTACAACTATCGCGCGACCGTTACGGGCGCGCCAACAAAAATCAAGCTTACATGGGGCGACAAGGTTGAGCTTGACCCATTTTTGGCGACGAATCATTCCGACGCGACCTTTGATGGAAGGTCGGTTACGTTCACCATGGATCCCGGGTCGGAGATTATTACCTTTTACCGTTCGACGGATACCGCGCCCGGCAGCTTGGATGACATCGGTGTTACGTGCAGGGCTGCGTAGGCCAACCGCAATCTGTGATTTTGAGACCCCGCACGGGGCATGAGATAGAACGAGGTAGGACCAGATGAGAACGGCAAAGCGCATAACAACCGCATGCCTGACTGCGATCATGATTTTCCAGGCGCTTGCGCCCTCCACGGAGGTGTTCGCGCAAGAGCTCGACGCCGTCATGGAGGCATCCGTCTCCGCCGCGCGCGCCGCGGGCAACACGGCGCGCTCCGTACAGGATGCTGTGGCCACCGCGCTGCAAGATGCTGACCAGGCTACATCTGATGATGTCGCAACGACTCCGGGCGCCGACGCTGGCGCTACCGAGGGCGGCGACGGTTCTACCAACGCTGGCGAATCACAGGACTCCACGACCGATGGAACCACTAACGGCGATACCCCAACGGAGGGCGACGCGTCCCAAGACGATGCGGCTGCCGATGAGGGTGCTGCTGACGGAGAACAAGCGGATGACGCGGACGCGGATGCTGCTGATCAGGCAAACACCGCCCCCACCATCGCTACTGTCGAGGATCTCAGGCACGCGTTGGGTGACGGCAATGTCATCACTGACGACTTGGGCGCCGTCACGGCCATTACCTTTGAGTCCAACGCCGACCTTATCGCCATCTCCAACACCGATCCCGCCATCTACCAGAACGCGAACATCTCCAAAGGTGGCTCGACCGGCATCGACTTCGACGTGTGCGGCGCGGAGATCGTGGACGGCCTGGGTAGCCTCACGTTCCAGGGCTTCGGCAGCGATGCCTACCCTTTCAAAGGCGCGCTCAACCTCGGCGACAGGACCCTGACCGTCAACAAGACGCTCTTCAACAACATCGAGCTCAGCGACGCCAACAGCACCGTAAAGCTCACCTGGAAGGGTACCGATGCCCAGCCCATCGTGGCCGCAAAGGTCACGGGCGCGGACAAGACGCTTGCTGCCACCGTAACCGTGGGCACGCCCAAGAGCGATACCGAAAAGGACATCTGCAAGCTCGCCTCGCCACTTGTGGGCGAGGTCACGGGCGCGCTCACGCTTAACGCAACCTACGTGACAAGCGCGAACAGCCCCCTGGCGATCGATATGCAATCGAGCACAGGCAACATGGGCTTGCTTGTGAACACCCTTGCCGAAGGAGCATCGCTTACGCTTGCGGGCCTCGCCCTGCCGGACAAACTCGACGGTACCCCCACTATCAACGCGACAGCCGCTGATGCCAACGCGGGGGGTCTTATCGGCGAGGCGCGGGAGGGTGCCACCGTCGCCCTACCAACTGGCATCGATGTCTCGGCGCTGAGCGTCGCAGGTAAAAACGCGGCGGGCGGTCTTATCGGTAAGGCCACCAACCTCACGCTCAACATCGCTGATGGCGTAACGGTTAAGCCGGCGTGCAACGTCGGCGATAAAGACAGCGCTTGCTCCGGTGGCGTCATCGGCGACGTGAGCTTTGCGCAAGGATTTATCGTTAAGCCCAATATGTTCGACCTGGGCAAGCTTGTGACGCTTGGTGCATCGCAACGCGCCGGCGCCCTTTTTGGTGTGGCCGATATTTCTAATGGCGACATCGTGGTGCAAGGCGGAACGTATAAGAGCAAGTTCACCTTACCGGAAGAAGTTAGCTTCAACGGCAGCTACGGCGGCCTTGTCGGCAAGGTGTTTGCGACGGCAAAAGGCGTCGATGAGTCGCTGCGCGCCTTTGTGGTCCAAAAGGATGCGGATAAGAAAACGTGCTCAATTGAGTTTGAACTTGCGGGCAAGCTGTCCGATACGGGCGGTGTTGTTGGCTATGTTGGCGATAGCGCGGACTCCAATTCGCAGCCTGTCGCCGTTGTGCTCGACGGCGTGACGGTTGCGTGCAAGGGAGATGCTTCGGCGCGAACGGACGCCGGAAAGTTCGGTGGTGCCGTGGGCGTTGTCGACGCGCGCAATGTCCTTGACGTGCGAGATTTCAAACTTACAAGCGACAATCCTATCGGTAAGGCGCAAAGCAACCGTGCCGCGGGAATTGCAGGCTCCGCGTGGAATGCTGTAATCAAATTCAGCGGCATCACGGATCTGTCGGGCGCAAGTTTTGCCGAAAACAGCACGACGGGCCAGCTCGTATACGAGAACCACAACGCGCTGATTTTTGCTGTCGGCGATGGCTCTGACGCTGACAAGGGTGCAGCGGGCTGGACCTTCAAACGTAGCAATACTGCCTCGAAGACGGACGACATCGCGACCTACGGCGAAGTTATTCGTCTGGGCGGCGACTTCATTAAGCTTGATGTGGACACTCATAAGTTGACCTTGCCGGATTCGCTGACGGCAGCTAACGGTGCCTACACCCTAACCTCTGTTGAGGATTTCGCCAAACTTGCAATCACCTGGCAAACCAACGGCTACTACTCCATGGTCGAGGGCGTTTCCGAAAACAACCCGAACATCTTGCAGTCCTCGACCATTACGGTGAACGGCACTATTGATCTCAAGGGCACGGGCCTGACGGGTTTCACGCAGGATTGTGCAGACGGCTCGCAAGTTTTCTCGGGAACGTTGAACGGCGGCGGCACGATCAAGCTTGCTGTCGGTGAGCCTTACGGCATGCGCGGGAACGCCCCTCTGGGCGCCGACGACATCAGTGCCGGCAACGGAAAAATCTACCGTCACGGCCGCCTGGGCTTGTTCGCAGCAATCAACGGCGCAGCCGCCAACAGCGAGACTGTCTCCAACGTCACCATCGCTGGCTCCATGAGGTTCGATAACGGCTCGGCAATCGAGGCTGGATCGCTTGCGGGCGCCATTGCGGGTGGTCTGACGCTGTCTGGCGCAACGTGCGAAACGAATATCGCATGCGATGATACGTTCACCAACGATGTGAACATTGGTGGTATTGCAGGCAGCGTGTCGGCAGCTTCTACGGTTACGTTTAGGGACAGTAGCAAGGCTCAGGCGAGCATCACTGCAACTAAAACGCTTAATGGCAACAGCCGTATTGGCGGCGCCCGCGGCTCATGTGGGCGTTTTGTACCCCGGCCGCCCACG
>UQHQ01000050.1 GCA_900540945.1 uncultured Collinsella sp. | reverse complement strand
CCGTCGAAATCCCCCCGCCGCTCCAAACGCGTCGGCAGCCGCTTCTTTGCGTTTGTCGAGGAGCGCGCCGATACCACGTCGCAGACGTTCGTACGCCTGACAGTGCTTATTTTGGTCACGCTCGTGGCGTTCTCGGCCATCTTTAGCCTCGATATCGTACTGGGCGCTTTTGCCGCCGGCTTTGTCCTGCGCTATATCATCCCCGAGGGCAACCATACGCTTGAGACCAAGCTCGACGGCCTGGCCTACGGCTTTTTGATCCCGGTGTTCTTTACCGTGTCGGGCGCTAAGATCGACCTGACGGCCGTGGTGTCGCGCCCCGGGCTGCTCGTGGGCTTTATCTTGGCGCTGCTGATCATTCGTGCCGTGCCCATTCTCATCTCTATGAGCATTTGTCCCGTGACGCGCGATGTGTCGGCGTATGGCCGCATTACCGTGGCGCTTTACTGCACCACGGCGCTGCCGATCATCGTTGCCGTAACGAGCGTGGCCGTCAACGCGGGCGCGCTGTCGCAAGATATTGCGTCGGTCATGGTTGCCGCCGGTGCCATCACGGTGTTCTTGATGCCATTGCTCGCGCAGCTCTTCTACCGCGTGGTCGACGCCGCGCCGGTCGCCGCCGTGGCAGAGGTTGCCGAGCATCCATCCGATGCACTTGACATCCTGCGCGCCCATCACGATTTGGCGAGCCTGCTCGCACGCGAGCACGAGCTGCTGACCTCGCATGGCCATGGTCGCGTATTCGAGGGCCTGCCTACGCTCGATACGATTGCCGAGCGTCTTTCCGCCGAGGCGGCGAGCGGCCACATCGATGCCCGCATCGTGGACGCGGCGCGTCTTCTTGCCGATAAGACCTATGGTGATGAGGTTGACCCGTCCGAGCTGACTCCGCGTGAGCGCCGCCGCCTTGAGCGCGCCAAGCTCGCCGTACACGAATACCGCCGCCGCATGCTGGAGCTCTACGCGCGCGATGAAGCCCAGGACGACGACGGCAAGTAGCAAGGAATGTCGGGATACGGGTTCCGTCCAAATAATAGAAGGCGCGCTGCCTGCGGTTGATGCGGACAGCGCGCCTTTTGCGTTGAACTCTGTTGAGGTTCGAAGCCGAAACTTTCGACCTTTAGGAGCGGGCTGCCCCGTCGACGGGGAGGATGGCGCCCGTGACATAGGAGGACATGTCGCTCGCAAGGAAAACGAAGGCGTTGGCAACGTCCTCGGGCTCGCCCATGCGACCGAGCGGAATAGTGGCGATGATGGGCTTGATGACCTCTTCGGGCAGGTTGGCGACCATATCGGTCTTGGTTACGCCTGGGGCAACGGCGTTGACGCGAATGCCCATGGGGGCGAGCTCGCGCGAGAGCGACTGGACCATGCCGTTGACGGCAAACTTAGACGTGGGGTAGCCGACGCCAGAGGGCTGGCCGTACTTGGCGACCATCGAGCTTGTGGTAGTGATGGTGCCGCCGTGGCCGGCCTCGGTCATGATCTTGGCGGCAGCCTGGTGACCGTTAAAGACGGCGACGACGTTGAGGTCCATAACTTTGGCGAACTCCTCGGCTGTATAGTCCAAAAGGGGTGAGCGCTGGGAGATTCCGGCGTTGTTGACGACCGTATCGAGACCGCCCATATCGGCTGCAGCCTGGGTAAAGGCCTCGGTCACGGCTTCGAGTGAGGTGAGGTCGCAGAAGCGACCCCAGACCTTGGCGTCGGGATAGACGGCTGTCAGCTTCTCAACGGCCGCATCGGCGGTCTCCTGACGCGAGCCAAAGACGGTGACGGTGGCACCCTCCTCGATAAAGCGGCAGGCGATGGCATAGCCGATGCCGCGCGTGCCTCCGGTGATGATTGCTTTCTTGCCCTCGAGCAACATGGTGCCTCCATTCTTCGGGGGTGGACGTACGCAGCACAGGATAGCGGCGGACAAAAGCAAACATGCCTGCTTATCGGTGAGCGGTATCCCTGGTTGACACCGAACGGTCAAATTGTTCAAACGCGGATCGCGTCAATGCGCCCCGAGCGTGCAAATAAAAGGGCTCCCGTCCAAGACCAGACGGGAGCCCTTCGAGCAAATGCGTTGTGGGGTGTAAACCGAACTAGTTGGCCATGACACCTTCGGTCCAAGCCTCGACGTCCTCGATGCGCAGGACGTTGGCGACCTCGGCCACGCAGTCGACGCTGGCAAGCTCGGCGGCGGCAGCCTGGACGTCCTTCTCGAGCGCGCGGTGCGTCAGGAAGATGACCGAGCAGGCATCGCTGACGCCCGACTTGCCGTCCTCGACCTGGTTGATGAGCGAAATCGAGATGTTGTGCTTGGCAAAGATGTCGACCGTCTCGGACAGGGCGCCCACGCGGTCGGCGACCTTCAGGCGCACATAGTACTTGGTCTGGAGCTCGTCCATGGGCTTAAAGGCGAGGTTGTGACCATAGGGCTCAATCTCGGGCAGCGGAGCCACGCCGCGGCTGATCTGCTCGGAGAGCGACAAGATATCGCCCACGACGGCGCTCGCGGTGGGGAAGGAGCCTGCGCCCGCGCCGTAGAACATGGTCTCGCCCACGGCGTCACCCACCACGTAGGCGGCGTTCATGGCGCCGTTGACCTTGGCGAGCATATGGTCTGCCGGGATGAGCGTGGGATGCACGCGGACGTCGACGCCGGCGTCGGTGTTGCGGGCGATGCCGAGCAGCTTAATGGTGTAGCCGAGCTCGCGAGCCTGGGCGATGTCCTCGGCGCCGATGGTACGGATACCCTGCTGGTACACATCGTCGGTGGTAACGCGGGTGCCAAAGCCGATGGAGGCGAGGATCGCCGTCTTGCTGGCGGCATCGAAGCCGTCGACGTCGGCGGACGGGTCGGCCTCGGCATAGCCCTTGGCCTGTGCATCGGCGAGCACGTCGGCGTAATCGGCGCCCTCGGCGTCCATGCGCGACAGGATGTAGTTGGTGGTGCCGTTGAGGATGCCGGCGATGGTCAGGATCTTGTTGCCCACCAGATCGTGCTCAAGCGTGCTCACGATGGGGATGCCGCCGCCGCAGCTGGCCTCGCACTTAATCTGCACGCCGCACGCGCGTGCCTTCTTGGCAAGCGTCTCGACGTGACGGCCCAGCAGGGCCTTGTTGGCAGAGACGACGTGCTTGCCGTGCTCAAAGGCAGTGGTGAAGATCTCGGTTGCGGGATGCTCGCCGCCGATCAGCTCGACGACGATGTCGACGGCGGGGTCGGTGACGACATCGTGCCAGTCGCTCGTAAAGGCCTCGCGCTCAATGCCTGCCGCCTCGGCCTGCTCCCAGGCAAGCGCGCAGGCGCGGGTCAGCTTAAGGTCGATGCCGTAGGCTGCCAGGTACTCATCGTGGTGGCTCTTGATCAGACGGGCCACGCCGCCGCCGACGGTTCCCAGACCGATGAGGCCGACGTTCACGGTGCGCAGGGGTTCGCTCATAGATAGCTCCTTCGTGCATCTTATGGATGGATAAATCGCTTAAAGGTTGAGTGCATTCTAGCGTGAACCGAGGACGCGTGCTCGCCAGGCAACAGGAGTCGCACAAAACGGCACCCCCGAAACGCTGCGGAAACATTGGAAACACGCTCGCTACAAACGAACTTCCGTAACAAACTGTCAACGTTTGCACCATAAGGTTTGCCCTGTGCGACTGGGGCATGCAGGCGCTCGTCGGCCCCGTCACCACCGGTGCCGCCGTCGCCGTCTCGGGCGAGATCGCCGATGCCTTTGCCGAGCAGGCCAAGGCGTCCAAGCTCGACATCGTCGATACCGAGACCTTTAAGGACGACTCCTCCACGAGCTTTATCAACCAGCCGACCAAGGCCATGCGCAAGATCAAGATCGAGGGCCTGACGGGCGAGCTCACATGGAACGACGAGGGCCAGGTCGAAAAGCCCGCTACGGCCTATGTGATTCAGGACGGCAAGTACATCGCCGCCTAAGTGCATATATCGGGACCGGTGGGGTCGTTTTATTCAGGGCGGGGACGCCTGTAACAGAACGGAAACATTACTTTCACACAATAAAGTGGCTAAACTGCATAAACCGACAGAAATACGCATGATTATGGATAAATGAACAAATCCAAAGAAAAGTTGAAATAATCGCCACTTTCCTTAACTAAAGCGTCTAGTATTTTGCGAACGCCGAACACGGCGAAGGATGGCCTGTCGGGTAACCGAAACCCGACGAGATTTGAGAGGAGAGCCGCATGTCGAGCCTCACCGGTAAGTCATTGAACCCTGTTATGAATCGCAGGAGCGTTATCGCGAGCGCAGCAGGTCTGGGGGCGATGTCCATTCTAGCTGGCTGCTCCTCCAACGGCGGCGACGGTGGTTCCGCTTCGGGCGACGCTTCGTTTAAGATCGGCACCATCGGCCCACTGACCGGCGCCAACGCGTCCTACGGCAAGTCCGTTACACAGGCTGTCGAGCTTGGCTGCAAGGATTTCTCGACTAAGGAACTGCCGCTTGTCAGCAAGGCCGAGGACGACCAGGCTGACGGCGAGAAGGCCGTCAACGCCTTCAACACCCTGCTCGACTGGGGCATGCAGGCCCTTGTCGGTCCGACCACCACGGGTGCGTCGGTCGCCGTTGCTGCTGAGTGCGGTAACGACCCCGAGACGTTCATGATTACCCCGTCCGCGTCCTCCGAGGACGTTACCAAGGGCAAGGATTGCGTCTTCCAGGTTTGCTTCACCGACCCCAACCAGGGTGTCAACGCTGCCAAGTTCCTGGCGCAGAAGTATGCGGACGAGAAGTTCGTGCTGTTCTATAACTCCGGCGACGCCTATTCTTCGGGCATCGCAGATTCCTTTAAGGCCCAGGCCGCTGAGTCCAAGCTCGAGATTGTTGACGAGGAGACCTTTAAGGACGACTCCGCCACGAGCTTTACCAACCAGCTGACCAAGGCCAAGCAGGCTGGCGCCACCATGATCTTTGCGCCGATCTACTACACACCGGCGTCCGTCCTGCTCAAGAACGCCAAGGACATGGGCTACGACGTCAAGATGATGGGCTGCGACGGCATGGACGGTATCCTGGGCGTTGAGGGCTTCGATACCTCTCTTGCCGAGGGTCTGCTGCTCATGACCCCGTTCTCCGCCGACGACGAGAAGAACGCCGACTTCGTCAACGCTTACAAAGATAAGTACGGCGATACCCCCGACCAGTTTGCCGCCGACGCCTACGACGGCGTGCATGCTGTGGTCGAGGCTCTCAAGGAGGCCGGCCTGGGTGTCGACGCCGACCCCACCGAGGTTGCCGAGAAGCTTCCCGAGGCTATGCGCAACATTACTGTTGACGGCCTGACTGGCAAGCTCTCCTGGAACGATAAGGGTCAGGTCCAGAAGGAGCCCACGGCGTACGTCATCACTGACGGCAAGTACGTACAGGCCTAATAGGCCGCCTTACATAGAGCGGTTTTGATCCCAAGCAGGGGAGGTTTTGGCCTTCCCTGCTTGCTTGGTATCTAGGGACGATGTAACGTCCCTGTTTCATACATTAACTGGAAACCTATTCGAAAGGGGGATGTGGAACATGACGGTCTTTATCCAATACCTGGTCAACGGCCTGTCCATGGGCAGCGTCTACGCCATCATCGCGTTGGGCTACACCATGGTCTACGGTATCGCCAAGATGCTCAACTTCGCTCACGGCGATGTCATCATGGTCGGTGCCTATGTCTCGTTCTGCGCCACGTCGTATCTCGGCCTCCCGGGCTGGGCATCTGTAGTTCTCTCTTGCGTGGCCTGCACGGTTCTCGGTGTTCTCATTGAGGGCCTGGCCTATAAGCCGCTGCGCCAAGCAGGCCCGCTGGCCGTTCTGATTACGGCTATCGGCGTGTCCTACTTCCTGCAGAACGCCGCGCAGCTTCTGTGGGGCGCCACGCCCAAGAACTTCACTTCGCTCGTCACCTTCCAGGTGCCGGAGTTCTTGGCCAAGTTCAACGTAAGCGCCGTCTCGCTCGTCACCATCGTCGCCTGTCTGGTTATCATGGCCGGCCTGATGTTCTTTACAGGTAAGACCAAGATGGGCAAGGCCATGCGCGCCGTGTCCGAGGACAAGGCTGCCGCTCAGCTCATGGGCATCAACGTCAACCGCACCATTTCGATGACGTTTGCCATCGGCTCTGCCCTTGCCGCCATCGCCGGCGTGCTGCTGTGCTCCTACTCGCCGGTGCTGCAGCCCACGACGGGTGCTATGCCTGGCATCAAGGCCTTCGACGCCGCTGTCTTCGGTGGCATCGGCTCCATCCCCGGCGCTTTTGTCGGCGGCATTCTCATCGGCATCATCGAAGCGATGGCGCAGGCTTACATTTCCACGAGCCTTGCCAACTCCATCGTCTTTGGTGTTCTGATCATCGTCCTGCTCGTCAAGCCTGCCGGCCTCTTGGGCAAGTACGTCCCCGAGAAGGTGTAGGTGAGCGTTATGAAGTTTCTTAAAGACAAGCAGACGCGTCACGACTTTGTTACGTACGCCATGTGCCTTGTGGCGTTCGCCATCGTGTTCTTTATGCAGTCCAACCACATGATCCCGCGCATGATTGCCGGCCAGCTGGTCCCCATTACGGCCTACATTGTTATGGCCATCTCCCTTAACCTCGTCGTTGGTATCGCGGGCGACTTGTCGCTGGGCCACGCAGGCTTTATGAGCGTCGGCGCCTATACGGGCATCGTCACTGCCGTCGCGCTGGAGAGCGCCGTTCCGTCCGATCCGATGCGTCTGATCATCAGCATTGTGGTCGGCGCTATCGCCGCTGCCATCTTGGGCTTCTTGATCGGTATCCCGGTCCTGCGCCTGAGCGGCGACTATCTGGCCATCGTGACCCTGGCTTTTGGCGAGATCATCAAAGAGATCGTCACCTGCCTTATCGTGGGCGTCGACTCCCGCGGCCTGCATGTGATCTTTAACATCACGGGTAACTCTACGATCAACGACCTGCACCTGCTCGAGGACGGCACCGCCATCATCAAGGGCGCGCAGGGAGCATCGGGCGTGTCGACCTATTCGACCTTCCTTGCCGGCGCCATCTTGGTTATGGTCGCGCTCGTGATTGTACTCAACCTGGTTCGCAGCCGTACCGGTCGTGCCATTATTGCCGTGCGCGATAACAAGATCGCTGCCGAGTCCGTGGGCATCTCCGTCACCCAGTACCGCATGATCGCCTTCGTGGTTTCCGCCGCCCTCGCCGGTGCTGCCGGAGCTTTGTTCGGCGGTAACTTCTCGCAGCTTTCCGCTACTAAGTTCGACTTCAACACGTCGATCCTCATTCTGGTGTTCGTGGTTCTGGGCGGCCTGGGCAACATGCGCGGTTCCGTTATCGCCGCGGCGCTGCTCACGGTGCTCCCCGAGTTGCTCCGTCAGTTCTCGGACTACCGCATGCTCATCTACGCCATCGTGTTGATCCTGGTCATGGTCTTTACTAACAACCCACAGCTCAAGGCATTCTTCGCACGCATTAAGGACCGCTTTGCTTCCAAGAAGGAGGTGGCAGCCGATGCCCAGTAAGTTTGAGTTCAACAAGGGCAAGATGGTCCCGTATCCTTCTGGCGCTATCGTTCCCGACCGCGACCTGGGTCAGCGCCCGGCGCTCGAGTGCATCCACTTGGGCATTGAGTTTGGAGGCCTTAAGGCAGTAGACGACTTTAGCCTGACCATCGGCAAGACCGAGATCGCCGGTCTCATCGGCCCCAACGGCGCTGGCAAGACCACGGTCTTCAACCTGCTCACCAAGGTGTACCAGCCCACGCACGGCACCATCCTGCTCGACGGTGAGGACACTTCGGGCAAGTCGGTCTACCAGGTCAACCGCATGGGTATTGCCCGTACGTTCCAGAACATTCGCCTGTTCAACACCATGACGGTGGAGGACAACGTTAAGGTCGGCCTGCACAACCAGGAGCGCTACTCCGGCTTTGAGGGCGTTCTGCGCCTGCCGACGTATTGGAAGCACGAGAAGGCCGCCCACGAGCGCGCCATGGAGCTGCTGTCCATTTTTGACATGGAGCACCTGGCAAATGAGCAGGCCGGATCGCTGCCTTACGGCGCCCAGCGTCGTCTGGAAATCGTCCGCGCGCTTGCCACCAACCCCAAGCTACTGCTGCTCGACGAGCCTGCCGCCGGAATGAACCCGTCCGAGACCGCAGAACTCATGGCGAACATCGTCAAGATTCGCGACACCTTCGGCATCGCCATCATGCTTATCGAGCATGATATGTCGCTCGTTATGAACATCTGCGAGGGCATCTGCGTGCTCAACTTTGGCAAGGTCATCGCCAAGGGCACGGCCGAGGAAATCCAGAATAACGATGCCGTTATCGAGGCGTATCTGGGCAAGCAGGATAAGGGGGAGAACTAAATGGCAGAGCCGATGCTTTCCGTCTACAACATCAACGTCTGGTACGGCGCTATCCACGCCATCAAGGACATCTCCTTTAACGTCAACGAGGGCGAGATCGTGGCTCTGATCGGTGCGAACGGTGCCGGTAAGTCCACGACGCTCAAGACCGTCTCGGGCCTGCTGCGCTCTAAGACCGGCTCCATCAAGTTTATGGGCGAGGATATCACCCATACGCCCGCCGACAAGCTGGTTGGTAAGGGTCTGGCTCAGGTTCCCGAGGGTCGTCGCGCTTTTTTGCAGATGACGGTCGAGGAGAACCTGGAAATGGGTGCCTATACGCAGCCCAAGTCCACGGTGGCTCCGGACCTTGAGCGCGTCTACGAGCAGTTCCCGCGCCTGAAGGAACGCCGTCGCCAGGTCGCCGGTACCCTTTCGGGCGGCGAGCAGCAGATGCTCGTTATGGGCCGCGCCCTTATGAGCAACCCTAAGCTGCTCATGCTCGATGAGCCCTCCATGGGTCTGGCGCCGATTCTGATTGAGCAGATCTTCCAGATCGTCGAGGACCTGCATAAGGCCGGTACCACGGTGCTCCTGGTCGAGCAGAACGCGCAGATGGCGCTCTCGATCGCCACACGCGGCTACGTGCTCGAGACCGGCAAGATCACCATGACCGGCACCGGCCAAGAGCTGCTCCACGACGATAACGTGCGTAAGGCCTACCTGGGCGGCTAGATAGTTACGGCGTTTTGCCAAACGCCGTAACCAGCCGACGCTGCAAGCCCGCCAGA
>UQHQ01000049.1 GCA_900540945.1 uncultured Collinsella sp. | reverse complement strand
CGTCGCACCCGCAGCTCCGACACCGGCCGTCCCCGCGATCGCGTTTATCGGCTACCAGAACTCGGGCAAGACCACGCTCGTCGAGAAGGTTATCGCCGAGCTCACCCGCCGCGGCCCGCGCGTGGGCTCGCTCAAACATCATGGGCATCACGGCTTTGATATCGATGTGCCCGCTAAGGACACCTGGCGCCATCACCAGGCCGGATCCAAGCACGTGGGCCTCATCTGCGCTACGCGCTGGGCGGAGTACGCCGACACGCGCGAGGAGGACGAGATGCCCGCGCGCGAGCTGCTGTCGCGCTACAACGATGTCGACGTGGTGATCATCGAGGGCTACAAGACCGAGGGCTTCGACAACATCGTGGTCGCGCGCTCCGGTGTCGACCGTCTGCGCGGCAAGAGCTCGCTCGACCTGGTCGATGGCCACACGCTGGCCCTTGCCTGCAATGAGGCCTTGGCGCGTCAGGCCTTCGACGCCGGCTTTGCGACCAGAGCCATCAACATTAACGACGCCCGAGCCATCTGCGACCTCATCCAAGATCACCTTCAGGCTTGACGCTGCGCCGGCCCCAAGCACCCCATCTCGCCCCTCAAGCCGTCGCTCGCGTACCAAAGTACGCGTCGCTCCTCTTTCGGGGCGACCTGGGGCACTTGGAACCGGCTCGCTGCGCTGCCATAACATGCCAAAAAGGGACAGGTTTATTTTGGCAGGTTTTATATGGGCAAACGTCATTTCCACCACAAAGGGGCCAGGCACCTTTGTGGTGGTTTTTGCTTTGGTAGATGTGTGGGACATGCCTTACAATCTACCAAGTAGTTCATGACGGGCGAAAAACGGAGAGAAGGGGCTTGATGCGTCCTTAATGTTTCATGCGGATAGATTGATTTGACAGACGGTGGCGAATGCCCGCCGTCCGCATTCGTATGAAACAAGGAGTCTCCATGCTCACCCATCTTTTCTCAAAGCCTCAATCATCGCTGTCCATGCAGGCCAAGCGCCTGGTGGCGATGCGCTTTCTCATCTACACCGGTTTTCAGACCAGCTACTTTATCGGCGTCATCGGAACGCTCACCTATGCAGACGATGCCTCGGTCGTGGCGACATCGCTGGCTGTCCTCTTTATGAACGTATTCGTGATCTTGGGATCCTTTGCGGGTGGCGCGGCGCTCGACGCCTGGGGCCCGCGCCGTCATTTCTTGCTGAGCATCGTCGGCACGCTGGCGACGGGTGCGGCAATCATCGCCTTTGGCAGAGCGACCGGAACAGTCCTTGCCGGCGCGGCGCTCCTAGGTTTTGTGATGGGATTCGCCCAACCCATCGCCACGTCCTATCCGGCATATCTCACCGACGATCCCGCCGAGCTCAAAGACATCAACTCCGCCATCGCCATGTTTTCAAACGTGAGCATCATCGTTGGCCCCACGCTGGGCGGCTTTGTCGCGGCGGCTGCGTCGTCGCGCGCGGTGTTCGTGCTCATGATGCTCTTTACAGTGCTGGCGCTCGTCGCCGGTTGGGGCTTTAGGCCGAAGACCAGCCATGTCGCCGGGGATGCGGATGCCGATTCGGCGAAGGAAGGGGAGCGTGCGGGACAAAGCCCCGACCCCAACACATCTTCCCGCGTTACCTTCGCGATTAGCATCAAGACAGTCTTCACCAACAGCGTCCTCGCCCTGCTGTTCTGCATTATTTTCCTTTCAAACTTTGGCTACGGCGCCTTTGACCCGCTGGAGTCGTTCTTCTACCGCGATGTTCTGCATGTCGGTGTTGAGTGGATGGGCTGGCTCTCGTCGGCCTCGGGCGTGGGCGCGGTGCTGGGCGCCGTCGTTGCGCTCCGTTTGCCGCCGCACCTGGTCAACCTTAAAACGCTGCTCGTGGCACTTATGTCCGTGGGCCTGGGAAGTTTGCTCTATGTGGGGACGCCGTACGTGGGCGTGGCTCTTGTCGGCCAGGTTGCACTGGGCATAGCTTGGGGCATCGTCAACCCGCTCCACAACACCATTGTGCAAACGACGGCTCCGCTCGAGCAGATCGGCCGCGTCAACTCGGTCATGGGTTTTGGCAATATGTTCGCCGGAGTGGCCCCGCTGGCGATTGCCCCCTGGCTGGCGGCGACGTTTGGCGTGCAGCAGACGCTCGTGGGGGCGGGCATAGTCGTGACGGCAGTTCCCGCGGCGTTGCTGCTGTTTGGCCGCCGGCATATTGATCGCTCTGCAAAGCAGTAAAAACCATCACAACATTCGATGAAAATTGCGATTTTGCCGAATAACGTCGAATGTTGTGATGGTTTGTGCCCCGGGCCAGGCCATCCTGCGGGTCTGGCCACCACAAAGGGCCAGGCACCTTTGTGGTGGTTTTTGCGTTGACGGGCCGCGCCCGCGCCTTGGTATACCATGTACGCCGTTTGCGAATACACCCCACACCGCCGCTCTGCCCAGAAAGGCCCCCATGGACGCCACCTTCAGTCACATCAAAGCCGTGTTCTGCGATATCGACGGCACGCTGCTCACGAGCCAGCACACGGTGTCCCCGCGCACCGTGGCGGCGATCCGCGCCCTGCGCGAGCGCGGCGTACTCTTTGGCCTGTGCACCGGGCGCGACGCCCAAGCGACCGAGGCCATATACGAGCTCTGGGGCATCGAAGGTCTGGTGGACGTGCTCGTGGGTTGCGGTGGCGCCGAGGTCATCGACCGCGCGCACGACATCAACGAGCTGAGCTACCGGCTACCAGGCGAGACCATCGCGCGCATCTGCGAGCACATGGCAGGCCTGCCGGCAACGCCCGTTTGCCCTCGGGACGGCGTACTCTATGTGCCCGAGAGCAATGCATGCGTCGAGCACCTGTCGCGTGTCGACGGCGTGCCCTACAAGGTGGTCGACTTTGCCGAGTTTTTGCGCGAGCCGCAGACCAAGGTGATGTTTACCATGGCGCCCGAGGCGATGCCACAGATCATCGAGCGAGCATCGACGTTCGCCGATGACACCGTTAAAGCGGCGGCTCTGCAAACCACGCAGCGACTCTACGAGTTCATGGATCCGCGCGTGTCCAAGACGCGCGGCCTTGTGCGCGTGGCGGAGCTCAACGACATGGAGCTCCAGAACATCTGCGTGTTCGGCGATGCGGACAACGACACCTGCATGGTGGCCGACGCCGGCGTGGGCGTGGCTATGGCAAACGGCAGCGACGCTACCCGTGCCGCCGCCGACTTTGTAACCGCGAGCAACGACGAAGACGGCATCGCGATCTTTATCGAGGAACATCTGCTGTAGCGCTAGGGCAGAATCACCACAAAGGGGACAGGTGCCTTTGTGGCGGCCTCAGGCGATTTGGGCGAATTGATGCCTAAAATCTGCGCACAAAATCAAATATGATTGTCTGAACATCACGCTTCTAACCACCGATGAGTTAAAGATATTCCCATCAACTTGGTAGTCTATTCCTCCCGGTTAATGACCTACTGTTCACGGTCGATTTTCGACCGTTCACAGGATGTTTGCTCTTGAGCAAAATGTTGTGCAAAAAAATCTAATGCCATTAAAAAATAATAGGCAACTAAATTACCAGCAGAAACAAAAAACAGATAGCGAATAAACGAAGGCAAATCTGAGTAAATGTCAAGAGAATTGAGAACTGGCTACAAAAATGTCGGTTTTGTTGCTCGGATGTTTAAACAATAGTTACAATAGTATTACTAAGCGTGCGCAATTACAGGTTGCGCAGATACGTTTGATAGTGAAAGAGCAAGATCGCGGTCTCTTGGGGAGGAGACATCGATGAAAGCGAATTCAGAAAAAACTAAGCAGAAAAAAGCGACGCGCCGTGTACTGGCAGGCGTTTTGTGCGGAGCCTCCGTGTTGAGCCTGGTACTGTCGCTCGTCATGCCTCCGATCTCGCAGGCCATTGCCAACGATGCCCAGACCGAAGAAACTGTGACGGGTGATTCCTCAACTGAGCCTACTGATGTAGAAAACACCAACAATGGGGATACCGACAACCAGAATAGTGACGACGCTGAGGGTGGCGAGGCTGGAGATGATGTCCAGTCTGAGGGGCTGTCCGAGGAAGACTCGCAGGACGAGGATGCCGAGCAGACCGCGGATGACGCTAGCAATGAGGGCGCAATTCCACCTGTTGCGGAGGATGCGACCGAATATACGCTGATTAATTCTGCAGACGACCTATCTCACTACCTTCAAAATGATAAAAAGGCCGGCAAATATCGCTTGAATCTCGATATTGAGTATGCAAGCGACATTACGCTTGGCCAGGGTGAAACCACCATCGACCTCAACGGCCATAAGATCAAACACTCGGGCGTGGAGCCTGGCAAGTCGCCCAACATGTCCATGTTCAATGTGCCCGAGGGTGCGACGCTCACGATTGAGGATCTGCAGCAGGCGGCTGATAACAAGTTCGAGCAGGATGGCGACAAAAACGGCAACCTTGCTAAGCTCGATTACGACGGCACAACGCCCAGTAAGCTCACTTACTACGTGACTGATTCGACTTCGAGTGACACTGCTACTACCGAGACCCTTTTCAAGCACGAGGTTGCCATCAATGGCGCCATCGTGGGCACCACTGCTCACTCTACGATGAGGCTCATCAACGTCTGTGGCGGTACGTTTAACCTTCAAAGCGGCGTGCTGACCACGAATCAGGACGCAAATGTTCGCCACCTGATTTATGCCGATAACGGCTCTACCGTCAGCATGAGTGGCGGATACGTTTGTGGTGCTTCTATGGGCAGCGATGGTGCTGGTGCTGGAATTCATGTTGAGGGCTCAACCCTGGATGAGGGCTCAACCCTGGAGATCTCTGGCGGCGTAATTGCTGGTAACTATGCCCCCAGTGGCGGCGGCGTTTATGCCAAGGATTCTGCGGTAGACATGGTTGGCGGTATTATCTCCGGTAACGGTACAAATAATTATGAAAGCGGTTATGGCGCGGGAATTTGTGCTGAGGGCTCTATGGTGACCATTACGAATGGTTACATTACTAACAACAAATATCAGTACTATATCGATGAAGGACACAAAGGTAACGGTTGCCATGGTGGTGGCGGCATTGCTGCTTTCAATGGCGGCAGTCTCACAATTAACGGTGGTTACATTACCGGTAACTACTCTGCCGAGGCTGGCGGCGGCGTTTATGCTGGCGCTTGGAATCGAGCTCTTTCCGGGTTTACGTTTTCTGGTGGAATCATCGCCAGCAATGTGGCGCAAAACTCAGAGGGTGGCGGCATCCGTATCGCTGCGCCTACCGTTGGTGTGTTTGAAGTGCCGAAAGGTTCACACGCTTATATCACTAACAATACGACCAATACCACCAACGACTGGGGTGGCGGCGGCGTGTTCGTTCAGGGTAGCAGTGAACAAGGCATTAAATCGGCGAGCCTCAATATATATAACGCGCTGATTACCAACAATCATGCCAATGGCTTTGGCGGCGGGTTTGCCGCTTGCCCGACTGGTAAGACTGCCATTACCGATACCAATGGCATCGCGGTTTTCGGTAATACTGACGGTAAACCTGACGGTAGTTATAACCGATCGGGCGGCACACACGAAAAGACCGATGACAAGGATTGGCTCCCTAACAACAAAGGCGGCGAAATAACTGAAGAGTTTAAAAAAGCCGGTCACCAGGATCTTTTTCTTATTCGCGATAGTACTAACGGTGAATACATCGCAGCCGTAACGGGTCAGATGCTTGGCGGCGGTGCTGCCAACTGGACGGGCACGATCGACAAAACACTAACGTCTATCGGCAAGTACGAGGGCGCCCAAGCTAAGTACAGGATTGGCCTTAAATCTAAGCCGATTCAGGAAGATAAAGATGCTGCTACCGCGGCTGCGTCCCTCTTCATCACGGGCAACAGATCCAACATTCACGGTGGCGGCATCATGACCAACGGCGACGTAATCGCTGGCTCCACCACGGAGGTGAACGTGTACCCCAAGATGAAGCTCAACGGCACTAAGGCGCTAACGGGTCGTGCGCTTAAAGACGGAGAGTTCAAGTTCCAGCTGCTCAAACGGGGTACAAACAAGCAGGATCCCTCGTTTGCCGATCACAAGCTGCAACTCAATGGCTGCACAAAAGTTGGCGATGGGGTCACGAATGATAGTGACGGCAACTTTGCCTTTAATCTGGGCGAGGTCTACTCCGATGGCTCGATTGTCTACTACCTCGTTGAGGACCCCGGTGACAATCCCGTTTCTGGCGTGACTTGCGACGAGACTATCTACAAGATTGAATTTGAAACAACGGTGGCCCAGACACAGAAGGTGCTGGACATTACTTACACCTACTACTCGGTTGGAAAAGTAAAGGTCACTAATCTCACCAAAGGGGACTCGATGGAGGTTACTCCGAGCGATGTCAGTAATGTGTCCGTTAATCTCACGAACGGTAAGATCTTTATTAATGATAAGACCTTTACTAATGCATACACAGCCAAGGGCTCTTGGACACCTCAGGTGACCAAGAAGGTCGACGGCGGCGAGATGAAGAGGTTCAAGTTCGAGCTGTATGCTGAGAATTCCGACAACACGGAGACACCCCCTCAGACCAAATATACTTCTGCTGAGTCGGGAAATTCTCAGACAGTAACGTTCGATCCGGTACCAATCGGTCCACTGGGCATCAAAGATCTTACCAATGGTAAAGCAACATTCACCTACTGCATCCGTGAATGCGACGCCAGCAAGGTCGATGGCACCAAACACGAAGGCTACAAGAACGACACCAAGAAGTTCAAGGTCGTGGTGACGGCAACGGACAAGGGTGACGGCACGCTGGAATGCACGCCGACCTACTACGAGGTCGACGCCAACGACGTGGAACGCGAGACCGATAACCCCACCTTCACCAACACCTACTCCACCTCTTTGCCCCTTTCTGGTATGTCGGGCGTCACTCTGACGTACCTTGCCGGCGCGGCGGTGCTTTGCGCTGCTGCGGCCTGGATGCACATTCGTCGCAAGGCGAATGCGAAGGGAGGCGAGCGTCGTGAATAAGAAAGTTTGCTCCTTCCCGATCTTGTTTGCGCTGCTTGCCCTCCTGATTGGCACCTGCGCGGCTGTGTTCCCCGCATCCGCGCAGGCCGTGCCGACCTCGACCGGTTCCATCACGGTGAGCGGCACCGTGGCGCGCAGCTACGACGCCTACCAGATCTTTAGCGCCAACGTCGTCGACGGCGACAGCGACGCCAAGATCGCCACCGACCTCGCCTGGGCAAGCGACGCCGTGCGCGACGCCGCGCTGCCTGTGCTGCACAGCGCCGGCATGCCCAACTCCCAGACCACCGCGCAGGAAGCTGCCGAATGGCTCAACGCCGATTCCCACCTTACGAGCGCGCTGAGCGCACAGCTCGCTCGTTCCCTCCAGAGCTCTGACGCCGTGCCCCTTAACGCGGGCACGGCGTCAGAGCTGCCCTGTGGCTACTGGCTCATCGTCGCCGACGACGACGTCATCGCCCAGGGCGAGGCCGGCACCGCGCCGATCATGGCCCTGGTCGGCGGCAGCGCCGTCACCGTCAAGCCCAAGGCCGCGACGCCCAAGGTCTCCAAGCATGTGCTGGAGGACAGCACCGCCGCCTGGCAGAAGGCCGCCGACGCCACGGTCGCCGACGACCTGTACTGGCGCCTCTCTGTCACGGTCCCGGCGGGGCTCACGGCCTACGGCACCTATACGGTGCAGTTCGTCGACACCATGAGCGCGGGGCTCGACCCCTCCAAGGTGGCCGCGAGCGTGCGCGTGTACGTGGCGGCGGGCGCGGACGGCGGCTTTGACGCCGTCTCGACCGGCAAGGACGGGCGCGTCGGCACCGAGCCCGCGAAGGGCTGGACCGACATCACGGCCCAGTGCGCCACCAAGGTAGCGGCCGACGGTAAGACCTTCACCGTGTGCACCGGCGACCTCATCGCCGCGCTCGGCGGGGCCGACGCCTTCACCGCGGGCGCCCGCGTGGTCGCCGTGTACAATGCGCCGCTCAACAGCGCATGCAACCACGGCATCGCGAAGGGCAACCCCAACGAGGTCTACCTGCGCTACCCGCGCTCTCCCTTTGCCGACCAGTCCGGCGATGCCGGCTTTACCCGCACGCCGAGCGACGATGCGTGCGCCTACACCTGGGATCTCGCGCTCACCAAGCGCGGCAGCGACGGCGACAAGCCGCTTGCCGGGGCGGTCCTGAGCATCGCCGATGACCGTGGTCGCACGCTGGCGGCCGACGGCATGTGGGATGCGGAGGGCAAGGCCACCGTCACCACGGGCGAGGACGGCCGCGTGACCGTCTCGGGCGTGGACTCGGGCAAGCTGGAGGTCCGCGAGCTCAAGGCGCCCAAGGGCTACACCGCCTTTGAGGGCACGCGCTCCGTGACGGTCAAGGCCGAGGGCCTGGACGTCGACCAGGTGGCCGCCGCCAAGCCCAAGCTCACCATCACGGCCGAGTCGCCCCTGCGCGCCGACAGCGCGGACGGGTCGACGGGCAGCCTGGAGGCGTCGCTCATCAACACGCCCACCGGCACACCCCCTAGCATTACCACCGGAGGCTTTATGCCCTCGACTGGCGATATGGCAATGTACGCCGCGGCCGCCGCAGCGGTCGCCGGAGCCGCGCTCATCGTGGTCGCGCTCCTGGTCAAGCGGGGAGGTGGCAGCCATAAAGAGTAGCTGGCAGCCCCACAGAGAGCGGGGCGAGACGTAGCGAAGTAGATGCTAAGACACAGACAGACAGATTTAGATCAAATGGAATTCGAGCAGAAAGCAGAGGAAAAGAAGATGAGCATGAGCAAGAACATCGCACGCCTGGCAGTAACCGCCGGCCTCACAGCAGCGCTGAGCTTCGGCGGAGTCATGGCCCCGGTGACCATGGCGTTTGCTGAGGGTACGCCTGTGGCTACGACGATTGGCAATGTGACGATCAAAGATGACGACTACGCGGGTACGACCTTTAAGGGCATCAAGATTTTCTCCGCTACGGTTACGCAGGATCAGACAAACACCAATGTTTGGGACTCTACCGATGAGAAGACGCTGTCCGATATTAAGTGGGCATCGGATGAAGTGAGGGATGCCGTGACCGGGGAATTTAACTCGGACACGACGGACCCTTCTAAACCGGCCAACATCAATGATGCTGCCGCCTGGGCGAAGTGGATTAAGACTAAGACCGATGATGAGTATAAGGCTGGCACCAACCAGACTACCAATCTGAATGCGGGAACGACGCTCGATAGGATCTCCAAGGCGCTTGAAAGTGAGAAATGGACTGATGCGACGAGCGGTACGGGAACATTCGATGGTATTGCTGCTGGCTATTGGCTCTTTGAAACGAAGTTGGTCAGTAATACTACCGGAGCAGATGGTAACGATGACGCTTACACCTCGCCGATCTTCGCTCATATGACCCAATCCGCTGTCAAGAGCCACAATGGCCCCGCCGACCGCT
>UQHQ01000048.1 GCA_900540945.1 uncultured Collinsella sp. | reverse complement strand
ATCTTGATCTGGGGCCCCGCCAAAAAGATCTGGATCGGTGGCCACAATGGCGGCTCGGGTGTCGCGGCGCGCGATTCCATCTGGCATGCGGGCCTGCCGCTAGAACTTGGCCTTGCCGAGGCCCAGCAGACGTTGCTGCAAAACGGCCTGCGCTCCCGCGTGGTGCTCGAGGCCGACGGCAAGCTTATGGACGGCACCGATGTTGCCGTCGCCTGCCTGTTGGGCGCCGAGGAGTTTGGCTTTGCGACCATGCCGCTCATCTCCATGGGCTGCCTCATGCAGCGCGACTGCCAGCAGGATACCTGCCCGGCCGGCATCGCTACGCAAAACTGCCGCCTGCGTCGTGGCTTCCGCGGCAAACCCGAGCACGTCGAGCACTTTATGCTCTTTGTTGCCGAACAGCTGCGCGAGGTCATGGCGAGCCTGGGCTTCCGCACCGTCGACGAGATGGTCGGCCATCCCGAGTGCTTGCGCCAGATCGAGGTCCCGGGCAACCGCAAGGCCAACCTGCTCGATCTGTCGCCCGTGCTGGCAAGCGCGACCTGCGAGTTCGGTGCCCATATTCCGGGCGCCGATGGTCGCCACTTCCTGCCGCAGATGGCTGCGGACAGCGAGCTCGACAAGACGCTCGATTCCACGTTGTTTGTGCCCTATACGGCCGATGCCCGTGCGCACCTGCGTCCGATTCGCTTCCGTGCCGATATCGCCAACGTCAACCGTTGCGTGGGCACCATCCTGGGCAACGCGGTGACCAAGGCGCATCCCGAGGGCCTGCCCGCCGGCTCCATTACCATCGATTGCGATGGTTCGGCTGGTCAGAGCTTTGGCGCGTTCCTTCCGCGTGGCATTACGCTCAACGTGTGCGGCGACGCCAACGATTACTTTGGCAAGGGCCTTTCGGGCGGCGAGGTGTCGGTGCGCCCCAACCCGCATGCGACTTACAAGTTCGACGAGAACATCATCGTGGGCAATGTTGCGTTCTTTGGCGCCACGAGCGGCCGCGGCTTCATTAACGGTCTGGCCGGTCAGCGTTTTGCCGTGCGCAACTCCGGTGCCACCGTGGTGGTCGAGGGCTGCGGCAACCATGGTTGCGAGTACATGACGGGTGGTCTGGCGCTCATCCTGGGCGAGGTCGGGCAGAACTTCGCCGCTGGCATGACGGGTGGCGTGGCCTATGTCTTTGACCAGTACGGCACGCTCGATGCCCGTGTGAACCACGAGAGCGTTGAGCTCAAGGCCCCGACGGCCGGCGAGCTGGCGCAGATTCGCGCGCTCATCCAGGAGCACGTGGACGCGACTCAGAGTCCGCGCGGCATTAAGCTGCTCTACAGCTTTGAGACGATGAGTAAACACTTTGTGAAGGTCATTCCGACCGAGTACGAGCGCGTGCTGGCGATTGTCGCCGCGAGCGAGGCTGCCGGCAAGACGCATGCGCAGGCAGAGGAGCTGGCGTTTGACATTGTGACCGGTCGCGCGAGTGCCGCGGATGTCGCTCGCTTCGATGTCGCGGGCGGCGTTGCGTCCGTGGCCGCCGGCTCTGTTGCTTCGACCAAGAAGGAGGCGTAAGTGCCATGGGTAAGCCCGGTGCTTTTCTTGATATCGATCGCGTGATCCACGAACTGCGCCCCGTGGAGGAGCGCAGCCATGATTTTGATCCGCTGTACGTGGAGCTCGACGACGACGTGCACCGTGCCCAGGCGAGCCGCTGCATGATGTGCGGTGTGGCGTTTTGTCAGATGGGTGCGAGCTTTGGCAAGGCGCGCCCGAGTGGCTGCCCGCTGCACAACCTGATTCCCGAGTGGAACGAGCTGGTGTACCGCGGCCGCTGGGATGGGGCTGCCGAGCGCCTGTCGCTCACCTCGCCCATGCCCGAGTTCACAAGCCGTGTGTGCCCGGCGCTGTGCGAGGCCGCATGCAACTTGGGATCGGTCGACGGCCAGCCCACGACGATTCACGATAACGAGCGCGCGATCAGCGACCACGAATGGGCAAACGGCGGCCCGCGTCGCTTTGAGCCGGCGGGGGAGGACGCGCCCACGGTTGCCGTGGTGGGCTCCGGTCCTGCTGGTCTGGTGGCAGCATGGGAGCTTGCGCGTCGCGGTGCCCGCGTGGCGGTGTTTGAGCGTGACGACCGCCCGGGCGGTTTGCTCATGTACGGCATTCCCAACATGAAGCTCGAGAAGTCCGTGGTCGAGCGCCGTGTGGCGCTCATGCGCGAGCTGGGCATCGTCTTTGAGCTGGGCGCCGACGTGACGAACCCTGCGGTGGCGGCCAAGCTCAATGGTTTTGACGCCGTTGTGATGGCTGTCGGCGCTCGTGCGCCCCGCGGTCTTTCGGCTACGAACGTGGATGCCCCGGGCGTGGTGTATGCCGTGGACTACCTGACGGCCTCGACCGTCTCGGTGCTCGATGGCGGTGAGCCCGCGGTGAACGCGCGCGGCCTGGACGTTGTGGTCATTGGCGGCGGCGATACCGGCAACGACTGCGTGGGTACCGCGGTGCGCCAAGGCGCGCGCAGCGTGCGTCAGTTTGAGTTCTTGCCGGCCGCGCCTGATGCGCGCGCGGCGAGCAACCCCTGGCCGCAGTGGCCCAACGTGAAGAAGACCGATTACGGCCAGCAGGAGGCCATCGCTGCCATGGGCGGCGAGATGCGTGCTTGGGGCGTGGATACGCTCGAAGTGCTGCTGGACAAGAAGGGCGCGGCCGCGGGGCTGCGCGTGGTCGACCTGGATTGGTCGGCTGGCAAGCCCGAACGCATTGCGGGCTCCGAGCACGAGGTGCCGGCACAGCTGGTGCTGATCGCCTGCGGCTTTACGGGTCCGGAGCATAGCGTGTTCGAAGCTGTCGGCGTGCCCGTTGCCACGGCGGGCCGTCCGTTGCCCGTGATGGCTTCCGAGGACTCGCACCTTGCGGCCCGCGTGGATGGCGTTGCTGCGGATGCCGCGCCGGTGTATGTGGCCGGCGATGCTCGCAACGGCAGCTCGCTCGTGGTGAGCGCCATGGCCGATGCCCTCGCCTGCGTCGCCGAGGTTGCCGAGGCCCTGGCGCTGTAAGACAGTCATTCAAGAGCGTCCCCAACGACTAGTCATTGGGGACGCTCTTGACGTCTGACTGCTCATTTGCTGACGTGCGGGCTCGAGGTGCCTTGCTGTTTTCGTGATGGCTGCGGCTGGCAAGCTTAAAATCCCTGTTTATTTGCCTATGTTTAACTGGGGTTTTGTTTCGGTATAACGTATCGGTCAAGCGTTCCGTCAAGTATTCGGTCAGCATCTGGTTTGCAGCCTGATACCCATTTCGCCCGTGCTGGCGGCGATCACCGGCCCTCCCCGTAAGCTCAAATTGAGGTTCATCAGTTTGAGGAGGATGTCATGGCTGATCATGTTTTGGACCGGGGACGTCTGACCGAGGCCGTCGGTGACGATATTGCCGACATGGCTCAGTTTTGGATGCTGCGCAAGTTTCAGTTTTTGGAGTCGGCGCGCACGCAGTTCGAAGTGATAGTCGATCCATGGCTCAGCTATTGCGAGGAACCTTCTCAAAACGAAATCATGGTCTACAACATGGTATTTACCGATTGGCTGCTCTTTGAGCGCCCCTATTACCATGGCAAGACGCTGTTGGAACTGTATGTGGACGAGCCGCCAGCGTCAATTTCTCCAGCTTCGCTCGGGCGACTTAAGCGGGTGCGTGACACGCAGTATTTCTCGCGCTTTGGCATTTTGGACAAGGATCCCGCGACTGACATGGTCGTGCTGAAGGATACGCGCACCGACCGTCGCTTTGACGTCTACGACCCACATATCGTGCAAAAAGAGCACTGGCGCGAAGGTGCGATTGCGGTGCGTATCGCGTGCGTCGAAGATGTTTGGCTGACGGCGGGGCAGCTCTACCTCTACGACATAGCGCGCCTGAGCGATACGGCGATCGACGGGCCTGGCGCCGTCCATCCGGAAGACCTGGAAGACGGCTTCGATACCTCGTGTATCAGCTTCTTTCTGAGGCTGGTCCGCGACATCATGGGTGCCCAGGGGCGCTACGTAAAGTCTCTCAACATCTACGAACAGGAATGGGAGTAGGGGGTGGGCTGTCGCAGCGCCGCCGCCTGTCTATTTGTCTCGATCTGTAACGTTAGGGGACAAAAAACCGGTCTTCCTGTTACAGATCGAGACGAATGCTTGAGCGCCGCTGGTTTATCTAAATCTGTAACGTTTAGGGGCCTGGAGAACGTCTAACTGTTACAGATCGAGATGTTTTGAACCTGGCTGGGGGAATGTCTCAATCTGTAACATCTCCAGGCCAAAATTCGACCTAACTGTTATAGATCGAGACAAAGGTTGGACGCGGTGCCGAAAGATCTCGATCTGTAACATCTAGAGGCTCAAAGACTGTCTTCCTGTTACAGATCAAGACATTTGTCGGCGGCGGCAACAGCGACGATGGCCCATTTCTCCGATGTGGTGGTGATGGAAGTGTCTAATACCGTTTTTAAACACAAACATGCAACACGTAACACTTTGGCGCGGAATAGGATGCTTGCCAGGCTCACGGAGGCGGCTGAACAAGGCGTGCTGCTTGTGACACACGACAATGCCGAGCTTATGTGGCTGCGGCGCCATGTGGGCACAGACGATATTACGGAGCCCGAATCGCACCTATTTTGTTTTCAGCATGAATGGGATGCGTTGACGCCGCCGGAGCGGGCGCGGTGGACCATCAAGGGGCTTGCCGAGTTTCACCCCGATTGGGCGTTTTGGGGGTATGACGCCGCGCTGATATGGGGTCTGGAGGTGCCGAATGATCTGCTCGGGCCGCGTTACTTGGTCAAGACGGGTTGTTCGGTAGCGTTGAGTACGGGATATAGGCTGCTGCGTCCGCAGACGGCGGGTGCGCTTGAGCGCTTCGACGGCGTGCGGGTGACGCCGTTTTGGCGCACGGTAGAGGATTGCCTGCTACGCGCACCGTTTTCGTACGGGCTGGCGATTGCCGATTCTGCGCTGCGGGCGAAGGGCATGTCGCGCGACGACCTCTGCGAACGGCTCCAGGTCGATTGCGAGGGCAGGCGAGGGTATCGCAGAGCTCAGGTGATTGCGTCGCATGCGGACGGGCTGTCCGAGAACGGCGGCGAGTCTCGCTTTCGGGCGTTCTTTATTGCATACGGCTTTCCGGTTCCGGAGTTGCAGGTGGAGTTTCGCGATCCGCTCGATTCGAGCCAGGTGTTTCGGGTCGATTATTTCTGGAGGCTCGAGGACGGGACATGTGTCATCGGCGAGCTCGACGGAAAGGGGAAGTATACCTTGCAGAACAGCGAGGGTCGGGAGTCGGTCGACCCGTTCGTGGCAGAGCGTCAGCGGGAATCTCATCTGACAATGCTCGGGCACAAGGTGCTTCGGTTCACGTTTGATGAACTCAAGAACCCGGGAAAGCTGGTTGAAAAGATGAGACTAGCGGGTATTTCGCAGCGGGCCGATTTGGCTGAGGGATGGAAGCGTCAGTGGTATGGGCACTGAAGTGGACTGTCTCAATCTGTAACATTTAGAGGCCGAAAACCTGTCTACCTGTTACAGATCTAGACGTTTGACGACGGGGCTGGAGAATGTCTCGATCTGTAACATCTAACGGCCAAAAATCGGTCTAACTGTTACAGATTGAGACAAAGGCTGGAGGCACGACCGAAAATCTCGATCTGTAACATTTGGAAGGTTAAAGACTCTCCTCCTGGTACAGATCGAGACATTTTGCTGGTGTCGCCGCGCTGGGTCTGCAACGCGTTTCGCTTCCCAGGTCCCTCTCTTCCCTCCGTTAACCGATATGCTCGACTTTAGGTCGCTGCATTAGGTGATAATGGACAAATGTTCAAGTTAATCGTGAGGGAGGAGCTCGATATGGCGTCTGCCGATCGTCCCACGTTGTTTATCAATGCGACCGTCTTGGATGGCTCGGAGCATATGGAGCCGCAGCCCGATATGGCCGTGACCGTTGAGCGCGGTGTCATCACCTGGATTGGCCCGAGCGCCGTGGCGCAGGCGCCGGCGGGTGCCGAGATCATCGACCTGGACGGTGCGTATCTCATGCCGGGTCTCATCAATATGCATGTGCATCTGTGCGGCTCGGGCAAGCCGGTTTCGGCGGGCGATGCGGGCGCCCTGATGAAAAAGCTCGATAATCCCGTGGGGCGCGCCATCGTGCGCCACATTCTTAAGGGCAGCGCTCAGCAGCAGCTGGCAAGTGGCGTGACCACGGTGCGCGGCGCGGGCGACCCGCTGTTTGCCGATCTTGCCGTGCGTGATGCTATCGATGCCGGCAAGTATCAAGGTCCTCGCCTGGTGGCGCCGGGAACGGGCGTCACGGTGCCGGGCGGCCATGGTGCAGGCTTGTTCGCCCAGGTGGCCAACAGTCCCGCCGAGGCAGCCGAACAGGTGCGTGACCTGTATGCGCGCGGTGCCGACGTCATTAAGCTGTTCGTAACGGGCGGTGTGTTCGACGCGACCGAGGTGGGCGAGCCGGGCGTGCTGCGTATGCCGGTGGAGGTTGCCGCGGCGGCGTGCAAGGCGGCGCACGAGGTTGGCCTTCCTGTCATGGCTCATGTCGAGAGCACCGAAGGTGTGAAGGCCGCGCTTCAGGCCGGAGTTGACACGATTGAGCACGGCGCTCCGTTGACGCCCGAGATCATGGAGCTGTACCGCGGCGCCGCGGGCACGCAGCTTGAGGGCCGTGCGCCCAGCGTTACCTGCACGATCAGCCCGGCACTGCCGTTTGTATTGCTCGACCCGGAGAAGACCCATTCGACCGATACGCAAAAGAAGAACGGCGACATCGTGTGCTCGGGCATCATCGAGAGCGCTCGCGCCGCACTGGAAGCTGGTGTTAGGGTGGGCCTGGGCACGGATTCGAGCTGCCCGTTCGTGACGCAGTACGACATGTGGCGCGAGGTGGCCTACTTTGCCAAGTATGTCGGCGTGAGCAACGCCTTCGCGCTGCATACGGCTACGCAAGTCAATGCCGAGCTGCTGGGGCTGGGCGGCGAGACCGGCACAATCGAGTGCGGTAAGGCCGCCGATATCTTGGTGACGCGCAAGAACCCGCTCGATGACCTGTGCGCGCTGCGTGAGCCGATACACGTGATGTGTCGCGGTGATCTGGTGCGCAAACTCAAGGTGAAGCGTATTCCCGAGGTTGATAACGAGCTCGACACGATTATGGCCATGCCGGCTGAGGCGCTGGCCGAGGAGCTTGCCCGCGACGGCGTGGCATAGGTGTGACAAAGGGATGGCCCCTTTGTCATAATCAAAAAAGCCGAGGTCCCAGTGCGAGGCCTCGGCTTTTATTTTGTCCCATGGTATGGCTGCTATGAGCGCGTCTCCATCTTGGCGTGGCACTTGGGACAGGTGACGCGGATCTTGCCCTTGCCCTTGGGGACGGAGAGCATCTGGCCACAGTTAGGGCACTTGAGGTATGCCGTGGTCTTGCGACCCTTCCACATCTTCTTGGCCGTGCGCTTGGCACGCTCAAAGTCTTCCTTGCTGGTGCCGGCCGCGCGCGAGGTGCTGGCCGCTGCGGCCCCGCCGCCCAAGCTGGCGACGAACTTGCCCAAGCCGGGGACCTTAGCCGAGCCGGCGACAAAGGCCTCGTTCTCCTTGCGACGTGCATCGATATTTTTGGACAGGCCGCGCAGCACGCCAATCACGATGACGGCGATGGCGATCCAGCTGAGCCACTGGATGCGGGCTATCGATCCGATCATCGCGATGACGATGCCGGCAAGACCCATCACGATGGTGAGCTCGTCGGCACCATTGCGACCCTTCATAAAGTCATTCATGCAAATTGCCTTTCGTTCGATATACTGCACGCCTTTATACCCGATTTAGAGCAAGGGGGACAGGTTAATCTGCACCAAGGTGGTGCAAACGTACCTGTCCCCAATGCCCCAATTACTTGGAGAGCTTGTCGACGACGCGTTCGATCTCGGCGAGCTTGGCGGCTTTGAGGTCTTCGTCGCCCGATTCGATTGCCGAAGTCACACAGCCCTCGATATGAGCCTTGAGCACATCGGCGTTGATGCGGGCGATGAGCGCCTGCGTGGCCATGAGCTGCGTGGAAATATCGACGCAGTAGCGGTCCTCCTCGACCATCCGCAGGATGCCGTCGATCTGACCACGTGCCGTTTTGAGCATGCGGGTCACCGATTTATGGTCTGCCATCATGGCGGGTCCTCGTTTCTGGTCAATCCTTCAAATACCTCGCCCTCAGTTGCGGTGAAATAGTTCTTGATTGAGGGCTTGGAGCGCTAAAACAGGAACTATTTCACCGCAACTTCTGAAGGGCTGGTTGAGCGGTGGTTGCTGGGCGGCTATGTCGGCCGACAGCGGTGCCTGCTGGTGCGGTGGCAGCTAGGCTGCGGTCACGGACAGGGCGTGGAACTTCTCGCCGGCGCCCTCGACAGCGGCGGCGAGCTGCTCGGCGGTCACGGTGTCGGCGCACTCCACCTGGACGGTCTGGGTCTCGTGATCGGCGTCGGCGTCGGTCACCCCGGCAACGTTGAGCAACGCGGTCTCGACGGTGGCATCGCAATGGCCGCACATAAGACCGGAAGTCTTGATTGTGTAACGCATGGGTATTCCTCTCTGTTGTGTCGGCTTTCCCAGGCACCCGACCTTGACCTTCAAGCCGTCGCTCGCGTACCAAAGTACGCGTCGCTCCTCTTTCAGGTCAATCTCGGGCACCTGGAAAACCCGTTCTAAATGGACTTAATGGTGAGCCTATTTTGCCACTTTAGGCTTAAAGGTTCGCAGGCGCAGCGCATTGCTTACGACGCACACGCTCGACAGACTCATGGCCGCGGCGCCAAACATCGGCGAGAGTTGCCAGCCGGTGAGGGGGAAGAACACGCCCGCGGCGAGCGGAATGCCGATGCCGTTGTAGAACAGTGCCCAGAACAGGTCCTGCTTGATGTTACGGATCGTGGCGCGCGAAAGCTCGATGGCGCGGGCGACGTCCATGAGGTCGCTGCGCATGAGCACCACGTCGGCACCCTCCTTGGCGATATCGGCGCCGGTGCCGATAGCAAGGCCCACGTCGGCGCGCGCCAGGGCGGGGGAGTCGTTGATGCCGTCGCCCACCATGGCGACCTTGCCGCCTGCATCCTGCAGTTCGCGCACGTGGCGTTCCTTGTCGGCGGGAAGAACGTCGGCGATAACCTGCTCGCTGGTCAGTCCCACGCGGCGGGCGATGGCCTCGGCCGTCACGCGGTTGTCGCCGGTGAGCATGCGCACGTCGACGTCGAGCGAACGCAGCGCGACGATTGCCTCGGCGCTCGTCTCCTTGACCTCGTCAGCCACGGCGATGGTGCCAACGAGCTCGCCGTTCTTGGCAAAGAACAGCGGCGTCTTGCCCTCGGCAGCGAACTGCTCGGCAAGACTGGCGGGCACCTCCGCGCCCAGCTCGTTCATCAGACGAACGTTGCCGGCTGCGATGATATTCTGCCCCTCGCGTGCCGTAACGCCACGACCGGGCACGGCGACAAAGTCCTCGACCATGCGCGCGACGATTCCGCGCGTCTCGCACTCGGCCATAATCGCCTCGGCCAGCGGGTGCTCGCTCGAGCGCTCCAACGCGGCGGCCAGCTTGAGCAGCGCCTTTTCGCTCATGGCGGGCGAGCCGCTGAACGAGGC
>UQHQ01000047.1 GCA_900540945.1 uncultured Collinsella sp. | reverse complement strand
CGCCCGTGCCACGGACCCCACCGGTTGAGAGGGCCAGCCACGCTCGCCGGTACCGCGGCGTTGGCAACCATGGCCTCCAAGCGTGCCACGCGCTCGGCCAGGGCCTCAATGGTCAGATCGGCCTCGGGACGTGCCAGGCGCGTGCAGGCGATCTCGAACACCAGGCGCACGTCGCTCGCGCCCCTCATCTCCAGCGCGGCGTCGTCGAGCACCGTCAGCACGCGAGCCAAGCGGTCGGCAGGATACTCGCCAAAGGCAGCGGCCTCGGCAGCAAGCGCCTCGGCCTGCTCGGAGCCGCCCTCAAACAGCTCGGCACGGGCACCGGCAACGCAGGCCACATACACGTCGCGCACATGCGCCACCAGATCGCGCGTCAGCTCAAGCAGGTCATTGCCCTCCTCGACCTGTGCACGAATGAGCCCATAGAGCTCAGCAATATCACGCTCGGCAATAGCGCGGGCAAACTCGCCCAGGATCTGGTCCGAAACCTCACCCAAAAGCGAGCGGGCATCGTCCGCATGCACGGCCCCGTTGCCAAAAACGCTCAGCTGCTCCAGCGTGGAAAGCGCGTCGCGCATGCCGCCCTTGGCATGGCGCGCCACGATGGCCAGCGCCTCGTCGTCGTAATCGAAGCCCTCCTGCTCGCACACGTAGGACAGGCGATGCTCGATATCCTCGTTGCCGATGCGGTGGAAATCGAAGCGCTGGCAACGCGAGAGGATGGTCTCCAGAATCTTTTGCGGATCGGTGGTGCACAGCACAAAGATCACGTGCGCCGGCGGCTCCTCGAGCGTCTTGAGCAGCGCGTTGAACGCCGCCGTCGTGAGCATGTGAACCTCGTCGATGATATAGATTTTGTACTTGCCGCGCACCGGGGCAAAGTTGACGGAGTTGATGATCTCCTCGCGCACATTGTCCACGCCCGTGCGGCTTGCGGCATCGAGCTCGTAGACATCGGGGTGGTTGCCCTCGGCGATGAGCTCGCACTCCTCACAGGTGCCGTCGGGCATGCAGCCGCTTGCGCCCTCGGCGCGCGCCGCCTCGGCGTTGCGGCACAGCAGCGCCTTGGCAAGGATGCGCGCCATGGTGGTCTTGCCCGTGCCGCGCGGTCCGCAGAACAGGTACGCGTGGGACAGGCGTCCCTCGGTGATAGCGTGCTCGAGCGTCGAGACGATATGCTGCTGGCCCACCACGGAGTCGAAGGTGAGCGGGCGATACTTTCGGTACAACGATTCCATGGGTGCTCCCCCGGGTATACTGAGTCTTGTTGCCGCGACGGCCATGCGGTCGCACGGCATACTTCACTCATAATAACCCGTACGGCGAGCCCGCCGCGATAGGAGTCCAAAGAGCATGGCAGACGCAGAGAGCAACCTCGTTCCCTCCGAAGCAGCCGACCAGGTCGAGGTCGCGCTCGAGAAGCAGGCCGCAGCCGACGACGGCATCCTGTACCTCAACGAGTACCAGTACGAAAACGACCTGGTCACCGACTTCGCCCGCCTGGTCGCCTCACCCAGGCGTCGCGGCTCGCTGTATGTCGCCGCGGCAATTGCCGCGCTGCTCGGCATTGGCATGCTGGTGGCCGGCGGCAACTGGATCAAGTTTGGCGTCGTCCTGATCGTATTCGGCGCCTTTTTGGCCTGGTGGAGCAAAAACCTGCACCACACCCTCGCCCGCGACTTTATCGATGCCGTCGAGGCCGACGAGTCCATGGGTGGCCGCTATCGCCGCGTCGCCGCCAACGAGGACGGCCTGATGGTTTGGGGCAAGAGCGGCAAGTCGCAGTTCTTCCCGTTTGAAAAGCTCGACCACGTGCTCGACGGCGAGCGCATCTTTGTAGCCATGTTCGCCGACCAGGGCGTGACGATCCCTAAGGACACCTTTGTCCGCGGCGATGCCGAGCAGTTTGGCACCTTCCTCAAGGCGCGCATCAACAAAAAACTCCGCATCGAGACCAAACGCAAGAAGATGAAGGCAGAAAAGGCCGCTGCCGAAGCCAAGCAGGGCGACAAGCCCCAGGAGACCAAGGGCAAGCAGCGCAAGCAGAAGAAGAACAAGAAGAAGCGGTAGGCCAGCCGACACCGAAGACGCCTCGCCCCGCGTCATTCCGGGCCAGGGCGCCTGGGATCGAGCGCGAGTGCCACCGATGGACCCATTTTGCCTAGCTCTCGAGTTACTTCACTTCAAACCTTAAGAGCCTTCTCTCTGGCAGATCGGTCATCTTCATCGTATAAGTCCCAGGAAACGCTTTCTCAAAACGGACGGTCTCGTAACCTTCGAAATAGTCGTTGGTGTTTTGCATCATGAATGGGACGAGTAACTCGTTCTCCGCCCCAACCTGTACAGCAAACGCAGCAGAACCGCCCAGCACCGGCATTGCCTGCGTTATCAGATCGGTATTGACCACAAAGTCATAGTTTGGCGCAGACTCCGGCACCAAATGCCAAACATACGCTTTAATTCCGCCTTCGACATTGTCCTTATTCCTGACACGCATCTTTACGGCGATAACACACGTGATGTCGGCGTCCTTCAATTTCGTTTTCGTATCTACGATGCCATATTTTGAATAATCATCATGCGCACGCTTGAGATACTCGCGCGGCGTGAGCAGCTCTGCCCCGTCTATGCAAAACGAATACCCGTCAGTCGCCACATCCTTCGACCCCAGAAACGCCCCATCCATCGAGAGCCATTCGCCCTCCGCGTAATATTTTTCAGGAATGACTGTCCGGTTCCCGTTAACGACGCTCACCCTCATGCCCGCAAGGCCGGTAACAGCACAGCCAAAAAGCGCGAGCATCGACCTTCTCGTCAACAGGGCCTTCTTCATCGCGCTCACGACCTTTCCCGAACTTTCACAACGGCACCGTCGCGCATGCAGTAAACACGATCGGCTAGCTCCTCGAGCACCTCTCCGTCATGGCTAGACAGAAGAACCTCGCGACCCGTTGATGCCGCCATCGCCACAACGCGCTTGAGCATTTCCACGCCCGCTTCGTCGAGGGCATTCGTTGGCTCATCGAGAACAAGCAGCTTCGGCTTTTCCATAATTGCCGCAGCTATTCCCAGACGCTGCTTCATCCCAAGCGAGTATGCTCGAAACTTCTTTTTTTCGTCTGCATCGAGCCCCACGAGCCGCAGGGCAGAGCGAATGTCCTCGGGGGTGGCAACGCCATTGATTTGAGCTATGAGCTCCAGATTGTCGTAACCAGACAGATATCCTAAAAAGGAAGGCGCCTCTATCAACATCCCCAGACTCGGCGGAAACGAGATATCCGCCCCAAGTCTTTGGCCATCGATAATAATCTCGCCCTCGGTGGGTCTAATCAATCCGCAGACCGCTCGCATGAGCATGGTCTTACCCGAACCGTTTATCCCCTGAAGCCCGACCACAGTCCCAGGGTCAACCTCGATAGACACGTTGCGCAGGACATCGTTTTTGCCCATGCGCTTCGATACGTCCCTAACGATCACACTCATATCTTGTCCCTCTTTTCGATAAGGTCGGCCCTTCGAAACCACAGTCCACCCAACGATAGGCATAACGACATAATCACAATTGAAAACAAGCCACTCGAGCCCGTCGCAATTCCTTCTTTGACGATTCCACCCCAGCGCAACAGCATCAAGGCATTTCCCAGTAGCGCCCAATGCCGCGCATATGCCGAACAGATCAGGTAGCTCATTACAACCGCAAATGAAACTGACGGCCCAAGCACAAACCCAACCGTTGCCTGCACAAACGCAAGCGCCTCAAAAGCAAGAAAGAGACCTGCGAAAAACGGCAGTGCACCTGCTTCGCTCGCCTTGAGAAACCACGGCGCCAAATTAGCCAGCTGAAGCGACTCGCCATGGATGACCGCGCTGAACGAGGCACTCACCATCAAGCTCCAAATCACAACAGAGCAAACCACCACGAGCAGCGAAAATGCTGTTATCGCCGCCACTGAGATAAAACGCGAGACCCACCAAAGGGTTCTCGCCCGGCATCGGACAAGCGTTTGCAAACCAAACCCGTGCAACGATTCGGCGGGATAATCGAGTGTTGTATAGAGAATAAGCAGAATGAGAAATAGCCATCCTAGCGGAGGCACAAACATGACCCCGGGCCTAGGCTCAAACGGAGCAGATCCGGCAAACACGAGCGCAAGATTGTCCGCAAACCCCAAGGCATCCGTCCTGACCCCATACACAGAAGACAAACCGTAGGCGTACACCAGGTTCGCAACGGTCACTGCCGCAATCGCAATAAAGGTAATGATGTTCTTCTTCAAAACGGTCCTCAGGTCCGCGGCGACCAGCCTAAACAGCATCAGACCATCTCCCGCCTTTTCCACGCCCCAGAAAAAGCCAACGAAGCAAGGGTCAATAATATGATTTCCGCAAAACCGGCTCGAATGTCTGGCCAGTTATTCAGCGATTCCGACCTGATGCTGTTGAAGATATTGCAGTTAAACCCCACACAAGCCATTACGCCGAAGATCCAGCCATTTGCAAAATGCCACGCAACCATTAGCAGATACGGGACAATTATCGCTTTGATTCTGCTACGAAACAAAATTGAGAAGCCAGTTACAGCCATGGATAAAGTCCCGAGCGTGACCGCATCGAACAGCGTGTATGCAAGCACATATAACAAAGGATGTGAATAAAATAGACCGGAGAAATAGCTATGTAGGTAAAGCCCTACGTAGGTCGACTCATCGACCCGAGGAAGATACGCAGGAAAAAGCATCGAGACAATCAGGAAATTGACGAGCAGAGGAATGGCAGTCACTGTAAACGCGGAGAGGAAAGCAGACAGCACCTTTACGTTCACGTATGCCTTTCTGGAAACGCGCGTGCATATCTGCATGTCATAACCACTCAAACGCTCAAAGAGGCACGACCAAGATCCGGCCAACATTGCAAGCAGGGGCAGTGCATAGAAAAACACCGACGCAGACAGTGGCGCGTTCGCGCTCACAACAATCCAGTTACCGAAGCTGCTTTCACGTGTTTGACCGAGATAGTTTTTGGCTTGCATGCCAACGCCGTAACCAAAAGAAAGAAGGTTGTGACGTTCTTTTTCCAAATTTGCCCACGGCTCCAGCGCAGCAGCTATTGCAACTGCGACTGCAATCAAGAGAGCAAAGATAAAAGCTGGGCGTCTTATCGTTTTCGACAGCTCATATCTTACGAGCCTTTGGTTCATACGTCCTCCTCCCCCTTCCGACCCAGAAAGCCGGAAGGGAGCCAATTCAAACAACTATGCGGGAAGCTTGCGGAAATGCCCGACGCAGTCGGGGCTCCATACACCAATAACAGTGCCGTAGCCAGACTCCGCCCATGCAGTCAGTCGCGCCGCAGATCGCCCGTTCTCACGGACGAGGTTATACATTTCCCACTGTCCCTTGTGATTCGAACGATACGTTCCCTGAGTACAATTCATGCTGCCGCTACCGCTTGTGTTATACGCACCGTCTGTATATAACCGAAGCGGATTTCCCGTATAACCTTGGATATCCAGATAGAGCGATGAGGAATCATCCTTTTGACGGTAGCCAGTTGCACTCGTCCCGGCACATTGAAAACTAAATGCCCTATCGGCATTGTTCGTACAGGTCGTAATTCCCGTATCGGCGTTTTGAGTAATGCTAGAAACCTGAGAGGTGTCAAACTCCTCTTGCGCGAACGATGCAGCGGGAACCCCTAGGGACAGACCCGCAGCAATCGCCAACCCGACTCCGATTCGAGTAATAGCGCTCCTTGGCTTAATCATGGCCTTCTCCAATCAAAAGCGGCTAACAATGCGTCGACGCACAGCAACCTTTGCATGAATGGAGAAAGATGTCTGTAAACACTCGCTATTGAGTTGATAATCCAGGCGTTTACACGTTATCTACCTGCGATAACAATGAAATAAGCTCTGCTTTGTTCTTGATCTTCAACTGGCGATAGGACGCGGATCGCAGCGCTTGCACCGTAGATGCAGCGTAACCGACATCCTGCGCAATGGTCTTTGTCGTTGTGCCCTCTGCCGTCATCAACAATATTCGGGCCTGAACATCGGACAGGGCGCGCGACGTAAGCAGAGCCAGCCGGCGCACGTGAGCTGCTTCGGTGGACCCGTTCGCACGGTACTTCAAGACGGCCTTCTCGTCCTCAACCGAGCGTACGAGCACGATGTGCGTAACGAGCATGGGCACAGACCAGCAAACAATCACCGTTGCCACGACGACATTGACGGCCGAACTTTGCCCCAGCAACGACGCAAGGAACAGAGGCTCGAAAACCGTCAGATCCTGCACCATGTTGAGCAAGACAACCCAGACAGGAGCCGCCGCCCCAAAGCAAAGCATCCATATCCCAAGCATTTTGCGCTGCGGACAGCTACGCAGCACTATGTATGTGAGCAACATCCCCGTCAGCACCGCGAACCCATGGATTCGCCCCCTAGTGGCCGCATGGATTAAAGTAGCCGCACCTATTGACACCAACGGCACGATAGCCCGGACACGGGCATGCACCTTAAACGGACGCAGCCCAACAGCGAGCGAGACCGTAGATGCCACGCCGCACAGCAGGACCGGCGCAGCCATCAACGGATCGCATATACACCTCCATGCCGCGATATAGACAAAAGACCATTCCACGGCAGACAGCACCGCCCATACGCACGGGCTTCCGAGCCCAATCGCCCCATCCGTTCTAGTCAGCGCAACTTCACGATTCAGTTTTTCACCCGCGTAGTGCAGCGACAGAAGCAGTCCGAGACCCAATGCATAGCTTGCGAGAGAAAAGGCGACTGCCCGCGAAACACCGGATCCCCAATCGCTATCCGCCATTACCAAGGGGCCCGCCGCAAGGAGGATAAAAAATGTTGTGAGCAGGTATCGAAACAGCCGGCGCGTCCGAACTGATGTCAACATATCACCAGCATGCCGCTGCAGCAGACCAGGCCCTGTAGCATCACCCTCACCCGCAAACAATGCCACGAGCTCGCGTGAGCCCGCAACCGATGCCTTCCCGTATGCTCGGTGAAGCGTTGTTCGCACCGTCGATGGCTTCGTACCCGTCTCCCTGGCAATTTCCGCCGGCGTTTTCCCTTTGAGCAGCAGTCGAACAAACTGCTCTTCTCGAGGCGACAGGGCAGGGGAAAACACCCCCGCATCGAATGGGTCGGACGTGCGAGGGGTATCCGAATTGTTGTCCCGTTTCTCCCTTAGCAATGTGCATACGAAGGCGGCAACAGCAATAGCGGACCCCATCGACAGTGATGCAATGACTGCGGCATCGCTTGCAAAGTATGCCACCTCGACAGCCGGAACAAGGCCAATGGGAACTGCTACAAGCACAGAACGGGCAAACACGTCGCCCTGCCCCCGACCAAAGGCGCGGGGACAGCAAAGCAGCGGGACCGCAGCCAATACGAGATAGACCAGCGGAATTAAAAGCACGAGGCCAATTGATGCGGCCGTTACAGAGGGCATCCCCCATGGCTCGGGAACGACTCTCCATGAAATTCGACAGCAAAACAGCAGGCAAGACAGGACAACTATTGTTTCTGCAAAAAGCGTGCTCTGCGATCGGCGGGTCCCCCTTTCGCCGTCCCGCGCCGCCCCCCGTATCAAAGGAGAGCCCGCCGTATCCCAAATTACATATGAGAGGAGCAACGACCCAGTGAAGCACAAGGCACAAGAAACACGATGCAACAACCAGATTGGTGCAAACACGATTGGAATAGAATCTCCGCGAGCATAGAAGGCCAAGTCGACCCATTCGGGAACCACCGCAATAGCAGCAAGGAAAACACCGAAGACGCCAAGGCGACCCGGCCGTCTTATTTCTCTCCCCTTGCGGAGCGCAACACCATGACCAAACGCCGCGAGGCATGCGCCAAGGATAACGAGCCAGGTCATTGCACCTGATGCCAAGCCGATTGAAGATGAAAACCGGTGATAAGGGGTAACCGCCATTACGACGAGCGCAATGGCGAAAGCAGATGTGGCAGAACAGCGGGAAAAGAGCATATGACCTCCATAGCGTGTCATTATATCGCTCGGGCTGCTCGTTTATCTCCACGCCCACACCAGCCAGCATCAACGATTCAGGCGAACTCCAATCCGAGCCAGATCACGGTTCAGCTTTTGTCCGCAGTCCCCGCATCAAAGCGGGATGCGGTTTCCTTTTGAGCGTCGATCTGGAAACTGTATCCCGTTCTGAGTCAATATTCTGGGACGCAGTTTCCGCAGCACACCCCATTCGGAAAGCGTGTCCCAGTATTTGGCCGCAAACTGGGGCGCGCTTTCCGGATGGGTCGAGACGAAGGCCAAGCCAGACAGGCAGCCTCGCATCCCGCCATCCTCGCCATCCGCCTGAGCGTGCTACACTAGCAGCATCTATGCCACCGCGAACGGCTCGGCCCCGCGCCCGCCGCTCGCAAACGAACTTTAAACGCACGAGGGTTGGCCATGCCGCTTTTCTCGCAACATACCGCCCGGTTCTCGCCGGACGTTCCCTTGGAGGGCACTAGCTCTCGCGAGCTGCTCAAGCGGTACCAGCCGCTCGAGACGCTTGCGACCGGCGGTTTTGGCTCCATCGAGATTTGCCGCGACACGCATCTGCGCCGTCGCGTGGCCATTAAGCGCATCCCCCTTATCAACGGCGCCGGCATGCCCGCCAGCGACATCATGGACGTGCTGCGCGAGGCGCATACCGCCGCCATGCTTCAACATCCCAATATCGTGCAGGTTATCGACTTTACGCACGACACCGCCTATGCCTACCTGGTCATGGAGTATGTCGACGGTATGTCGTTGGCCGAGTTTTTGCATCGCGTGGACGGCCACTCGCTCACCTTTGACGAGGCCGCGGCCATTGCCGACGCGCTGGGTCAGGCACTCACCTTTGCCCATGCAAACGGCGTGCTTCATCTGGACATAAAGCCCGCCAATGTGCTTATCGACCATTCGGGCAATGTAAAGATCACCGACTTTGGCATGGCGCGGCTGTCGTCCGCCGGCGGCTTTGGCGGATCGCGCGGCGGCACCATCGGCTACATGCCGCCCGAGCAGCTCGATATCGAGACCGGCACGGTCGACGAACGTGCCGATGTCTTTGCCCTTGCCTGCGTGATCTACGAGGGCCTGTGCGGCAGTGCCCCCTTTATGGCGGCCACGCCTGCCGACTCGCTCGACCGCATCATCGGCGGCGCCACCTATCCCAGCGAACTGATCCCTCACTTTCCCCCGGGGGCCGAGGCGGCGCTCATGAGCGCTCTCTCCCCCATGCCGCAAGACCGCCCCGATAGCATCGAGGCATTCTGCGACCGACTCCTTGCCGGCTTGGGGAGCGTGCGCGAAGGCCGTCGCAGCTTGGAGCAGATGGTAGGCGAGCTTTCGAATGACGAGTGCGCGGCAGATGATATCGAGCCATCGAGCTACGAGGATGACACCGTCGAGGTCGACCCCGCACTTGGCTGGGCGGGCACGCGCTGGGGCCGCGCACGCAATTACACCATGCGCGGCATCTCGGCGCTCTCATGCGGAGCCTTCAGCTTTTTGCTTATGCAGACAGCCGGCGTCGCGACGCTTCCCGGGCTGGTCGTGGCGGCCGTCGCCATTGGCGCGGCGGCAGGCTTGGCCCCGCAGATTGGCTCGGCCATCTCGGCCGTGGGCTTTTTGGTGCTCATGGCCAACGCCACCATGCAGGCGCAGGGCATCCTGTCGATGCTGCCGGTCGCGGTCATTTTTGCCGCTGCCATGTCCGGTTGGTGGATTGCTTGGGGACGCACCGAGGCGGCTGCGAGCGCGACGCTCACCTGCGCGCTTGCGCTGGGTTGCCTAACCGGCGACGCCCTCCTTGCCGCCGGAGCCGCCACGAGCATCGCGGCGTTTTGGCTCGGCCCGGCAAGCGCAGCGGCGGCCACGGGCAAGGGGGGCCTCCTTTCCCCTGACTTGCC
>UQHQ01000046.1 GCA_900540945.1 uncultured Collinsella sp. | reverse complement strand
CACGCTTGCCGCCACGCGAGCCACGACCCTCGTCCTCGCGCTCGACACGGCGACGACCGCCGCGGTCCTCGTCCTCGCGGCGACGGCGATGTGCCTCGCCCTGGAACTGCTTGGCGCGGCGCTCGGCACGGTTGCCGCGCGGGACCTGCTCAATGGCACCAGCACCACCGCGCTCCTCGGCAGCCACCTCGCGGGCCACGCTCTCCACGGCCTCGTCCACGCGAGCCTGAACGCCCTCGCGCACGCGGGTCTTGCCGCCACGCTTGGGACGGCTCGGGCGCTCGCCGTCGCCGCGACGCTCGTCGCGACCGCGGTTGGAACGACCGGCCACATCGCCGTAGTCATCGCCGTTGCGTTTGCCGTCACGACGTGCCTGCTCAAGCTTCTTCTTGCTCTTGGACTTGCCGCGCTTGGTCTTCTTCTTCACCTTAAAGGCCGCAGGGTCGCGCTCGGGATCAACCGCGGGCGGATTGGGACCCACGTGCAGGTCGCCGGCCTCGTAGATGTCGGCAGTCTTGTCCATGAGCTTCTCGATCTCGTAGAACTCGTCCACGTCCTGCTCGGTAACAAATGTAATGGCCCAGCCCAGCTCGCCGGCGCGGCCCGTGCGGCCAATACGGTGGATGTAGTCGGTCGGCTCGGCCGGCACGTCAAAGTTCACGACGTAGCGCACGTCGCTAATGTCGATGCCGCGGGCGAGCACGTCGGTTGCCACCAGCACGTCGACGGTACCGTCGCGGAAGGCCGAAAGCGCACGCTCGCGCTGGGCCTGGCTGCGGTTACCGTGAATCGCGGCGGCCTTGATGCCCTTGCGCTCCAGACGGCGGCAGCAGCTGTCGGCGCGATGCTTGGTGCGCATAAAGACAATAGTGCGCTCCGGTCCCTCCTTTTTGAGGAACTCGGACAGCAGGTTGTTCTTGGCCTCGATGGACACCGGGAACACAAACTGATCGACGGTATCGGCGGTCGACGTGGCGGGCGCGATCTCCACGCGGGCCGGGTCGCTCACCAGGTCGGTGATTTCACCCACGGCCTCCTCGTCGAGGGTCGCCGAGAACAGCAGCGTCTGACGCTCGGCCGGCGTCTCGCGCACAATGCGGCGGACGGCGGGCAAAAAGCCCATGTCGAGCATGCGGTCGGCCTCGTCGAGCACCAGGACCTTAACCTCGTCCAGGTGGCAGGCACCCTGCTCGATCAGATCGACCAGACGGCCCGGCGTGGCGACCAGGATATCGCAGCCGTACTTGAGAGCAGCGGTCTGCGGCTTGTAGCTCACGCCGCCCACGACGGTCACGGCGACATGGCCGGTGACGTCGGCGATTTTGCTTGCGACCTCGTCGATTTGCTGGGCAAGCTCGCGCGTAGGAGTGATGACGAGCATCACGGGGCCACGGCCGTTGCCCTCGGGCTTTTTAGCACCGCGACGACGGTTGCGGCCGCCGCGCTCGCGCACGGGCTTGGGAGGAGCGATGTGCTCCAGATTGTTCATAGTCGGCAGCAAGAAGGCGGCCGTCTTGCCGGTGCCGGTTTGAGCGGCGGCAAGCAAGTCGCGGCCTTCGAGCACCACAGGGATCGAACCGGCCTGCACGGGCGTCGGCGCCGTGTAGCCCAGGCTCTCGATAGCACGAAGCATCTCGTCCGAAAGGCCCAGCTCGTCAAAGGCGGGCAGGCTCTCGGTAGCGGACTCAACGGCCCGGGCAGCATTTGCCTCATCGGCGGCATCAAAGGCAGCCTGGGTCATGGCCTCGCGGGTCTCGTCCAGGATCTCGGCGTCGGTGACGTCGGATACAGAATTACGCATATGTTGTTGTTCCTTATCTGCACGCGCAATGGGCACGGCATGCGGCCGCGCGGGCGTGCTTGGTAGTGCGCTAATACATACAAAAACAGGTGCGCACAGAGAGGACGTTGCTCAGCACGCTGGCGATCGCTTTGGCAGCCCTATCACGCGCCGTCCAGACGCAGCAGCTCTAAGCGATGGAGCAGATTCGCCGCGGGTTAGTATACCCGTACTCCGTATGCCCCCACGTAAACCACAGATGACGAGGCGGACGCAGCGGGTCTGGGCTGTTCGTCTCAATCTGTAACAGTTACGGAGCAAAACCGGGTCTACACGTTACAGATCGAGACATTCAGTCAGCCCCTTGGCTAACATCTCGATCTGTAACAGTTACCGAGTAAATCGACCCGTAACTGTTACAGATCAAGACAAACCAATCCGTCTGAAGACAACATCTCGATCTGTAACAGTTGCGGAGCAAAACCAGCCCCAGATGTTACAGATTGAGACAGTTGAGTTATCTGCCGAGGAACAATCTCAATCTGTAACAACTAGACCCCGTATCCCCCGCCAGATGTTACAGATCGAGACAAACGAGCCGATCACCAACCCCGACAGGCAACAAAAAGGACCGGACGTCCAGCCATCACAACTGGAACGTCCGGCCCCACCAAACACTAACTAGGGAAGCTGAACCAACAGATCGCAGCCTCTACTCTGCGTCCGGGTCCTTAAAGTTCTTGGGATCCAAGACCATGCAGGTGTAGGTGATGTCGTGCTCATCATCGGGGATGGGCTCAAACCCGTTCTTACCAAAGAAGTCGATGAGCAGATGCGCGAGCTTAATCGGATCCGCATCAGGATCGTCAAAGAGATATTCGCTCAGATCCAGGAATGCAGGCTGCTGGTGGCCCTCGCTCTCCCAGTATCTCAACAGGGCGTCGTGCACCAGGCGCGCGCCATAGCCGTTACCGCGGTAGTCGGGGTCAACATACACATGGCTCAAAAACGTCCCCAGGTACTTGTTGAGCGGGTGCTCCGTAACGGCATCCGGCAGGCGGGGGTCATCTGAACCGCCCGTTACGCAAAAACCGACCAGCTCATCATCGGCAAAGACGCCCCAGAGGGAAGAGTTCTCCTCGTCCTCGTCCTCAACCCAGTCCGCGTACTCGTCATAGACCTCGTAGCCCGACTGCTCGTCCAGATCGACCATCGCATCGACGTCGTCGGGACCTAAAGCCCTTACTTCAACTTCAGCCATTGTCCTGTCCTTTCTCTCGCTTTCAGGACAACCCAAGCATACGGCGCTGTCCAGATAACCTGTTGCGCAACATCGGAAACTGCGTCAATACCGCCGTTAACGGCGACGACGCCTCAGGGCAATGCATGCAACGACAATCGCCAGCAGCACCAAGCCCTGGAAATTGATGCGACTAATAGCGAAGCCCGAAGGAACAATAAAACTGTCGTAGAACATGTCGAGCAGGCCGATAAACACCAAAAACGCGATGAAGATCCAGAACACGCGACTCCTTAAAATGGGAGTAAACATGTCGAGTACCGAGCCACCCGAAGAAGAACCCTGATAGCCTATTAAATCAAACGGCTCATCCTTTTCCACCTCGTCGACATCGCTCGAAGCGCCTGAAGACTCGGACTCCAAATCTCGACGATCCGTCCAATACCCTGGCACATGGTCGCGCTCACCAAGGTACTCACCGTTTTTGACCACCGGCTCAAACAACATGGCACTCGAAAGATCCTCGAGCTCCTCGCGAATCAACTGGTCGGTGCAAGCGTCATGAGGCTCCTCGAGCTCGCACTCAAGCTCGTACATATGCTCCATGACCCGCTCGTAATCTTCTTCGGACATATCGTCATCGTAATAGGAGTTCCTGCTCATCGTTCATCCCTCGTTCAAGAACCGAATCCCTTTTCTCGTTCAAGAACCGAATCCCTTTTGGACAACTCAAGTGTAGAAATCCATGCCAAGCAGACGTTGCGCAACATTGCCGGGAACGAGACGGATCCGCTCTCAAAACGCCTCGGGACAAACCGTTCCGCATTGCAATTTGCGCACTCGCGGATGTTGCGCAACGTTCTCGCCCATCGGGGCGGTAGCGTTCGAGTTAGCAAAGCCACGAGCCCTAAACCCGGGATCGTGGGCTTCCACCGCATACGAAAGAAGGAACGATGGACGAGATTTTTGAGCATCTGCTTCAAGATGCCGACCGAGGGATCTCGATCAACCAGATTGTCAATCGTATCGTGTTTCCCAACCACGATATCTGCATGCAGGCCAAAGCTGCCCTGGAGCGAGACTATGGCGAGTTCTGCTTTGCTGCCGTGATCCCCGATTACGAGGACTTCCAGCACATGGATCCGACCGACGCCATCAATGCCGCCCTGGAAACCTGCGGGTCCGACGGCGAAGAGGTCACCAACGTCGTCTGGGGCTACAACTCGCTCCAGTACGAATACAACGGCATCCCTTCGCTGGAGGTTGCCAAGACTATCTCCAAGATGATCGGCGTTCCCGTCTACTACGAGTACACCGATGCCGATGAGATCGCCGCCGGCGCCGTGATCGCCGATGCGCAAGGCGATAGCGTCTCGTTTGCAAACGTGGTCGACAAGAGCTGCTGGGTGTATTTCCCGGAGGGGTTCGACGGTGCCACCGACACCCTGTTCCGCTGCGGCATGGGAACCATGTCCATGCCCGACGGAAGCCAAAAGTACTTTGAGGACACCACCGACCCCATCATGCGTTCGTATGCGCAACGCGGAAACGTGTCCCTGTACTTCGACTTTCTCAAGGACCAGTTTGGCGCCCAAGAGGAGCCCCAGGCAGAGTCCGATGCCCAGGCAGAGTCCGATGCCCAGGCAGAGTCCAATGCCCAGGCAGAGTCCGATGCCCAGGCATCGGGCAACGTCTACATGTCCCAGGCCATGGGCGCGATGACGTTTCGCATCGTCTTTCCCAATCATGACTGCTGCGAGTATATCCGCAATGATCTCGAAAAGTGCTTTGGCGGGTTCTCGCTCCAGGCGATTTGCGGCACACCCGACGGTACGTTTGACTCACCCGATGAAGTCCTGTCCACCATGGCAGGCCACGGAATCCCCGATGATGCAACCGATGTCGAATGGGGCTATAACTCCGTGCGCTATCGCGTGGCGCACTCCGTGCCCAACGCCATCGTTCTCGAGACGTTGGTCCAGCACTACAACATTCCGCTGTACGTCGAGTATTTCGATGAGCTTAAACGCGCGACCGGCGCTGCCATTACGATCCCCGACATGGCAAACCCGACCGCATTCATCCCCGGCACACTCGGATGCAAAGAGCAGATGTACTTTGACCGCGGCAGCGACAACGAAGGCTACGTTGCACTTCGATGCGGCTATTGCCAGGCAGTCTCCGATGATGGCAAAACGCGCATTTCCTTTGTCGATGACCCTTCGCAGTCGGTCATGGCGGAAATGGCAGAAGAAGCATCGGTCGGAGTCTACGTTAGGCTGCTTAAAAAATTCGATCTTGAGCAAGTTCTCCCCGCTGGATATCAGAAACCGGCTTCTCGTCCCGCCGCAAGCCCCAAAAAGAGCACCTCGACCTCCTCGGCAGAAAAATCAAAAATCAGCCTGTGGATGAACCCCATTGCAGAGAAGCATGTCTGGAACTCCCTCGATGCCTACGGTCAAAAGCGGGGCAAGCAAAATGACATGAACATGTTCTTTTTGGAGCCGCTCTATCGCGGCGGCGACCAGATCCGCGACCCATTTGGATTTGCCACAGGTCGCAAACCTATGCCGGCTTATGCAAGCCACCAGGCGCACCGCAAGGTTATCGACGCCGCCCTTACTACCGACATAGAAGTCGGCGCGCTTGTCGCGGGGCTTCTCGGCCAAGACCTGTTGACATCCGAAGAGCTCAACGCGCTGCACCGCGACATCGAGCTCAAAGCCCAAGGCGTAAGTGCCATCGCCACCGGAAGAGGCGCCGCACTCGAGAGCCGCTGCGACTCGGTTTGCTACCTTATTGCAAAGCTCCGGAGCCATGACGGCGACAATAGCCATCGCTTTATGATGTGGATGGCGGACACCGACCAAGCCGTACGCGTAAAGTTCTACGGCGAGGCACCGGCAATCGGCGCGCCCTTTACGTGCCGTTTTAGCGTAGTGGAAAATGACGTCATTACGTACTGGATGCCCGTCGAGGGCGAGAAGGGCTTCTCCCGCTATAAGCAGATTCCCGAGGGAGGACGCATCGACGTCTCTGCGGCAAAGAGCGACTCTGCCGCTATGAGCGCCCTGCGCAAGGCCAACGCGATGTTCCTTAAGACGTGCGGACTCAAACAGACCGCGCCGTCCAAGACGCGCATGACCCCGGAGCAGTCACAGCGCTTTAACGAGCTACGAGAAAAACTGGGTCGTAAGACGGGCTATGCCCTCACGGTGCTCTTCTCGCGCTGCGTACTCTGCAGCGCCGAAGCCGACCGATTCCTCGAGATCATGGAGCACGCCGCTGCCGCGCACGATCGCGGAGAGGTGATCGACGTCGACGATACCGAGGTCGTAGAGCACAAGGCCATTTACATGGTTGGCCCGATCTCTACCGAGGATGGTACTTGTCAGCTCTACAACCCCAACACCGTCAACTTTGAGGACTTTAGGTTCCAGCCCAACCTGCTCGAAGACTTCCATACCGACCTGCCCCGCGCCGGCAGCTTTATCAACATTGCAACGAGCGTCGTTGAGTCGGACGTCATCGCCGCCTGGGCGGGCTACAACCCGGGCAACGCCCAGCGCTCGGCGCGCTACTAGAGAGCGATTGGCACGGCCAAGCCATGTATCTGTTGCGCGGCATCGGCCCCGGACGTCGAACCGCGCCGTCCACGATGTTGCGCAACAGAATGCAGCGCAGGCGGCCTAGTATGCGAAGTAACAGGCGCGCGCAGGTCAGACGCATCGAATCTGACCTGCGCGCGCAACACAAATCATCGCAGGGAGCACACCATGGCGCGTGACACATCAAACGATCCGGTTGTTAACTTGCCGCTCGATTACAAGTTCGACGGCAACGGCAACATCATCCAAAAGGTCTTTTTTGGCGTAAATGCGGTATTCTGCCCCGTCTGGTACTGGTGGTACTTCAAAAGCAATCGTGATCCCAACTTTTGGGTCGGTGACAGCGACATGGACGGCTATGATCCCGAGGAATGCGCTACCGAGTTCCTGCACCGCATGGATAACTTTACGCCCGAGGAGAGCTGCAACCTCTTTGAAGTCGCAAAGTATTGCGACCGCATGACGGGCGTCACCGTCTTTGACGTCGTAAACGGGCGAAATGTAAACGAGCGACACCTGGATGACTACTACACCGGCTACGACCTTGGCATCGAAGATGATGACGAGGACGAAGAAGACGACACAGACATCGAGATGGAGTTTGAAGGGCAACCTGTTAGCCCCCAGCCGATGCGCGTATGCGACGAGGGCCCCTGCCAGTTTATGCTGCCGCCCGTTTTAAACTGCGGAACGGACGACGGTTCTGGCTACGAGGTCGAGATTCCCCTGCGCGGCAAAACGACCAAGAGCGGTACTCCGCAGGAGCGACTATCGTTCTATATCCCCGCCGACGTCGCCGTACAGTGGTTCCGCGAGGTCACGGGCGAGCCGCAGGCCGACTACCAGCAGTTCCAAACCGTTTGGATGGGTCAGGCCAATCGGCTTGAGAATCCGCACTTTGTCGACCACCTGTTTTCCTATGCGTTTTGGCAGGAGCGACTGCTGCGTATCCTGCACTACACGTACAAGCGGGGCAAAGTGCAGAGTGTGCGCATCGTTGCCGACTACGAAGGCGACGCCGCCGAGTTTATTGACAAGTACTACCCGGAGGCCGAGGTCATCGGTCATCAGGGCAATGAGAACGCCTTTGAAACGGGAGCCGCCTATCTGGTGGACCTCACGCTGGACTACAAATACAAGGACGACAAGATTGTCGAGAAAAAGACGTTCTCGGTCCTTGGCAGCTTTGGGCGCGAATGGTATCGACTCTTTAGCGGCAATCCCAACGCCACCGTTGATGATTTCTACGCATGGTGCGAACAAACCGACACCTACGAGCCCCTACGTCAGGCAGCCGAAACCGCCGGCGCAATCGTTCAGTACACCACCTACGGACTAAAGGACGGCAAACTCACCAGCAAGCGCACCGAAGACCACCAAGGCCGTACCAACATCGAGATTAACGAGGCAGCCGAGCTGAGAGACCGCATGTTTACGTAGGCGGTAGGTAGACTGCCACAACTCAGAAATAAATAAAGAAGTGGGGCTCGGAAATAACCGAGCCCCACTTCTTTTTGTTCGTTTATGGCCTTGCAGCAAAAGCACTCTGCCGCTCCAAGGGACCCTACCGTTCCTCCAGCGTCCAGCCCTTCTGGGCGCAAAGGTCACGCAGGGTAGCCACCAGGTCGGCATTGGTGTTGCTGTCGACCACGATCTTGTCGATGTGATCAGCGGCAATGTTGAGCTTGGGGAACGAGTGGCTGCAACCCGACAGGTTGAGCTCACCGACGTTGCAGGTAATCTCGAGTGCGCCAAGAATGTCATCGTTCGAAAGATCAATCTTCTCGACGTCACCCTGAAGGCCCTGGTCAACGGTAAAGAACATCAGGTTCTTAAGACCCGAGGCGTTGATGGAATTGACAGCACCCTTAAGGCCCTCGATCTTAAAGGCATTAAGCTTGGGACAGACGCTCAGGTCGAGGTCCTGGGTCGTCATGTCACCAAACTTGAACACCTCGAGTGCCTCGAGCTCGCTAAAGTCTGCACTCTTGGCGCTTAGGGTATTGATGCCGAGCGTATCGAGCTTGTCCAGCTTGCTAATGGGCGTGAAGTCCGTCACCTCGTCACTCACGACCAGCTCCGTGATGCGCTGGGTCTCCTTGGCGGTCAGCTGGCCATCGTCATCGTTATCGTAGTCGGCAAGCAGCCCGTGCAGCGTATCATCCATGATCGCATCAACATCGACGAGACCTTTTTCTTTCTTGGTCTCGGAGCCAGAGGTGTCAGTTGAGCTCGCCTCTTTAGAGGCGCTCGACGAGGCTCCCCCGCCGCCCTGCACATCACCGACGCCGCCAATCACGGCAAAGGCAGCAACCGCGCCTATGACCACAACCGCCGCAAGCACTACCAGGGCGCGAACGCCGCCCAAGCGAGAGACGGCTTCATTTGCACGTTCAGCCGCCTGTCCATTCGGCTGCCCGGCAGGGCGAGGGATCCGACTTGTCGAACGCCCCGGCATCCGCTGCGCCTGCCCAGCAGACTTTTCGGTTGCCTGCCCGTTCGGACGCATATTCACCCGCACATCCGGCGTCTCGGCAGCCGGCTCATTAGCCCCGCCCGAAGGCTGCTCGGTCACACGCTGAACCCGTTCGTTATCCCGCCAAGACATGTCGGGCTTAAAATTCGCCATATCGCTTCTCCTCACTTGAGCGCATCGCTACTGCTGCTCCATGGTGTAACCGTAGTCACTGCTCATTTTTTGCAAATACTCGACCAGGCTGCTGCTCGTGTCGCTGTCGTACAAGATCTTGCCAACACAATTGGGTGTAAAAGTGAAATGGAAGGCATCTTCCCTGCCTGCCCCGCACAGATTGAGCGTTTCGACTCTGCTACTGATCTTCAGAACCTCGAGGTTCACATCACCCGACAGGTCAAGTGTCCCAATACTGCCATCAAGGCCTTCGATCTGGACGTTCGTCAACGAGGACATGTTTTTGGCATTCAAGGTATCGACGGGGCTCTCGAGCCTGTTTATGGTAACTCGCTGTAGCTGAGGAAAACGTGTGAGATCAACCTGAGGCACCGAGCAGTCGCCAATGGACAGATGAGTGATATTGCTAATGGAGCTTATGTCGTAGCTTTCGCTGTCGTAGTCGCCGATGCCAAACGTCGTGATGTTGTGGAAGTTGGCCAACAACGGAAGCGAATCAAATGACTCGACGTCGATTGATCTAGCTTCATCCGCAGTCTCTTGCGAAATATTCCCGTCCTCATCTGCATCGAGCGCTAAGTCCGAGCGCAGCGTCTCGTCCGTAATTTCATCGAGCGTGAGCACTGTGGCCTTTTTCGCTTCTTCCTGGTGGCGCTCTTCTTTTTCTTTTTTACGCTGAGCGCGCGCCGCCTCCTCTTCTTGCTGTTGTTTGACCTCGGCACGCTGCTCGGTCTGCCGATTTGTGTCGGAAATGCCGCTTGTGATGGACGTGACCGCCACAATGGCAATGATTACCACCACGGCAAGGACAACCACTACGCGCGGACCGCCCAAGCGGTTCACGATTTCGTTAATATCCGATCCGTTGGATCCGGCGCCCCCGCGGCCAGACTCGTTCTGATTAATTGCCATCCGTGTTTCCCCTTCCGGCGCCTACAGGCGGTCCTTGTCGAAGTAGTCAGCGTCGCGCCAGTCGCCGCGCCAGCGGTAGGCGTGGGCGTTCTCGCGCGACCAGTCGCTCAGGTGGCGCAGGATGAAGCGGCTCATGTCGTCCGCGAGCGGCTCGATCGGCCCCACGCGCCGCGCCTCGGCCTCCCGCTCCCAGAACGAGTACGCCATGAGGTAGAACGTGCCGGCATCGACGTAGTCGCCCGGGTAGGCGGGGTCGTCGAACCAGCCGTGCGTGTCAGGCGTGCCGTTTTGCTCGCACCACTCCGCCACGTTGAGGGCGAGGCTCATCAGGGTCGTGTAATCCTGTGGGTCGCCCGAGGCGAGCGCCTCGTGCAGGTTGGACATGGGGCCCTCGGCGCCGTAGGCCGGGTAGTACAGGTCCCAGATCCTCGACGCCGCGTCGTCGGTGAGCTCCATCTGCGAGGGGCGGTCGCCCAGGCCGTCATCGTAGACGGGCGCGTTGGGATCCTCCCCCGTGAAGGCCCCGACGCCGTAATCGAGCGTGGAGGCGCTGTTGCGGGCGCCACGGGTCGCACGGGCCATGGAGCCGAAGACGGAGTAGCCGCTGTGGTAGCCGCGGGCCGGCTCCGGGGCGAGTGTACTTGAA
>UQHQ01000045.1 GCA_900540945.1 uncultured Collinsella sp. | reverse complement strand
TCACGAGCGGGGGCTCCTGTCTTTTTAGTGCCCTCGGATTGGGTCATAGTGTCTGTCGTTGCCAAAACATCGGCGTTGCCTTGTCGCAAGTAGTCATCGGGGACGTTCTTTAATGACCAGTCGTTTAAGAACATCCCCAATGACTACACTCAAAAAGCGGCGCCCGTCGGCGATGTTGCCGGCGGGCGCCGTTGTCTTGAAGACGAAGTGATCCGTTTTCCTCCGTCCCCAAGGGATCATTACAGTGAGTCGATAAAGCGCTGTTGGGCGGCGCGGCCGGCTTCGTCCCACTTAAAAACGCCGGCGTTGTCGAGCACGTGGCCAAACACCACGCCGACCTCCTCGTGCAGGATGTCGATGGCGTTGTCCGCCGTAAGCTCGTCGGCGCGGCGGGCAAAGACGTCCTCGGCCCATGCGGCGTGGCTGCGGCAAAGGTCGTCGCCCTCGAGCGCGCCAGCAAGGTCGTAGCTGGCATCGGCCTTGGCTGCCAGCAAGTGCTCGCGGACGGCGCCGAGCTCGGGAACCAAGCGCGGCGGCAAAATGGCCAGGCCCATGACCTCGATCAGGCCGATGTTCTCCTTCTTAATATGGTGGTACTCGGCATGCGGGTGGAAAACGCCCAGCGGGTGCTCGTCGGTCGTGATGTTGCAGCGAAGCGCCAGGTAGGCCTCGTAGATTTTGCCGCCGGCGTTGCCGCGGGAGTCGACGCGGCGGATGACGGGCGTCACGGTGTTGTGCGCCACGCCGTCGGCAGTGTGCGCGATGACGCCCACGGACTCATCGGTCCACTCACGCCAGGCGAGGATAATCTTTTCGGCAGCATCGAGCAGCTGGGCTCGGTCGTGCGAGCGCAGACGCAGCACCGAGAGCGGCCACTGCAGCACAGTGCCGCTGACCTGGTCAAAGCCGGGCACGCTAAACTGCGAGACCTCGGTGGCATGCATCATGGGGAACTCGTGCGCGCCGCCCTGGAAGTGGTCGTGCGACAGAATCGAACCGCCCACGATGGGCAGGTCGGCATTGGAGCCTATAAAGTAGTGCGGGAACAGGTCCACAAAATCGAGCAGGCACGTCAGGCCCTTGCGGTCAACGTGCATAGGGCGATGCTCGGAGCTCATGGCAATGCAGTGCTCGTTAAAGTACGCGTACGGGCTGTATTGGAAGCCCCAGCGCTCGCCGTCGAGCTTAATGGGGATAACGCGCAGATTCTGGCGGGCGGGATGGGCGCCGCCGTCGGCTGCAGCGGAGCGTCCGGGATAGCCTTCGTTTTCGATGCAGAGCTGGCAGGCGGGATACTTCTCGCCCGTGTTTTTGGCGGCGCCGGCCGCGGCAATATCGCGCGGGTCCTTCTCAGGCTTGGACAGGTTGATGGTAATCTCGAGGTCGCCCCAGTTGGTGGGGGTGCTCCATTTGATATTGCGCGCGATGGCGGCGCGGCGCACGTAGCCGGCGTCGCAGCACAGACCGTAGAACCAGTCGGTCGCGGCGCGGGGCTCGTTGACGCCCATGCGGCCGTTGAACTCCTCGTTTACAACCGAAGGCCTCGGCATGAGTGCGCCCATGATGCGCATGGCGATGCGGTCGCGGCCCGACGCCGTGTCCTCGGCAGCGCCGTTGGCAACGGCGGCCTCGGAAAGCACAGCAAGCGTGCCCTCTAGGTCGAAGTCGGGGAGTGTATCGGGGTGCAAGAGCGAAATCTTCTCGGTCTTGAGCGCCCAGGCCATGTCGAGTGCGGGGCCCGTGGCGCCGATGCACTCCAAAATGGTGTTGTATGCCCAGATGCGATCGTCCTGGCCGATCATCGATCGGTGGATAGCGTACTCGATCAGGTTCTGCGCGGCCTCGCGCACGTCAGTCATTACAGCCATGCCGCGTAAGCCCCCTTGTCAGAGATAGCGTAGTGGCGGGCAGAACCCTCGCCCAGCCAGCCGTTCATCTTGGCAATGAAGGTGTCGACCAGATCGAGCGGCACGAAGGCCTGGATGGTGCCACCAAAGCCGCCACCGTGGATACGGACGGCGCCGCGGCCGTCGAGCACGTGCTCGGCCAGCGCCAGGGCATACATGGAAGGCTGCTCGGAGCCCAGCTTGGCAACGACATTCTGCAGGTACATGGCAGAGCTGGCGCCGGACTCGCGCGTCAGGACCAGGAACTGATCGATGTCGCCGGCGTTCAGGGCCGCCCAGCGCTTATCGACCAGGCCGTTCTCGTACCAGTAGTGAACGGCGCGCAGGCAGGCACGGTCTCCCAGTTTGGCACGCAGCTCGGGGAGCTTGGCGTCAAAGTCGGCAACATCGACCTCGCACAGGCGTGCCTTGCCAAACTCGGCGGCGATGTCTTGCATCTCGCGCGGAACGGCGGCGTAGTCGTCGGTGGCGGCCACGTGGTCGGCACCGACCTTAACGAGCACGAGCGCGTAGCCGTGATCCTCAAAGTTGAGCTCGAGCTTCTGGGTCTTAGGCTGGGCTTGATCCTCAAAGTCCATGTAGGCAAGGCCGCCCAGGCACACAGCGGCCTGGTCCATAAGACCGCAAGGCTTGCCGTAGTAGTTGTTCTCGGTGCGCTGGCTCATCTGGGCGAGTGCGACGGGCTCAATCGCGGGCGCGCCCCAAAGCGTCTCCATAGCGCGGCCGTATGCCGCCTCGACAGCAGCGGAGCTCGAAAGACCGCCGCCCGAGGGGACGGAGCAGGTAAAGGCGAAGTCGAAACCCTTGGGCTCAACACCAAGCGCTGCAATCTCGTGGGCCATACCGCGCACGAGGCTTGCGGACGTGCCCTTCTCGGACTCCTGAACATCCAGCGTGTCGAGCGTGATCTCAAAGGTAGGGTAGCCCTCATCGGCAATGCGGACCTTGTTGGAGTCGGTTGCCACGGCGATGCCGTCGACAGCGACATCGAGCGAGCCAGCGATAACGTGGCCACCCTCGTGGTCGGTGTGGTTGCCGCTGATCTCGGAACGGCCGGGCGCGTGCACGTAGAGCACCTGGCGCTCGTCGATGGGGCCAAACTCCTCCTCAAACAGCTTGGTGAGGGTGGCGAGTATCTTTTCGTCGGGGGCGGTCATACGGGTCCTTTCCTTGACGCCGGAGAGACTGGTCCGTGTCATTATGAGTACGTTAACAATATTGAGCACCACAAACCAGACGTTCGCGGCGCCGCACGTTAAAGGGTATGTTAACGTACTCATAACACAATGTATCTCCTTTTTTGAGAATCTGGTAATCGGTAGATTTTCGGCCGTGAACGGTGTGGCCGTATGGACATATGGAGCAAAAGAACCGCTGATAGAAAAAGTAGAGTACGTTAACATGCGTCCGACGATAGCGGGCTTCGGCGCGGGGTGTGTTTCTGCCCGGGCCGACATTCGCACTATTCAGATCTTGCGAGAGCGAAGGTGATTTTGTGGCAAGGCGCCCTTTCAACGATACGGGTACGCGTCCGGTATCCATGGCCGACGTTGCCCGCGCTGCCGGTGTTTCGCAACAGACGGTTTCGCGCGTTGCCAACGGATTGCCCAACGTTAACGAACAGACGCGCCAGCGCGTGCAAGCCGCTATGCAAGAGCTCGGCTTCCGTCCGAGCTATGCCGGCCGTTCGTTGCGTGACGGCCGTTACCATTCGGTCGGCCTGTGCGTCAACGATGTCACCAAGTTTGGCAACCTTTCAATGATCGACGGCATCGCCAGCGCTGCTCGCGAGCATAATTGCGCCATCACACTGGTCGAGATGTCCAAGACCGAGGAATTCTCTCTTGCCGAGGCAACACGCCGTATGGCCGCGCTGCCCGTGGACGGCATCATTATCGGCATGAGCCGTATGGCTCCCGATTTTGAGACGTTCGATCCGTTGCCGGGTATTGGCACGGTCATCGTTACCATGTATGCGCACCCGCGGGTGACTACGGTTGACTCCGATCATTACGGCTGCTCGCTCTTGCTTATGGATCACCTGTTTGAGCTGGGGCACGAGCAGATTCGCTATATTGGCGGCCCGTCGTTCTCGGTCGACGAACAATTTCGTCGCGCCGGTTGGCAGGATGCACTCGAGCGTAAACACATCGAGCCGGCAGAGCCGCTCGAGGGCGACTGGTCTGCCAACAGCGGTTACGAGGCCGGTAGGTACCTGGCCGAGCACGATCGCACCATGACGGCGATCTATGCGGCAAACGATCAGATGGCAAATGGCGCCATTGCAGCGCTGCGCGATAGCGGCTTGCGCGTGCCCGAGGACGTGAGCGTGGTGGGCGTCGACGATTCGCTCGATGATTTTGTCGCACACAACGAGCTCACGACCGTTCGATTTGATTTGCATCAGCGTGGACGCGAGGTGTTCGAGCACGCGGTTCCCAAGGCGGGGGCAACGGACAAAACCGTCGCCATTCGCATCCCCGGTCAGCTCATCGTTCGACATAGCACGGCAGAGCCTCGCGCATAGTTTTTGCAGGTAAACGGAGCTTTATCGCATTTCAATAACAATCGGTAAGGATGCCGGCAGATAGCTGTGGCTCTAAAGGCGAGTGCTATGATAGACGGGTTCTTTTGTCTATCTAGGAGGCTTTGCCTGATGGAGATCACCAAGGATATCCGCTACATTGGCGTCGACGATCACGACATTGACCTGTTCGAGGGCCAGTACGACGTGTCCGAGAACGGCATGGCATACAACAGCTATGTTATCTTGGGCGATAAAATTGCTGTCGCCGATTCGGTCGACGCTGGCTTTGTCGACGAGTGGCTCGGCAACCTCGAGGCCGCGCTCGATGGCCGTACGCCCGACTACCTGGTTGTCCATCACATGGAGCCCGATCATTCCGCCGGTATCGCCGCCTTTATGGAGCGCTATCCCCAGGCGCAGATTGTGGCTAGCATGGGTGCTTTCCGCATGATGGTCAACTACTTTGGCACCGACTTCTCCGAGCGCAAGATGGTCGTCAAAGATGGCGACGTGCTCGACCTGGGCGGCCACAGCCTAACCTTTGTCGGTGCCCCCAATGTTCACTGGCCCGAGGTGTTGTTCTCCTACGAGGCCACCGACAAGGTGCTCTTTAGTGCCGACGGCTTTGGCAAGTTTGGCGCCAACGACATCGAGGATCCCGAGGGCTGGGCTTGCGAAGCGCGCCGTTACTACTTTGGCATCGTGGGCAAGTTCGGCAAGTTTGTGCAGGCCGTGCTCAAGAAGGCCGCCAATCTGGACATCCAGATCATTTGCCCGCTTCACGGCCCCGTGCTGACCGAGAACCTGGGCTATTACCTCGACACCTACAACACCTGGTCGAGCTACCAGCCCGAGGACGAGGGCATCACGATTGCCTATGCGAGCGTGTATGGCCATCTGAAAGCTGCCGTTGAGGAGCTCGCATCTGCGCTCGAGGCCCGCGGCCAGAAGGTCTCCGTCTTTGACTTGGCTCGCGATGATATGGCCGAGGCCGTTGAGGACGCGTTCCGCTACGACCGCCTGGTGCTCGCTTCCATCACCTATCAGGGCGAGATCTTCCCGTTCATGAGCACCTTTATCCATACGCTTGCCGAGCACGCCTATCAGAACCGCACGGTTGCGCTCGTCGAGGCCGGTTCCTGGGCGCCTGCCGCTGCCAAGGTTATGACCAAGGAGCTCGAGGGCATGAAGGACATCGCCCTGACGCAGAACAAAGTGACCGTCCTGGGTTCGCTCAACGACGCATCGCGCGCCCAGATCGAGGCCCTCGCCGACGAGCTTTCCAAGTAGCGATATTTCGCTTTTGACGTTCAACCACCACAAAGGGGACAGGCCCTTTGTGGTGGTTTTTGTTTAAGCGTCAGCGATGAGGAGATTTGGGCGGGCGTCGTCGACGATCTCGGCGATTGAGGTGGCAACGGCATGATCGGGGTCACGGTCCATCACGATGGTGTCGACATCTGCCAGCTCGGCAAAGCGGTACATGCCACGTCCGTTAACCTTGCTGGCGTCCATGAGGGCGACGCTTTGACGGGCGGCGCCGACCATAGCCGCTTTGGTCTCGGCCATCTGCGGAAAGTCGGTCGTAAAGCCGCAGCGGGGGACAAAGGCGCCGGGGCACATGACGGCAAGGTCGGCGTGGACCATTTGGAGCGCCTGCATGGTAAGTGGGCCGTACAGATAGCGATGACCTTTGCGTAGTGCCCCACCCAGCATGACGACATCGACCGAGGGCATGCTCTCGTCGATATAATCGGCGATGGTAATGTCGGCCGTGATGACGGTGATGCCGTCGCGCTGATCGAGGAGCCGGACAAACTCGAGAGCGGTGGTGCCGGAGTCGACGAGCAGGGTGTCACCATTGCCGACGAGCTCGATGGCGCTTTGCGCGATGGCTTGCTTGGCGGCGACATTGACGTTGATGCGGCGATCCTGGGTGGATACGGTCAGTCGCTTCTGGAGAGACACGGCGCCACCATGCGTGCGGCGCAACTTGCCGGACTCGGCGAGCGCGTCCAGGTCGGCGCGGGCGGTAACGGAGGACACGCCAAAGGTCTGGGCGATTTCTGCCACTTGCACCGAGGCGTTATGCTCGAGCATCTCCATGATGGCGGAACGACGCTCATCGGCGAAAGCTCGGGTTGTTGCGTGGGCCATGTTTGCTCCATTCTCGGCTAAATTTGTAGGAATTGTGTTGAGTTTATTTTCGTTCATTTTCTTTTTGAGTAAGAAAACACCTTTCGATTACTTATCTTTTCTATAAAAAAAAGACGCTGAACGCCCAAAATTCAATATCGAACATGTCCACTCGGCTCAAATTCCTTCCGTTTACTTTTCAAAAACGACTGTATTGACCTGCATGGGCTCAATATCTCGAGCGTGTAAAGCCGCTGAATTTCATACAATGAGCGCAGCAAAACGCAAGGTAAAACGCCTTGTGAACAACTACGCCCGATGTCCAGATGCGGGCGAGGGAGAGGAGCAAACGCTCATGGCACTTGTTACCACCGAAAAGATGCTCAAGGACGCTCAGGCTGGCCACTACGCCGTCGGCGCGTTCAACGTCGAGAACCTCGAGTTTGTTATGGCCGTTCTGGCCGCTGCCGAGGAGACCAAGTCCCCCGTCATCATGCAGACCACCCCGGGCACCATCAAGACCGCTGGTCTGGACTACTTCTACGGCATGGTCAAGGCTGCCGCCGAGCGCGCTTCCGTGCCCGTCGCTCTGCACCTCGATCACGGCGATGGCTATGACCGCTGCATGCAGGCTTTCCGCACCGGCTACACCTCCGTTATGATCGACGGTTCGCACGAGTCCTTCGAGGACAACATCGCCCTGACCAAGTCCGTCGCCGATGCTGGCCGCGCCATGGGCGTGCCCGTCGAGGCAGAGCTCGGCAAGGTTGGCGGCAAGGAGGACGACGGTCCCGCGGTTGAGGGCGAGAGCCCCTACACCGATCCGGCCGAGGCCAAGGAGTTCGTCGAGCGTACCGGCTGCACCTCCCTCGCAATTGGCGTTGGCACCAGCCACGGTGTGTACACGAGCGATCCGCACATCGAGCAGTCCGTGGTCAAGGCCATCCGCGACGCCGTCGACGTGCCGCTGGTTCTGCACGGCACCTCCGGTGTGCCCGATGAGCAGGTTGCCGAGGCTGTGAAGAACGGCATCTGCAAGGTTAACTACGCCACCGAGCTGCGTCAGGCCTATACCAAGGGCTTCATGGCCTACATGGCCGAGAACCCTGCCTGCTTCGATCCCAAGAAGCCGGCCAAGGAGGGCATGCGTGAGATCACCGAGCTGGTTAAGATTCGCATGACCAACCTCAACTCTGTGGGCAAAGCAGAGTAACAGCAAGGGTACTCTGATTCCACCGGGCCGTCCGGAAACGGAAAAGGGCCTATCTCTCAGAACGTCCTCGGACATGTCGGAAGCCCCGCTGCGCGCTACGCGCTGCGGGGCTTCCTCCGTCCTGCGGAATGTTCTGAGAGATAGGCCCTTTTCCGTTTCCGGACGGCCCTGCTCGATCGCCCTTGTGGCGTTGGGGCGGAAATGGGTGGTGCGCGAGGGGCGCTTTGTTGATGAGGGGTTAGTATGCCCGGGCTTGGTTGGGGAATGACTTGTTTAGGGATGCTTGGAGCTTTTCGAAGGATGATCGCAGGTTGAGTTCCTGGTCGGTTGAGCGTTTGGTTTTTGTGGTGGGGGAGTCGAGGAGGCCGTTTCTCTGTGTCGGGGGGAAGGAGAAAAGGTTTGCATATGTTAGGGATGGCTGCTGTGCTGCGTTATTGGAAGAATGCATGCTTATGCGGCCTCCTCGATGTCCACCAAAAGATTGCGCTCGGGGTGTGCTGCTAGGTCCCGTGCGCTGGCAGTATTATGCCGCGAGTGCAGATAAGAAAGCGCTAAAGAAAGGCTTAATCGGGTTTGATGTAACCATGAAACCGCAGGTCAGAGGTATCGAGTAACACTCTTGAAAGGTTTTGAGCTTAAGGGCTTTCTAAGGTTTGTGGCGCGGATGTGGCTCGCCTGTGTGGGGCGTGTGGATGGCTCGTTCCTAGCGCTGCGGCTCTGCGGCGCGCACCTGCTCGATGACCTTTTCCATGGTGGTATCGATGCGGTCTTTCTTGAGCTCACATTCCCAGACGGTGATGGGCGTCCAGCCCATTTGGGTAAGCGCGTCGATGGCAGCGCGGTCGCGCTCGACGTTGCGGCGAAACTTTGCCTCCCAAAATTCAACATTGCGCTTGGGCTGGCTAGGGTTGCACTTGGGGCAGCGGTGCCAAAAGCAGCCGTTGACGAAGATGGCGATCTTGCGCCCGGGAAAGGCGATGTCGGGCTTACCGGGAACCTTCCATTCCAAGCGATAACCCGTAAGGCCCGCTGCCCGCAGGCGCTGGCGAACGAGCAGCTCGGGTTTGGTGTTCGCACGCTTGTTGCCCTTCATGGACTTTTTGATGGCGGCGCGACGGCGGACCAGTTCGCGCTCGTCAGCGGAGAGGTCCGAGGTATCGATGCCGTCGAGCAGGCCGGGCTTGGGACGCTTCTTGCTGCGGCGCTTAGGTGCGCGCTTGGGTTTGGTGGCGGGCTCGTCGGTCGCGGTGGCCTCGGCGTTGTTGGCAGTGCCGTTGGCCTCAAGCCGATCTTCCTTCAACTCAATCAGAGCATCGATAAGCCCTTTGTCGGCGGGCATCCACTCAACGGTGGCAAGCGAGGTGCGCGGAATCCAGCGGATATCAAGCTGACGGTCATGCTTCTGGGGCTCGCCAGACTCTTTGGCCAGCGAGCAGTAGTAGCACTCCATGGAGAGATGGAAATCGGGGTAGTCGTACTCAACGGTGTAAAAATCGCGCAGGTTGGTGACTTTTACCTGCAGCTCTTCCATGAGCTCGCGGCGTACGGCGTCCTCGGGCGTCTCGCCGCGCATGAACTTGCCACCGGGAAACTCCCAAAGTCCCTGCATGTCGCCATAGCCGCGCTGCACGGCAAGCAGCTCGTCAGATCCTTCCTTGCGAATGATCCCAGCGGCAACATGAACAGTCTTCAACAGGAGTCCTCCCTCAACATCAACACATAACAGGGCGGCTACCCGTACCTTACACAACGGTAAGGCAAGCGTAAGCCATATCGATGGTAGCCGACTCGTCTTCTTGCGACTATAGATGCCGTAGACTAATTGCAAGAAAGGACTCGGTATGCAAACCACGCACATGGCGACCCCGGTACTGGAGGTCGCGCATCTCGAAAAGGTATACGGAGCGCTGGGCAACGTGACCCGCGCGCTCAACGACGTCAGCTTTACCGTCAACCGCGGTGAATTTGTTGGCATCATGGGCGCTTCGGGCTCGGGCAAGTCGACGTTGCTCAACTGCGTGTCGACCATCGATAGCGCCACAAGTGGCACGATCCGCATCAACGGGCAGGACGTGACGCGCATGAAGCAGGCTAAGCTTTCGCAGTTCCGCCGCGAGGAGCTCGGCTTTATCTTCCAGGACTCCAACCTGCTCGATACGCTCACGGCACGCGAGAACATCGCCCTGCCGCTCACCATCGCCCGCACAAACTCGGTAGAGATCTCAACCCGCGTGCAGGATGTGGCAGCGCGCCTCTCCATCAGTCAGGTGCTCGACAAGTATCCCTACCAGATGTCCGGCGGTCAGCAGCAGCGCGTTGCCGCGGCTCGCGCGCTCGTAACCGATCCCACCATGATCATGGCCGACGAGCCCACCGGCGCCCTCGATTCCAAGAGCGCCCGTCTGCTGCTCGAGAGCCTGGAGGCCCTCAATCGCCGCCTGCGCGCCACCGTGCTCATGGTCACGCATGACAGCTTTGCTGCCAGCTACACGAGCCGCGTGTTGTTTATCCGCGACGGCAAGATCTTCACCGAGCTGCGCCGTGGCGACACCGACCGCCGAGAGTTCTTCGACCGCATTATGGAGGTCGTTGCCATGATGGGCGGTGAGGGCTCCGATGCTCTGTAAACTCGCTTGGGGCAACGTCCGCCGCGCCGGCCGCGACTACCTCGTCTACCTTTTGACGCTCACCCTGGGCGTCACGGTCTTCTATGCCTTTAACACCATCTCGATGCAGGTCGACATCGCCGGAATCGATGAAGAGGGCTTGGCGCAGGTTATGGGCAGCATGCTCGGCGACCTGACGTACTTTTTGGCCGGTGTCATGGCCTTTTTGATGGTGTATGCCAATAACTTCATCATGAAACGCCGCAAGAAGGAGTTTGGCCTGTATCAGGTGCTCGGCATGGGGCGCGGACGCGTCGCCACGATCATGGCGCTTGAGACCGTGATAGTATCGGTCGTGGCCTTTGTCGCCGGCATTGTGCTGGGTGTGGGACTCTCCCAGCTCATGACGTTCTTTACGGCCTCGCTTTTTAAGACACAGATTGCCAATTTCCACTTCTTTTTCTCGGTGCATGCGTTCAATCTGACCCTTGCCTGCATGCTCGTAATGTTTGTGCTCACGCTACTGCTGAACCTTCGCGCCGTGCGTCGTACCAAACTCATCGAGCTTATGGGTGCCGAGCGTCGCAACGAGAGCATCAAGACGCGCAACCCCTGGATTGCGATTGCCATCTTTGCCGTGGGCGTGGTGCTTGTGGGCGTGGCCTATTACCGTCTGCTACGTGATGGGTTCCCGCTAACCGCGACGGACAGCAAGCTGCAAGAGGCCATGAACCAGTTTGGCATTACGACCGCTATGGTTACCGTGGGCACCTTTGCCCTGTTCTGGGGACTCTCGGGCATGCTCATCAAGCTGCTGCAGAGCCTGCGCGGCGTGTATTGGCGCGGCCTCAACATGTTTACCGTGCGCCAGCTTGCGGCCAAGGTCAACACGGTGTGCTTTTCGATGGACGTCATCGCGATGCTCCTGTTTTTGGCCATCACCTCGGTGACATGCGGTATGTCGATTGCCAATGTGATGAACGAAAACCTGGAGCGCTATAACCCTGTTGACGTGTCACAGACGTATGTCTATTACACGCCCGATACGCTCGACTACTACAAAGAGTACATCAATCCGTCTGAAGCCGATCGCATGGTGCTGGCCGATAGTACGGTCGATTTGTACTCCGCATGGCACGGCGATCCATGGCACGGCGATCGTAAGGGCAAGTCGGCGGACAACAACGACGAGACCGGCAAGAAGGTCAATATTGCCGATGTTGCCGGTGAGCATGTGCAGATCGATTCGTATCTGAGTTACCCGCTTGGCGGTTCGGATCCTTCGGTGACTCCAAGTGAAATGTGCAAGGCCATGGGCGAAAAGCTTCCCAAGGCGTTCGGGGGTAGCAATGCCGATACGATGGGTCTGTTTGTGACGCCGGCGAGCCAGTACAACAAACTGCGTCAGATGATGGGCGAGGAGCCGGTGCACATCGGTCACGACCAGTATCTGCTCACGTGTGATATGGGCGGCGAGCTGGTCGACCTGTACACCAAGTATATGGCTGGCGGCCATGCCCTTACCTTGGGCGGGCATACGCTCAAGCCCGCAACCGATAAGTCGGACGAAGATGCGGCGGCCATCGCCAACTCGGCGATGGGCAGTAATCCGGGTACCGTCGTCGTTGCCGACGAGCTGTTGTCCCAACTTAATCTGCAGCCGTATTCCAGTAGCCTGCTCGTTAACTACAAACAGGGGATGGATACGACCGAGGCAGACGAGAGTATTAAATACACTGTGCTCGACAATCTGCTCGTTGACGGCAAGGAGCCGGGGTCGTGGGGAACCTTCATCACACGCTCCGAGATGTACGTGCAAGCAGCGCAAATGAACGGTCTTATTAGCTACCTAGCCATCTACATCGGCTTTGTATTGGTCGTTGCATGCGCGGCGATTCTGTCGATCCAGCAACTCTCCAACGTGGCCGACGGCAGCCGCAGCCATCGTGTGCTGGCCCCGAGCAGCTTGTA
>UQHQ01000044.1 GCA_900540945.1 uncultured Collinsella sp. | reverse complement strand
AAGCGCGGCGGCAGCTCCCGTCGTCCCGGTGACGGCGGCGGCAAGCGCAAGTAACACACGCGTCGCGCGGTAAGGCGAGACGAGTTTGGGCCCCGAGCAGACTATGCTCGGGGCCCTTTTTGGTGCAAAGAGGTCAGGTTGATCTGCACCAACGTCTTGAAGTTGCGGTGGAATACGGACTGTTTTGGTCTTTTGAGCGGCTTTTCAGTCTCTATTTCACCGCAACTCATGATTGGTGCAAAGTAACCTGTCCCCCTTGCACCAAACAAGGAGTGTTCCCAAGTGCCGCATTGTGGGTAACGCGTTTATCAAATATGGCATTTATCTGCGGTGATGTTCTATTTCACCGCTGAAGGTGACATTTCATACCGCCTGCCGAACCGCGTGGAGACCTAACAACTTTATAGGTCAGTGTGTTGCGTGTAGCAATTTCGCCCGGCCTCGCCTCCGGGCTGCCATGTGAGAGGGGATCTTATGGCTCGACTGCATGTAATGGAACGCAGCCACGCTCAGGCCGTCATGGACGACCTGCACGATGCGCTCGGACGTCGTCTGGCGGTGAGTTCACTCGCCCCGTGTCCCGTTGAGTTTACGGCAGCGCTCGTCAACCTGTGCTCCACCCAGAGCTGCGGCAAGTGTACGCCCTGCCGTGTGGGCCTGAGCGCGCTGAGCGACCTGCTCGCCGATGTGCTCGAAGGGCGTGCCGATGAGTCTACGCTCAACTTGATTGAGCGCACGGCCCGCACCATCTATCTTTCGAGCGACTGCGCCATCGGTTACGAAGCTGGTGCCATGGCGCTCACGGCCATTCGCGGCTTCCGCGACGACTTTGAGCACCACATCCGTGAGCACTCCTGCGGCTTTGACCGCGATGCCCGCGTTCCGTGCGTCTCGGGCTGCCCGGCGCACGTCGACATTCCCGGGTACATTTCGCTCGTCGAGGCCGGTCGCTATGCCGATGCCGTCAAGGTCATCCGCAAGAACAATCCGCTGCCGCTCGTTTGCGGCCTGGTGTGCGAGCATCCCTGCGAGATGCACTGCCGTCGCGGCATGGTCGACGATCCCATGAACATCCTCGCCCTCAAGCGTTTTGCCGTTGAGCACAGCGACCTCAACGATTACAAGCCCAGCGTGGCCGACAACACCGGCAAGCGCATCGCCGTGATCGGTGGCGGCCCGGCCGGCCTTTCATGCGCCTACTATCTGGCCGTGATGGGCCACAAGGTGACCATTTTTGAGCAGCGTCACCACCTGGGCGGCATGCTGCGCTACGGCATCCCCAGCTATCGTCTGCCGCGCGAGCGCCTGCAGGCCGAGGTCGACTGGATCTTGAGCGCCGGTATCGACGTGGAGCTCGACCACTCCGTGAACGGCGAGGAGCTCGCTCGCCTGCGCGGCGAGTTCGATGCCGTCTACTTGGCCATCGGTGCCCACAGCGATAAGAAGCTCGGCCTTCCGGGCGAAGAGGCGCCCGGCGTTGAGTCGGCTGTCAAGATGCTGCGCGCCATCGGCGATGACGAGCTGCCCGACCTAAGTGGCCAGCGCGTGTGCGTCATCGGCGGCGGCAACGTTGCCATGGACGTGGCTCGCTCTGCTGTGCGCTGCGGTGCCGAAAAGGTAAGCATCGTCTACCGCCGTCGCATCTGCGATATGACGGCCCAGGATGCCGAGATCGCCGGTGCCCAGGCCGAGGGCTGCGAGGTGCTGGAGTTGACGGCCCCACTCGCCATCGAGACGGGCGAGGACGGTCGCGTGAGCGGCTTGCGCGTGCAGCCGCAGATTATCGGCGAGCCCCGCCGCGGTCGTCCGGCTCCGCGTGCCGCCGCTACGCCCGAGCGCGTCATCCCCTGCGAGCGCGTATTCGTCGCCATTGGCCAGGACATCGATTCCAAGCCGTTTGAGGAGATGGGCATTGCCTGCAAGTGGGGCTGCATCGTCACCGATTCGGACGGCGCCGTGCCCAACTTTAATGGCCTCTTTAGCGGCGGCGACTGCCAGACCGGTCCCGCCACCGTCATCCGCGCCATCAATGCCGGCCGCGTGGCTTCGGCAAACATCGACCGCTATCTGGGCTTCGACCACAAGATCAAGCTCGACGTGGAGCTGCCGACCGTCCAGTTTAAGGGCAAGCACGAGTGCGGCCGCTGCGAGCTGGGCGAGCGCGAGGCCGGCGAGCGCATTCACGATTGGAATCTGGTCGAGCATGGTCTCACCGAGCAGGAGGCGCGCCAGGAGGCGAGCCGCTGCCTGCGCTGCGACCACTTTGGCTTTGGCGCGTTCCGCGGAGGGAGGAACCTGGAATGGTAGAGCCCAACAAAACCACCGTCAGCGACAACACCGAAAACGGAGCGCACAATATGGTCAAGCTCACTATCGATAATTGCGAGGTCGTGGTTCCCGAGCACACCACGATCCTGGACGCAGCCAAGTCCGTCGGCATTCAGATTCCTACCCTGTGCTACCTGCGCGATCTAAACGAGATCGGCGGTTGCCGCGTGTGCGTGGTCGAGGTTGAGGGCTGCGACCAGCTGGTTGCCGCCTGCAACAACTACGTGCTCGACGGCATGGTGGTCCACACCAACAGCCCCAAGGCCCGCGAGGCCCGTCGCACCAACGTGCAGCTACTGCTGTCCCAGCACGATTCGCAGTGCACGAGCTGCGTGCGCAGCGGCAACTGCAACCTGCAGACCATCGCCAACGACCTGGGCATTTTCTATCTGCCGTATCAAAGGCATTTGGCGGGCGAGGGCTGGGATTTCGATTTTCCCATCATCCGCGAAAACGACAAGTGCATCAAATGCATGCGCTGCATCAAGGTGTGCGAGAGCGTACAGGGCCTAGGGATCTGGGACCTGACCAACCGCGCCACGCATACCGCCGTGGGTACCCGCGGGCGCGCGTCGATCGGCAAGACCGATTGCGTCGCGTGCGGTCAGTGCATCACGCATTGCCCGACGGGCGCGCTGCGCGAACGCGACGACACCGAGACGGTGTTCGATGCTCTCGCCGATCCCGACAAGATCGTGCTGGTGCAGATTGCGCCGGCCGTGCGTAGCGCTTGGGGCGAGGAGCTCGGCATTCCGCGCGAGGAGGCAACCGTTGAGCGTCTGGCTTGCGCGCTGCGCCGCGTGGGCTTTGAGTACGTGTTCGATACCGATTTCTCGGCCGACCTCACCATTATGGAGGAGGGCTCCGAGCTGCTCGAACGCCTGGGCGCCGCCGCCAAGGGCGAGGGTGACAGCCGCGGCTTGCCCATGTTTACGAGCTGCTGCCCGGGCTGGGTGCGCTTTGTGAAGGCGCGTTACCCCGAGTTTGTCGACAGCCTGTCTACGTCCAAGTCGCCGCAGCAGATGTTCGGCGCTATTGCCAAAACCTACTACGCCAAGGTGCTGGGTGTGGAACCAGAGCGCCTGTTCGTGGTGTCCGTGATGCCGTGCACGGCCAAGAAGGCCGAGTGCGCGCTGCCGAGCATGGTGGGCGAGAACGGCGCGCCCGACGTAGACGTTGCACTGACAGTGCGCGAGATGGTGCGCATGATCCGCGCGAGCCACGTGAGCGTGGACACGCTTACCGAGGAGCCGCTCGATACGCCGCTGGGCTTTGGCACGGGCGCGGGCGTGATCTTTGGTGCCACGGGCGGCGTGATGGAGGCTGCCGTGCGCTCGGCATATTACCTGGTGACGGGCAAGAACCCGGATGCCGATTTCTTTACCGACGTGCGTGGCCTGGACGGCTGGAAGGAAGCCGTCGCCGATATCGATGGCACCAAGGTGCGCGTCGCCGTGGCGCACGGGCTGGGCAACGCCGCCCGCCTGCTCGACGCGATTCGCGACGGCCGTGCGAGCTATGACTTCGTCGAGGTCATGGCGTGCCCGGGCGGCTGCGTCGGTGGCGGCGGTCAGCCCATCCATGACGGCTGCGAGCTGGCGGCCGAGCGTGGCCAGGTGCTGTGGGGCCTGGATGCGAAGGCGGACATTCGCTTCTCGCACGAGAATCCCGATGTCCAGGCGTGCTATCGCGAGTTCTTGGGCGCGCCGCTCTCGCCGCTGGCCGAGGACCTGCTGCATACCGACCATCACGCCTGGTCGATGCCCAATGAGGGGGCGTGCTAGCGATGCGCGCTTTTGATGTTGAGATGTCGCGCCGGGGGTTTGCCTCGGTGCTCGCCGCGGGCGCCCTGTCGCTTGCGCTCGCGGGCTGTGGTGGCGGAGCTGCGGGGGGGGGGTCTCCTGCGGGCTCGCCTGCCACGGACGGCGCCGGTGCTGCCGCAGAGCCGGTCGAGGTGCACGTCGCCTCGCTCAAGGGGCCGACCTCGATCGGTCTGGTGCAGTTTATGGACCAGGCGGACGAGGGTGCCACGGATAACGAGTTCGACTTTGCGATCAGCGCCGCAGCCGATGAGATCGTGCCCAAGGTGATTCAGAGCGATGTCGACATTGCCCTGGTGCCCGCCAACGTGGCGAGCGTGCTCTACAACAAGACCGAGGGCGCGGTGCAGGTCATCGACATCAACACGCTGGGCGTGCTGAACGTGGTGACGGGCGACGCGAGTGTGGCCTCGTTTGGCGATTTGGCGGGCCATACCGTCTATATGACGGGCAAGGGCACCACGCCGGAGTACGTCATGAACTACCTGCTGGAGCGCGCGGGCCTGACCGGCCAGGTGACGCTCGAGTTTAAGAGCGAGCCCACCGAGGTGCTGTCGGCCCTGCTTGCCGACCCGTCCGCCGTGGGCGTGCTGCCCGAGCCGTTCAAGACCGCTGCCATCGCCAAGAGCGAGGGCAAGCTGTCGGCACCGGTGAGCCTGACCGATGTGTGGGGCGAGCTGGCAGGTGACACGGGCTCGCGCTTGCTGACGGGCGTGACCGTGGTGCGCCGTGCCTTTGCCGAGGAACATCCCGAGGCCGTGGCGGAATTCCTGAGCTGCCATGCGGCGAGCGTGAAGGCCGTGAACGCGGCGCCGGCGGACTGGGCTCAGACCGTGGTCGATGCGGGCATCGTGGATAACGCCACGATTGCCGAAAAGGCGATTCCCGGGTGCATGCTCGTGTGCCAGACGGGGGAGGATATGAAGGCGGCGCTCGGTGGGTACCTGCAGGTGCTGGCCGATGCAGACCCGAGCGCCGTGGGCGGCAAGCTCCCGGCTGACGATTTCTACTACATGGAGTAGCCCGTGTGTGCGTTTGCTCGACACATGACAAAGCGTATGAAGGCGGTGGCGGCAGCAGGTGCCGTTGCCGCCTTTTGGCTTGCCGTGTGGGTCTTCGCGGCGGCGCTGGTGGCGCAGCCGTTGATTTTGCCGGGGCCGGGCGCTGTCGTGGTGGCGTTGCTGCGGCTGGTGTGTGATGCCAACACGTGGGCGATTCTGGTGGGCTCAGGCGCACGAATCTTGGGCGGACTGGCGCTTGCCGCGATCTGCGGCGGTGTGCTGGCGGGAGTCTCGGTGCGGTCGCGGACGTTTGCCCGTCTGGTGGCGCCGGCGCTTTCGTTTGTAAAGGCGACGCCGGTCGCCTGCGTGGTGGTTCTGCTGCTCATTTGGCTGGGGTCGGCGCGCGTGAGCATTGCAGCGGTCTTTTTGATGGCGCTACCGGGCGTGTATTTTTCGCTGGTCGAGGGTTTGGCACAAGTGGATAAGCCGCTGGAGCAGATGTTTCGTCTGCATGGTGTGCGGGGTTGGCGACTGTTCTTCGCCCATACCTGGCGCGAAGTCCTGCCGTTTGTGCTTTCGTGCGCCCGCGCCGTGATCGGCATGAGCTGGAAGGCCGGCGTGGCGGCGGAGTTGATTGGCATGGCGGCTGGTACCGTGGGCGAGCGCATCTATCAGGCGAAGCTGCTCATTGAGACGGCTGACCTGCTGGCGTGGACCGTGTTGGTCGTGGCGGCATCGTGGGCATGCGAGCGCGTGCTGGTGTGGCTGCTGCGGGCTTCGGGTTCCGTGGCATGGCGTGTTGCCGTGCGGGCACATGGGCGCAGTGGCCGCGGGCGTGAGGGCGGCTCTGCTGGCGGCGGAGCTGCAGCGGTGCTTGTGCTCGCCGTGGGCGATCGTGCGCCTTGGGCGCCGGCGCTCGACGGACTGGCACTTCGCGTGCCCGCCGGTGGGCGTACCTGCGTGATGGGCGCCTCAGGTGTGGGCAAGTCGACGTTGCTTGCGCTGGCGGCGGGGGAGTGCGTGCCGTGCTCCATGGTGTTTCAGGATGTGCGCCTGGCCGAGGACGCTTCTGCCCTGGATAACGTGCTAGTGTGCGCCGACGCGCGCGTGGACGCCTCGAGTGCCGCAGCCCTGTTGCGCCTGCTGGTGCCGGGGGTCGATGTACATGCTCGTGTGGCCGAGCTCTCGGGCGGGCAGCGCCGTCGCGTCGAGATTGCCCGAGCCCTGCTGTGCCCAGGCGACGCGGTGATTCTGGACGAGCCCTTTACCGGACTAGATACCGCTGCGCGCGACGCATGCGCCGAAGTCGTGCTCGACTTGCTCGACGGTCGCATGCTGTTGCTTGCCACGCACGATGCCGTCGACGCTCAGGCCCTCAATATCTCGGACATCATCACGCTCTAAATACTTATTCAGCAACAAAATGATCCGTTTTCCTCCGTCCCCAAGGGATCAGGTGTGCTATTCTATCTGCGGGGTAATACTTAGGATTACCAAGTAATACCAACGCCGTAGAAACAAACTCCAGATGCGGGCCAATCGGGCTGCCTTCACAGCCCGTCGCCCAGCCGCGTGGCCCGCATCTATCCGCACCACCGTCGTTTCAAAAAGGAAGCGCCATGGCAGAACACATGACCCCGGTTGTCGCGAAGGTCTTGCCCGAGGAAAAGGCGGCCTTCGCGGCGGCAACCCAGCTCGTAGGCACCACGCCGTCCAACGCCATCCGCATGTTTATCGCCGCGTTTAATCGCTGCGGCACCTTTCCGTTCGACATTTCGCCCAGCGGGGCCTTTGGCACTGTGCCCGATTCTCATCAATAAGTGATCCGTTTTCCTCCGTCCCCATGGGATCAGCTCTCTACCGAGTTGTGGTAGAACTAGGGAACGGTTTTGAGGAGGTTGGCATGCTCAATGCGATGGCGTGGGCGCTTGCATGTTTTGGCGTTGTCGCTGCCGATATAGCCCTGAGCGTGGTTCTGTTTTCGGTTCTCGATGCCGTATCGGTGCTGACGGGCTATCCGATCGACAATCTCGATATCCAATGGTTCCAGGCTGCCGCTCAGACGGCGTCGTTTTTGATGGCGCTGCTGTGGTGGCGTTATCTGTGGCCCCGCTCCTTCATGGCGCGCCGGCAAGGTGAACGTCCGCTCGGCGGGGGAGCAAGTGCTGCATGGAAGCGCATCGCTTGCGTTGTCGTGATTGGCCTTGCCCTGCAGGTGGTCGTTGGCTACGTGACCGACGCCGTGCTGTCGCTGTTGCCCGATGCCGCGGCCGACTACAGCGAGCTTGTCGAGGAAACAGGCATGGGCGACACCAGCTATCTCGCCGTCCTGACTACGGTGCTCGGCGCCCCATTTTGTGAAGAGCTGCTGGTGCGCGGCATTATTTTTGAGTTTTCGCTCCGAGCGTTTAATCCGCAGTGCCGCCCACTTTGGAAGCGCCGGCGTCGTGCGAGCGCGCAGGACGGTGCCATAGTGCCCTGGGCGGCCCCAAGTACGTGGGGCATCGCCGCGGCGATTGTGTTGCAGGCGGCAATCTTCGGTTTTATGCACATGAATTGGGTGCAAGGTTGCTACGCGGGTGCCGCCGGCCTCATCTTTGGCTGGGTGCTCGTGACGACCGGAAAGCTTCGCTATACGATCCTGCTGCATTTTGCCTTTAATGCCGGGTCGTATCTCATGACGTTGCTCTGGTTTGTGAACACGCCGTTCGACGTGGCAATTACGGTCGCTATCGCCGGCGTCATCCTCGTTGAGGCAATGCGCTCGCTGCGCCACGCGTGTGGGATGGACGCAGCGAGCGCGCCGCTGCCCTAGTTGCGACGCCCGCCTCCGTTGGCGCCCTGCCGTCCCTGGGCCGCGCGATTGCGACCGGCAGTGTTCTGTGCGCGCGACATGCCGCTGTGCCCCTTGCTGCCCTTTGGCCCCTTGCCGGCACCGCCAGCGCCACCGTGCGGCTTGCCGCCTTTCTTGCCAGCGCCGTGTCCGCCGCCAGCAGATGTCTCGCCCGGGCGTGGCGGCACGGGGCGAATCAGACAATGCTTGGTGTAGCCGATCAGGTCACGACGCCCGGCCTTTTCCAGCGCCTCGCGTACGAGCTTGTAGTTCTCGGGCTTGCGATATTGGATGAGCGCGCGCTGCATGGCCTTCTCGTGCGGGTCGCGCGCCACATAGATCGGCTCCATGGTGCGCGGGTCCACGCCGGTGTAGTACATGCACGTCGACATGGTGGACGGCGTGGGGTAGAAGTCCTGCACTTGCTCGGGCATGTAGCCCATGTCGCGCACGGCCTCGGCAAGGTCCACGGCTTCCTTCATGGTTGAGCCCGGGTGGCTCGAGATGAGGTACGGCACCACATACTGCTTGAGTCCATACTCGCGATTCAAGCGTTCAAATTTACGGCAGAATGCATCGTAGACGGCGCGGCTCGGCTTGCCCATCACGGACAGCACCGCGTCGCTCACGTGCTCGGGCGCTACGCGCAGCTGGCCCGAGACATGGTGCTCCAGCAGCTCGCGCAAAAACTCGTCCGAGGCGTCGGCCATGGTGTAGTCAAAGCGGATGCCGCTGCGCACGAAGACCTTTTTGACGCCCGGCAGCTGGCGCAGGTCGCGCAACAGCTGCGTGTAGCCGCTCTCGTCGACCACCATGTTCTTGCATACGCTCGGCCACAGGCAGCGTTTGTTCTTGCACACGCCGTGCTTGAGCTGCTTGTCGCAGGCCGGGCGGCTAAAGTTGGCCGTCGGTCCGCCCACGTCGTTGATGTAACCCTTAAACTCGGGATCGCGCGTGAGCAGCTCGGCCTCGCGCATGATCGAGTCGTGGCTGCGCATCTGCAGTACGCGGCCCTGGTGGAAGGTGAGGGCGCAAAACGAGCACTCGCCAAAACAGCCGCGGTTGGAGCTAATGGAAAACTTGATCTCGGCAAAGGCCGGCACGCCGCCCGCCGCGTCGTAGTCGGGATGCCAGTCACGTGCGTAGGGGAGTTCGGCCACCTCGTCCATCTCATCGGTGGTGAGCGTCGCCGATGGCGGGTTCTGCACCACATAGACGCTGTTGGGGTAGGGCTCTACCAGGCGATGTCCGGTGATGGGGTCCATATTCTGCTGTTGCACATTGAAGCTGCGTGCGTAGTTGAGCTTGTCGGCGGTAAGATCGTCCCAGCTGGGCAGCAGGTCGTAGTCGTAGACCTCGTCGAGCGAACCCGTGCGGTAGACGGTGCCGTTGATATAGGTGATCTGATCGACGGGCAGCCCCGCGTCGAGCGCGTCGGCAATCTCGACAATCGCGTGCTCGCCCATGCCGTAGATGAGGATGTCGGCGCCCGAGTCGAGCAGTACCGAGCGCTTGAGCTTGTCCTGCCAGTAGTCGTAGTGGGCCAGACGGCGTAGGCTCGCCTCGATGCCGCCGATGATGATGGGGGCATCCTTGAACGTCTGGCGGATAAGGTTGCCGTAGACCGTGACGGCTCGGTTGGGACGGCGCCCCTCCTCGCCACCGGGGGTATAGGCATCGGTGTGGCGGCGGTGCTTGGTCACCGAATAGTGGTTGACCATGGAGTCCATGTTACCGGCGCTGACGAGAAAGCCCAGGCGCGGCTCACCGAGCACGCTGATGCTGGCGGGGTCGGTCCAGTCGGGCTGGCAGATGATGCCCACCTTGTAGCCGTGCGCGTCGAGGACGCGGCTGATGATGGCCATACCAAAGCTAGGGTGGTCCACGTAGGCGTCGCCGCAGATGTAGACAAAGTCGCACTGGTCCCAGCCGCGCGCATCCATGTCGGCGCGGCTGACGGGGAGGAACTTATCGCGGCCCGGACGCCAGGGGCGCGTGGGCGCTGCTGGGGTATGCGTGGTGTGCCCACCCTGCGCCTTGCCGCCGCGCTTTTGCTGCTGGCCCTGTTTGCCCTGCTGACTGCGCTGGTTGTTCTGAGCGTGCTGAGGCTTTTTTGCCACGATCCCTCCCGGTGTTTGTATGCTGCACGTAATTGTAACCAGTCTTTTTGGGACGGGGCTAAAAAGACTGGTGGAGTACACGAGCTGGCGGATCGGCGTGTCGATGCGGGTGCCGGCGCCGCGCCCGCTGTTTGTTTCCAGACTGTGTATCTGCGCGTTGGAGAACCCGTCTCGCGCGCACGCCATGTTGTCAATGGGTTACAGTATGAACGGCGGCTATGTTTCCGCCAACGCACGAGAGAGTCGTCAACAAGGAGGATGCACGACGATGCAGCGTGCCAAACAGATATCGGAGTCTATTGAGCTGGGCATCATCTTGGCGCTCGCCGGTGGCTTTATGGACGTTTATTCGTACATTGGGCGCGACCATGTTTTCGCCAACGCGCAGACGGGCAATATCTTGCTGGTGGGCGTAAGCATCTCGGAGGGCAATTGGGCACTTGCGGGGCGCTACTTCTTCCCTGTGGTGTCGTTTGCTGTGGGCATTATGCTTGCCGACCTGGTACACGAGCGGTTTGGCAGTGTGATCCACTGGCGTCAGGTGACGGTGTTCTTTGAAGCCGTCATCTTGCTGGGCGTGAGCTTTATCCCCGGTGGCGGTTACAACCTGCTCGCCAACTGCCTCACCTCGTTTGCCTGCGGCATGCAGGTCGAGAGCTTCCGCAAGATACATGGTCACGGCATCGCCACGACCATGTGCATCGGTAACCTGCGCAATGCGCTGCAAAACGTGGACGACTACATCATCACCCACAAGCGCGGCTTTTTGGAAAACGGCGTGCTGTACTTTGGCGTGATCTTTACCTTTGTGTTTGGCGCCGTGCTGGGCAACTGGTGTATTGAGCGCATGGGCCTGCATGCCATCGTCGTGGCGAGCTTGCTGCTGTTTGTCGCGTTTGCCATCATGTTTATCGACCGCGAGCGTGATTTGCGCTCTCGCTGGAAGCGTGCCTGCGAAGATTGGAAAGACGCCTGCCGAAAGTAACCGAATGCGGCAAAGGGGCTGTCCCTTTGCCGCAATATTTTTCATCATCTGTTGAAACGCTTTAACACTTTTGACGTTCTCACGCGTTTTTTGTTTCAAAAGCGTTAGGATGGGACTTATAGCGCGGGGCGTAATGGGTGCCCCGCACACGATGGGAGGCTATCAATGGCTAATCGTTTCGTTCTCAACACCATCTCTTATCATGGTTCCGGCGCCATCAAGGAGATCCCCGGCGAGCTCCAGCGTCGCGGCTACAAGAAGATCTTCGTCTGCTCCGACCCGGATCTGGTCAAGTTTGGCGTTACCGCCAAGGTGACCGACGAGCTCGACGCCGCCGGCATCGCTTGGAGCCTTTACTCCGAGATCAAGCCCAACCCCACCATCCAGAACGTCAAGGACGGCGTCGAGGCCTTCAAGGCCGCCGAGGCTGACGCTATCGTGACCATCGGTGGCGGTTCCTCCATGGACACTGCCAAGGCTATCGGCATCATCATCAACAACCCCGAGTTCGCCGATGTCCGCAGTCTCGAGGGCGTTGCTCCCACTAAGAACCACGCCGTGTTCACCATCGCTGTGCCGACGACCGCCGGTACCGCCGCCGAGGTGACCATCAACTACGTCATCACCGACCCCGAGAAGGTCCGCAAGTTCGTGTGCGTCGACACCAACGACGCCCCCGAGGTCGCCGTCGTCGACCCCGATATGATGGCTTCCATGCCCGCCGGCCTGACCGCCTCTACTGGCATGGACGCTCTGACCCACGCCATCGAGGGCTACACCACCAAGGGCGCTTGGGAGCTTTCCGACATGTTCCACTTTGAGGCTATTAAGCTGATCAGCGAGAACCTGCGCGACTCTGTCGCCGAGGCCAAGTCCGGTCAGCCCGGCTCCGGCCGCGAGGGCATGGCTCTTGGCCAGTATGTCGCCGGCATGGGCTTCTCCAACGTCGGCCTGGGCATCGACCACGCCATGGCTCACACCCTGTCCGCTCACTACGACACCCCGCACGGCGTTGCTTGCGCCATGCTGCTGCCGATCGCCATGGAGTTCAACAAGCCGGTTTGCACCGAGCGCCTGGCCAAGGTTGCCGTTGCCATGGGCGTTGACACCACGGGCATGAGCACCGACGAGGCTGCCGACGCCGCTATCGCCGCCGTCAAGCAGCTTTCCGCCGACGTGAACATCCCGCACGTCTGCGAGGCCATGAAGGCTGACGAGATCGAGGTTCTGGCCAAGGACGCCATGGCCGACGCCTGCTTCCCGGGCAACCCGCGCGAGGCGACGCTCGACGACGTCATCGAGCTCTTCAAGAAGATCTGCCCGGCTGAGTAAATCACTCCCGTCGGCGGCCCCGGGTTTCCCTCCGGGCGCGTCCTCGGACATGCAAAAGGCCCCGCTGCGCGCGTTGCGCGGCGGGGCCTTTTACGTCCTGCGGAATGCGCCCGGAGGGAAACCCGGGGCCGCCTGCGTTCTTTTCTCAGATGCCGGGGTGCCGGAAAGGCGGGATGTGAGGGGCGCATTGTTGGATGGCGCCTTATGTCTGCTTATCGTGGCGGGGGGGGGTCTGGGGGGGGCGGGGGGGGGCCAGCACGTT
>UQHQ01000043.1 GCA_900540945.1 uncultured Collinsella sp. | reverse complement strand
GCTAGGTAAAAAGATGGTTCGCGGTGGTATTGTTGCTGTGGGTTTAATTCGATATGAAAGGGTGACTTTGGTGTCCAAGATGGATTCTACGCTCTCCTATATTACTGATCAGTTGAAGGCGCTTACCTCGATTGCTTCGCCTACGGGTTATACCCGTGCGGCGACTGATTATCTAATGGAAACGTTGCGCGATATGGGCTTTGGCCCCGAGCGTTCCAATAAGGGCAACGTGCTGGTTGAGCTTGGCGGCGAGGGTGAGCCGCTTGTGTTGGCGAGCCATGTCGATACCCTAGGCGCCATGGTACGCTCCATTAAGGACAATGGCCGCCTGCGTCCCACGACGCTTGGTGGGCACCAGTGGCCTACGGCCGATGGCGAGAACTGCACCGTCTACACGCGCGATGGCAATGTGTACACGGGTGTGGTTCTCAACACCGAGCCTTCGGCGCACGTGGCCGACGAGCCGGTCAAGACCATCGAGAAGAACATGGAAATCCTGCTCGATGAGAATGTCGACAGCAAGGACGATGTGCTTGAGCTGGGCATTCAGACCGGCGACATCATCGCTATGGATCCGCGTACCACGGTGACGGAGAGCGGCTACATCAAGAGCCGCTTCTTGGATGACAAGCTGTCGGCGTCGATTCTGCTGGGTCTGGCCCGCGCCGTTGCTGACGGCGAGGTGTCGCTTTCACGCAAGGTGTCCCTGCTCTTTACCGTGTACGAGGAGGTCGGCCACGGCGGCGCTTACGTGCCGGCCGACACGCGCGAGATGATCAGCGTTGACATGGGCTGTGTGGGCGACGACCTGGGCTGCACCGAGCGCATGGTGTCGATCTGCGCCAAGGATTCGGGTGGCCCCTACAACTACGATCTGGTGACCACGCTGTCCAATATCGCGCGCGAGCTGGAGCTCGATTACGCCATCGACGTGTACCCGCATTACGGCTCGGACGTCGAGGCCACGCTCTCTGCCGGCTACGACATCCGTCACGGCCTGATCGGCCCCGGCGTGTACGCGAGCCACAACTACGAGCGCAGCCACATCGACGGCGTGCGCAACACCTTTGAACTGGTTTGCGCCTACGTTCAGCGCTAGGGGAGCAGCGGCCTCGGCTGGCACAGCAGTACCGACCGAGGCCGCCCACTGTAAGTTGCGGTGAAATAGGGACTGTTTAAGCGTTTAAAACCGCCAAACAGTCCCTATTTCACCGCAACTTAGGGGGCAGTGCTGTTATCTCTGCACGTGCCGTAGCACCTCAACGGCGGCGCTTACCTCTATCGTGCGGCGCTCGAGACCGCGGCGGATGGCCTTGAGGCGATTGCCTGCTGTTGCCCATGCGCTTTGTGAGAGGATTTCGACTGCCTCGTCGACGAACCCATCGAGATGCGACGCATCGAACCAATCGAGCGAGTCAGCAAATGCTAGCTGAGTGGAAGGGTCCGGACCAAACGGTTTGGCGGCAAATCCAAACTCCCCGGCAACGAGCACGGCGGTTGGCACGTTGTACCACAGGCAATTGCCACTATCGAACAGCGGTGCAGGCCGCATTTCCAGCGTGTCGACATTGCGGATGATGCCGAAGTTTCGCCAGTGGCGGTCGCTGTTGGCCAGGAGGGCATCGCAGACAATCATCTGCGACATGGATTTTCTTACCGTGGCTTCGTCAGCCCCGTGTCTGCCAAGAAAGCGACAGTATCGATCGTATGTTGAGTTTCCTCGCTGGCCACCGAGTGCGTCCCTGATATAAGCGGCCGGCACGTATTCCTCACGGCCATTAAGAAAGTCATCGCATAGGCATACGGGCCCGTCGAACATGCGCTCGACCGTATAGGGAACAAACTCACCTTTGGATAGCAGACGCCGATGTAGAGCTGTTGCAACCGCCTCGTTAAACGGTCGCTGATCGTCCATTCCGCATCCTTTAACCAGGATGCGAACGCCATTGCGGATCATCCAGGATTTGGGGAGCTCGCCCTCGGACGTATTGTCAGGATTTTTGAGTCCGATGCCCTCAAGCCAGCCTGAACGATGCTCGAGTGCCGACCGTTCATAATTGTTTTCGAAGTAATTGAGGTGCTGCCAATTGAGCTCGTCGCAGTCGACCGGTCTTAGCCAATAGCAATCCGAAAGCGAAAAACCCAGGCAACGAACGGGCACTTCAATACCGCTGTCAATTCCCAGCTCGCGATAGCGCGAGATGAGTCCGGGGCGGACGTCGGGCACCGACCGGTGACTCCACCACGTGTTGAGTGCTCGTTTATTCACCGTTGGAGAAGAACTCGAGCACGTGCCAAACGGCATCCTTCGTGCATCGAGTATGTCGGCAATTTCAAAGGAAAACTCGCGCGTTGGATCAAACGAGACATGCGCGACCTCGTGGTCGGCTGACATCAACGTGAACTTGCGCCCTACGTCAGCTGCGGGACGGCGCCCACGCTTACGGACCTTTTGATAACCAATCGCGGAATCGTACTGAACCATTTTCCGCCCACCGACGATATCGCACGCGAGCGTTCCCGATGCAGCCAGTTGCGATATACGGGCCTTCGTAACGCCCAGCAGGCGCGCGGCGTCACCCATGGTTATATAGTTGGAAGTATTCATCTGCTGCATCACCTCGTTAAGCATTCCAATCGTTAAATATAGCAAGCACAAACATCATAATACTTAACAAAGTTGCGGTGAAATAGGGACTGTTTAGCGGCTTGAAACGCTTAAACAGTCCCTATTTCACCGCAACTTATCGAGGAGTGCTGTTATTTGATGGCGCCGGTCACGGTACCGCCGCCCAGGACGATGTCGCCGCGATAGACTACAACGGCCTGGCCGGGGGCGATGGCTCGTTGCGGCTCGTCAAAAGTTAGCAGCATTTGCCCGTCTTCGTCACGCGTAAGGGTCGCTGCCTGGTCTTTCTGACGGTAGCGATACTTGGCACCCACGCGAATGCCGCCGGCATTGAGCTCCGCCTCCATGCGGTCGGTAGGGGCGCTCCAGATCCAGTCGTTGGCCGTGAGCGCTGTGGCCGTCAGGTCCTCGGCCTCGCCCAGATGCACAATATTGCTGGCGGCATCGACGCTCGTTACGTACACGGGATGCGCCATCGCGACGCCCAGGCCCTTGCGCTGGCCGATGGTATAGCGCAGCGCGCCGTTATGGCGTCCGACCACGCTGCCGTCGCGCCATACAATATCGCCCGGCTCGGCGGCATGTCCGCAGCGGCGCTCGATATAGCCCGCATAGTCGCCGTCCGCGATAAAGCAGATATCCTCGCTCTCGGCCTTCTTGGCGTTTATGAAGCCCTGCTCGGCGGCAATGCGGCGCACGTCGCGCTCTTTGTCCAAGCCTGCCAGCGGAAAAATCGTGTGCGCCAGACGCTCTTGCGTGAGCGAATACAAAAAGTAGCTCTGGTCCTTTTTGGAGTCCTCGCCGCGGTGCAGCTGCCAGGTTCCGTCGGACGCCTGGCTCGTTTTGGCGTAATGACCCGTGGCGATGTAGTCGCAGCCCATATCGAGTGCCGCATCGAGCAGCGCGCCAAACTTAATATGGCGGTTGCAGATGATGCACGGGTTGGGCGTCAGTCCCTCCTGATAGGCAGTCACGAAGCGCTCGATAACGTTGCGGTCGAAGGTCTGCTGCAGGTCGAGCACGTGGTGGGGTATCCCCAGGCGCTCGGCGACGGCCTTTGCATCGGCGATGTCGCGGTCGACTTTGCTCATGCCCGTGACGGGATCGGGCGCGGGACAGGTGAGGCGCATGGTGGCACCGACGCATTCGTAGCCCTGGCGCTTGAGCAGGTAGGCAGTCACGCTGGAATCGACGCCGCCACTCATGGCGACGAGCACGCGCTTGTTGTGCATGGGGAGGTTCTCCTTGGTGGCATGTGGCCAAAAAAGAAAAGCGGCGCGGGAGGCTGGTTCCGCGCCGCAGACATTGTAGCAAGTTCGGACGACTCGTGGAGCGCCCTGATGGGATGGGCTTAGACTGCCGGGAGAGAGGAGACCGATTCGTCCTGGGCTCAACCTATGGGCGAGGCCCTAGTCCTGGAAGAGTGCCGTGGACAGGTAGCGCTCACCGGTGTCGGCAAGCAGAGCCACGATGGTCTTGCCCTCGTTCTCGGGGCGCTTGGCCAGCTGCAGTGCGGCCCACACGGCGGCGCCGGACGAAATGCCCACGAGCACGCCCTCCTTGTGGCCCACGGCGCGGCCGGTGGCAAAGGCGTCGTCGTTCTCGACGGGGATGATCTCGTCATAGACCTGGGTGTCGAGGACGTCGGGCACAAAGCCGGCGCCGATACCCTGGATCTTGTGCGGGCCGGCCTGGCCCTTGGAGAGCACTGGGGAAGTGGCGGGCTCGACGGCGACAACCTGAATCTCGGGGTTCTGCTCCTTGAGGAACTCGCCCACGCCGGTCACGGTGCCGCCGGTGCCAACGCCGGCGACGAAGATGTCGACCTTGCCGTCGGTGTCATCCCAGATCTCGGGGCCGGTCGTGGCCTTGTGGATGGCGGGGTTGGCGGGGTTTACAAACTGGCCGGGGATAATGCTGTTGGGTGTCTCCTTCTGCAGTTCCTCGGCCTTGGCGATGGCGCCCTTCATGCCCTTGGAACCGTCGGTGAGCACGAGCTGTGCGCCGTATGCCTGCATAAGTTTGCGGCGCTCGACGGACATGGTCTCGGGCATGGTGATGATCACCTTGTAGCCGCGAGCCGCCGCCACCGAGGCGATGCCGACGCCGGTGTTGCCACTCGTGGGCTCGATGATGGTGTAGTCGCCGCCGCGCACGAGCTTGCCGGCCTTCTCGGCCTCGTCGATCATGTTCTTGGCGACGCGGTCTTTGACGGACCCGGCGGGGTTGAAGTATTCCAGCTTGACGAGCACGCGGGCCTTGAGGTCCTCATCGGCCTCAAAGTGAGTGAGCTCCAGAAGCGGGGTGTGGCCGATAAGCTGATCGATGGACGTATAAACATTGCTCATGGTGAACCTCCAAAGTGTTCAAATGGCTGGATACCGTGTGGGTTCACGGTGTGTGTAGCAGCAAACCCACAAACTTTATGGGTTGTTCTTTTTGCTGTTGGCAAGCATAGTAGACAGTAAAGCCTAGTAACGCAATAGGAAATAGAAGATTATTGCGAGTCGATTAACCAGCTTGACGGGAATAGGTATTTTCAAAACCAATTTTTCGGCTAGAATTTCTACGAATTAAAAGACCGAAAGGCAGCAATATATATGTTGGTTTCCACAAAGGGCAGATATGCCCTGCGCGTTATGGTCGACCTGGCCGAGCACCAGGCGGCAGGCCGCATTCCCCTCAAAGAGATCGCGGCGCGTCAGGGGATTTCTGAGAAATATCTGGAGAACATTTTGGCTACGCTCGTCCGCGCCAATATGCTCTCGGGCATGCGCGGCAAGGGTGGCGGCTACGTGCTCACGCGCCCGCCCGAGCAGTACACGGTGGGCGAGATCTTGCGCCTGACCGAGGGCAGCCTGGCACCGGTCGCATGCCTGGACGGCGACTGCAAGGGCTGCTCGCGTTCGGACGAGTGCCCCACGCTCGACGTGTGGAAGAACCTGGACAAGCTCATCAACGACTACCTCGACGGTGTGACGCTCGATGCGCTCGTTGCCCCCAACGAGGGCTACGACTACGTCATCTAGCCCCACCTGTCATTTGGGGACGGGGCAGAAATGCTGGATTTTCTTGCCCTCTGAGGCTCGACAAATGATAACGCCGCCCATCGTTGCGATGGACGGCCTTCTTTAGGTGTGTTGTGGCGGTCCGAATCCGGTCGCTTTAGTTCCTGGCGACGCTGTCGAGAATGCTGCGCATGATGGATACCAGGATGCTGCCCATAAAGGCCGATCCAAAGCTGGCAATGGAGATACCCGCGCCCAGCAGATTGACCGACAGGTAGCTGGCCAGCTCGAGCATAAAGCTGTTGACCACAAGCTGAAAAATACCAAGCGTGATAATAGTGAGCGGCAGCGAGATGACCGTCAGGAACGGCTTTACGAGCGAGTCGACTATGTTGAGGAACAGTCCCACGAAGGCAAAACACACCCAGGCGTCGGCCATGCCGAAGGGCTGAATGCCGGGGACGAGAAACGTTGCGATCGCGATGGCGATTGAGGTAAAGAGCCAGTTAAGCATAAAGCGCATGGTGTGAATCCTTTCTTGCGCAAGACGTGGCAAAGAGGCGTGAGAGGCACATGCCTTTGCAACTCGGGTAGATGCGCGGGCACGGCCCTGTTTGGGCACCCATTGTTCCAGATATTCGTGGAGCTTGCGTGCGCATTCGGTTTCAAAACGGCGTTCGTCCTAAAAAACGTGCCGCTGGCAGAGAGTCTTGTCGCTTTAGTTTGGTGGTGTGCTAAACTGCTACGGGCAAAAGCCACAGGCGTTGCCCTATTGCATATTACGGGTGAACGATGCCCGATGTCAGTATCAACTTCGATGCCTTTTGGCGGGTTTGGCGGTGATCGATGAATATCGAGAACATGTTTGACAAGCCTGATGTCAAGCAGCTGGTCCACGCATTTAGCCTTTTGGACGACGAGAAAGATATCCAAGCGTTTTTGACCGATATCTGCACGCCGCGTGAGATTTGCGATCTATCGCAGCGTCTGCAAGTCGCGCGTTACCTGGACGAGGGCGAGCCCTATGTCGAGGTTCAGGCGCGTACCGGCGCTTCGTCCACCACGGTGAGCCGTGTATCCAAGGCGCTCAACGGCGAGTACGGTGGCTACCGCAAGATCCTCATTAAACTGGAGGATGGCGAGTAGGCCAGCGACAACATTGAATTACGAAGAGCCGTCCCTCCGGGGGCGGTTTTTTGATCCCCTGGGGACGGAGGAAAACGGATCACCGGGTTAGACTGACCCCCTCGATGATCCGTTTTCCTCCGTCCCCAGGGGATCAAATCTGTTGGCGTGGGGCAAATCTGTCCGCTTGGGCGGGTAGGATGGATACATTGATTATTGCGAACAGTTTGAGCGGAGGACCATGCCTGTTCGAATCTATACCACCAATGCCGGCACGGATTTGAGCGATGCCGAGTCGGCGTTGCTTGCCGACCTTATTGCCCGCCACGGGCGTGCCGTGCTGCTGGCGCCAACGTTTGCCGAGCTCGACCTGTGCCGTCATGATGCGGCGGAAGCCGGGATTTCGCTGGGTATCGACTACAAGACGCCTACATCGTGGCTTCGCTCGCTTTGGGAGCTTTTGGGCGACGGGCGCGGTTTCGTCGACAACCTGCAGCGCCAGATGCTGTTTTCGGACATGGTCACGCGCCTCGATGATGCCGACCTGCAGCCGCTTTCGCGCAGCCAGGGCACGGTGCGCATGCTCGCGCGTATGGCCCGCGATGTACTGCCGGGTGTGGCGGGGACGACGGCCGAGCGATGCCGTGGCAACAATTGCCAGCCTGAGCCAAAAAGCGATGCCGAGGCTCGCGTGTTCGAGCTTTTGCGTGCCTACGCGGGCGGTTTGGACCGTCGAGATATGGTCGAGCCCTGCGAGGCAGCTGACATTATGGCCGGTGTCCTGGCCGATAACCTGCCGGCGTGCACCCGCGCCGTATGCGTACGTGGTGTCACGTCGTTTACGTACGGACTGCTCGAGCTGCTGTCTGCCGTGGCGAACAATGGGGGAGAGGTCGTCGTGCTGCTTGCCCACGAGCAGGCGGCTATGCGCGATGAGCTTGCCACGGCATTTGATGCCCGCGGTGTGCTGTTTGAGGTCGGGCCGCTGGGGGAGGGTGTCGGCGCGTCTGATGCCGCTTGCGGGACCGCCGCTCAGCCTGCCTTTATTGAGGTCGCCGGGCCCCATGCCCGTGCTCATGTCTATGCGGACGCCATCGATAAGTTGGTGAAAGTGCACAAGGAGTCCAAGGCCGATAAAGCTACTGCAACGCCCGCCGACCCCGTGCGCGTGCTCGTTGTTTCTGCCCGGGCACCCCAGCTGTTCGGTGAGCTCGCCTCTCGTCTGGCGGCTCGTCATATCGCCGCCGAGACAGCTGAGTTCACGGCGTTTTCCCAATCCATTGCGGGCAGGCAGTTTGCGGCGCTTGCCGGTCTGATCGAGCGTATGAAGGCCGCCGATGAGGGCATGGCGTCAAAGACCGAGTGGTGGCCCGCGCCGGAGCTTACCGACTGGATCTACAGTCCGCTTTCGGGCGCTGATGCCGTCAATGCCCGTACCTTCGATAAGAATATGCGTCTCTCGCGCAGCAAGACTACCGCGGGCGTTAAGAGCCTGCTGCAGAGTGTCCAAGGCCAGGTGAGGGGCGCGCGCAAGGCGGCGAGCGACGATAACTGGTTTAAGAACGTACCGTGTGTGGTCTCGGACGTGTTCCAGGCTCTGTGGCGTGACAAGCCCGTGACGGCGCTCAAGGCCATGCTTGCCGTTGCCGAGGCGTTGCCCGATCGCGCCCTTGGAGGCCTTGACGGTCAGGCTCGTCGCCAGGCGGAGGTGGCCTTGCTGCGCCACGCCATCGACATCCTTATGAATGGCGCCCGCGTGCTCGACGTGTCGCAGGCCGCGACCGTGCCCGTGCTCGATGGCATTCGCACCAAGGTGGACAAGCGTAGCACCGCCTACGATTACGAGACCTACGAGGTTGACCGTGCGCCACGTGCTCAGGTTCGTTTTGCTTCGCTTGCCGATGCGGCAGCTCTGCGCCCCGGCAGCTACGATGCCGTACTGTTTGCCGATGTCGATCTGGACAGCTATCCGCTCTCGCACGAGGAGGGGCCGCTGGCCACGCTGACGGCGAGCCTTGGTCGCGAGGGCGTGACGCTTGAGCCCGCGGCCTTGCTGCGCGCGCGCTTTGGCCACGCGATGCAGGCGTCACGCGGCCCGGTTACGCTCGCCCGTGTGACCCACGATCGCCAGGCGCGCGAGTGCTATCCGGCTGCCGTGTGGACCGAGTTGCGGGCGCATGCCGAGGCTGACGGCGCTAAGATCGCTGACGACGCTAAGACCGCTGGTGACGCTAAAGCCGCTGGCGCCGACAAGGCGAAGTGCGTGGGTGAGGGTGATATCGTAAGGGACTTCGATCCCGCGGCAGGCGAAGGTCTCAAGCGCGAGCGCGTGACCTGTGAAGCCCCTCAGCATCTGAGTGCCGAGGCCGTGCCGTATTTGGTCCTGCGTCGTCGCGATGGCGAGGGCGAGGACGCGCCGCTCGTGCCGCGCCTGACGTCCGCCTCGCAGATCGAGGCCTATTCCACCTGCCCGCTGTGCTGGTTCGTCTCGTATCGCGTCAAACCTCAGTCCATCGATGCGGGCTTTGGCAACATGGAGAAGGGCAACTTTGTCCATGACGTGCTGGAGCACTTGCATGCACGTCTTCCGCAGGAGGGCATGGAGCGCGTGACGCCCATGAATCTGCCGCGCGCGAAGGAGCTGCTGCACGAGGTCTTTGCCGAGACCCTGGCCGAGCACGCCGGCAAGCGCGGTACCGAGGGCCCGCTGGTGCCGCTCTCTCCAGTGGAGGAGCGCCAGGCGGCCGAGATCTTGCCGCAACTGGAGGGCGTGCTCGCCTACGAGTCCGAGGCGCTCGCGCCCTTCGCGCCGCGCTACCTGGAGTTTGCGTTCAACGAGCTCCAGGTCGAGTATGCCGGTTGGCCGCTCGGTGGGCGCATCGACCGCGTTGACGTGGATGCCGAGAATCGCGCCGTGGTAATCGACTACAAGCATCGTTCGGGTGTCGAGGAGTTTAAGCTCGCCGACCCCACGGTGCGCGACGAGGAGTCGGGCGAGGCCCCCATCGACGACCCGCGCTGGCTGCCGCTCCATACCCAGACACTCATCTACGCCCAGGCCATGCGTCGGGCGCTGGGCCTAGATACCCGTGCTGCGCTCTATTTTTCGACCAAGGGCGGCAAGCCCGCGCTGCGTGGTGCCGCAAGTGCCGAGTTGCTCGAGGAAGAGCGCGGCGACGGTCGCATCCCGGGCCTCAAGAAGGGCTTTCCGGGCGAGGGCGGCAACATGGACTTCGATGCGCTGCTCGACCGCGTGGAGGCCGGCATTGCCGAGCGCCTGCGCGAGCTCGAGGCGGGCGACGTCGCCGCTGTCGATCCGACGTCGGCGCAGGCCGCGCATGCGCGCTGCTCGTATAACCACGAAGGAACGTTTGTAAGGAGGGACGTGTAGACCATGGATCTTTCGACTTTGATGCCGCAACAGCTGCAAGTCGTCAAAACGCTCGACCGTCCGCTGTTTGTCTCGGCAGGTGCCGGCTCGGGCAAGACCTTTACCCTCACGCGCCGCATCGTCTATGCGCTCTCGCCCGAATCCGGTCCGTTTGTCGAGCATCTGGACCAGGTGCTCGCCATTACCTTTACCAAAGACGCCGCGGCCGAGATCCGCGACCGCGTGCGCCGTGCGCTTATCGACGAGGGGATGGACGAAGAGGCCCTGACGGTCGATGACGCTTGGATCTCGACCATTCACGGCATGTGTTCGCGCATTCTGCGCGCGCATGCGTTGGAGCTGGGCATCGATCCCGAGTTCACGGTGCTCACCGATACCGACGAGCTTATGGATCAGGCTGTCGAGCATGTGCTGGGGCGCGCGACGGCGCCCGATGCCGCGCCCGAGCTCGCCACTTCGCTTAAGGCCCTCTACGCCTGGTATCCCATGGCGGGCGAGGGCGGGACGTTTGGCGCCGGTACCACCATCAAAGGCCTGGTGCGCGACTTGCTGGAGCTATCGAGCCAGCTTCCGGGCGGCATGGACGATGTGTGCGTGGCGCGCGGCCAGGCCGACACCTCGGCGCTTGCCGATGCCTATCGTGCGGCGCTGGGCGCAAGCAAGGCCACGACCGAGAAAGCGCAGGTGGCACTCGACGCCATCGACGCGTTTGAGGCGAGCGGCAAAACCATGGAGGATGCGGCGCGACTCATGATGTCGTGCAGTATGCCTCGGGCGAGCAAGGCGTTTCCTAAGGAGCAGGTGGAGCTACTCAAGGCCGAGGCCGCCGATGCGTTTATCAATATCGTGCTTGCCTGCGGCGGCCCGGCGCTCGATGCGCTGGTGGGGCTTGCCCGTGCTGTGGAGGCGGAGTACCGTGCGCTCAAGGCCGACCAGTCCGCGCTCGACAATAACGATCTGTTGCGCATGGCATACGAGGCGCTGCGCGACTACCCGGCTATTCGAGCTGCCTATGAGGGCCGCTTTAAGATGGTCATGATCGACGAGTTCCAGGATACCGACCAGATGCAGGTCGATCTGATTCGCTATCTGACGGGTGCGGGCGAGCGCGCGCTGTGCACCGTGGGCGATGCACAGCAGTCGATCTACCGTTTCCGAGGCGCCGAGGTCGAGGTGTTCCGTCGCCAAGAGCGCAAGGTGGGCTCCTCTGCTGCGCCCGAGGCGACTGCCGTGGCCGACGCCCCTGCTGGCGAGCTCGTTAAACTCGTGCGCAACTTCCGCAGCCATGACGAGGTGCTGCGTTACGTAGCACGCGTCTTCGACGGCGATACCGGTGGTTTGATGCAGGGGTTCTTGGATCTTGAGCCGAGTGACGATCGCGAGGACAAGCTCAAGGCAAAGGCTTCGCGCCGCCAGGCGCTGCTCGTTGCCGGCGGCAGCACCCAGGAACGAACGCAGGCGAAAGCCCGTGCGATTGCGGAGCGGTTCCAAGCGCTCGTTAAAGCGGGTCAGCCCCAGGGCAGCATGGTGTTGTTGCTGGGCCGTATGACTAATGCCGACGTCTACGCGCAGGCTTTCCGCGACCAGGGACTCGACTGCGTTATCGCGGGCGGCTCGGTCTTTGCCCAGGCAGCCGAGGTGCAGACGGTGCGTGCCCTGGTCTGCGCGCTCGCCAATCCGGCTGATACGGCCCAAGGTCTTATGCCGTTGCTGGCCTCGCCGATGTTTGCACTCGGCGTCCAGGAGTTCCTGGCGCTGGCGACCAAGCTCGACGAGCGGACGGGCGAGACGTCGCGCCGCAATATCGATGTGGGCATCATGAGCGATTCCGATGTGCCGGGTTTGCAGAACCTGCCGCTCGTGACGCGTGCCCGCGAGGTACTGCGCTACGCGCTTCGTCGCGTGGGACGCGATTCGTTCGCCGCCATCGCGCGCGACGCGGTCAATGCCTCCGGCTGGTTCGTGCGTCTGGCGCAGCGCGGCCCCGAGGGGAAGGCCATTGCCGCCAACGTGCTCAAGGCGCTCGACGCCGTGACCGAGGCAGAGGCCGAGCTCGGCAATTCTCCGCGCTCCATCGCGCTCGCCTTCGACCGCTTCTTGGCGGGCAAGGAGGCCCCGGGCGCGCTCAACGAGGAGGGCGACGGCGCGGTGCGCATCATGACCGTGCATGCGTCCAAGGGTCTGGAGTATCCGGTCGTAGCGGTTGCCGAGTGTTTTGGCGTGCGCAAATCGTCCGGTGCGGCACAGATGGGTCGCGTCGACGGTGGGGCGCATGTCGTGGCGCTGCCGGCGCGCTTCGATGGCGTTAAGCTTGCCGACGGGACCTTCGTGAAGGGCGATGACGTCAAAAAGCAGTTTGAACACGCGTTTAAGGGCAAGGGCACGTCGCTGTGGCTGCCGCCAGAGCTTATGGAGGACGTATGCGCGACGGGCTCTCCCGCCGAGGCATTTGCTCGCCTGCGCAACGACGACCTGCGGCTTTCGCTCGAGGAGCGGGCCCGCCTGCTCTACGTTGCCATGACGCGTGCGCGCGAGCTGGTGATCTTGGCGATGGATGCCGGCGTGAGCCGCGGCAAGGTGACGGCGCCGACCTTCGACGTCGAGACCGATCTGACCTACGACGTGCTGCGCCGTATTTTGCCGACCGACACTCTGGACATGCCGCAGCTCGATGCCGACCGCCTGGTGTTCGACAACTCCCAGCCGGGCGACTACGAGCTCATTTCGCTCGCGGACTTTACCTTTGGCGAGCAGGCGTTTGAGGCCAACGCTTCGCTGGATGCCGAGGGCAGGCTTGTTCGTGGCGATGCCGATGGCGCCCATAGGCGGCCACG
>UQHQ01000042.1 GCA_900540945.1 uncultured Collinsella sp. | reverse complement strand
AACAAATCCAAGTTAGACCATTTCAAATGGTTCGATGTCTGCCCGGATGCGACACTGAATGTGTCCATCCTCGCAGTATCCGGTTCTCAAGGTGCACGCCTTGCGGCTCATCCGGTTCGACCGGGCCGCGCGGCAAGGAGATATATTGCCAGACCGCGAAGCGATGTGGGACGTCAATTCCACTCTTCACAAGTCCTACACAATCTATGGCTTTCTATATTGGAAGTAGAAAGTCGAGTGCAGCAAGACCGCACGTATCAGATGATGACCCTTCGGTTAAGAGATATATAAAGATCGGTCACCTGTAAGCGTCTATCTACCCGCGCTTTTGCTATATAAACCAGCGCTTTCGATAAAAAAGAGGGAGCGCCGCGCACAGTGCGACACTCCCCTAGCGATTCAACAGAATCTATTAGGCCTCGAGAGCCTTCTTGGCAATGGCAGCCAGCTCGTTGAAGGACTCGATGTCCTCGTAAGCCATCTGAGCCAGGACCTTGCGGTCGAGCTCGATACCGGCAACCTTCAGGCCGTGCATGAACTGAGAGTAAGAGATGTCGTTCAGGCGAGCGGCGGCGTTGATGCGGGTGATCCAGAGAGAGCGGATCTCGCGCTTCTTGTTGCGGCGGTCACGATACTGATACTGCAGGGAGTGCTGGACCTGCTCTTTAGCATGCTTGTAAGTACGCGAAGCGGCACCGTAGTAACCCTTCGCACGGTGCATAACGGTACGGCGCTTCTTCTTGGCGGCAACAGCGCGCTTAATACGTGCCATGTTCTATCAACTCCTAGACGGTAAAACGAAAAACGGGAACGCGAACTTAGGCGAGACGCGACTTGATGACCTTGCGGTCGGCAGCGGCGATCTCGGTCTCCTGACGGAAGCCACGCTTACGCTTGGTGGACTTCTTGCTCAGGATGTGGCTCTTGAAAGCCTTGGCGCGCATAAGCTTGCCGGTACCAGTCTTGCGGAAACGCTTCTTGGTGCCGCTGTGGGACTTCATCTTAGGCATGAAATACTCCTTAATCGGTTACAGAACACTAGTTACTTGGTATCGCTTGCCGCTTTATCCTCATCAAAGGCGCCCTTAATCGGGGCGAGCAGCATAAGCATGTTACGGCCTTCCATCTTAGGCTTGGACTCGACCGTAGCGTAAGGCTTGAGATCCTCGGCGAGACGCTCGAGAACGTTAAGACCCTGCTCCGGGTGAGCCATCTCACGACCGCGGAACATGATGGTGATCTTAACGCGCGCGCCCTTCTTGAGGAAACGCAGAACGTGGCCCTTCTTGGTCTCGTAATCGCCAACGTCGATCTTGGGTCGGAACTTCATTTCCTTGACCTCGACCTTGGACTGATTCTTACGAGCGGCCTTGGCCTTCATGGCCTGCTGGTACTTGAACTTACCGTAGTCCATGACCTTGCAGACCGGCGGCTCCGCGTTGGGAGCGATCTCGACCAGGTCGAGACCCTGATCGTCAGCGACGCGCTGGGCATCGCGGATGGCGAACAGGCCGAGCTGAGAGCCATCGACGCCAATCAAACGGCACGAAGATGCAGTGATCTCGTCGTTGATGCGGGTGTCATCAGACTTAGCTATTTTCCCTACCTCCATTCATAAAAAAATAACCCGGCGCTTCTTTGCAACCAGGTCGTACACATAGACATCCTCGGTATGAGGAAGGGAATCTAGGTTGTATGACCAGTCAGCTGCTCATTGGCGCCAAAAGGTGGGAACCCTCGGGTTCCTCTTTAGGGCATTGCGGGAACAACGCCTTGCGAATAATAACACGTACAGCGCGTTATCACATTACGTACACGAAAAAGGGGGCCTTGACCCCCTTGAAGCGCAGGTGCATGTATGGTGCCCGAGGCGAGACTCGAAGGGCCTTCGCTCCGCGAAGCCCCGGGCTTCAGGCGCACGGCGCCCTCGCCACGCTCCGCTACAAACAGGCCACAGGCCTGTTTGCTTAACGCTCCGCGCGCTCACGCGAGTTCGGCACGAAAAAGGGGGCTTTGACCCCCTTGAACGCTCACTTGCATGTATGGTGCCCGAGGCGAGACTCGAACTCGCACGTTGTTGCCAACGGTGGATTTTGAGTCCACTGCGTCTGCCAATTCCGCCACTCGGGCACGTAATGCGTGAGTAAGTTTATCACAGCTTTCTGTTGATTAGTCCGAAAATGAAACTTCGAGCATTTCGATGAGTTCGACCGAACGAAGCATCTCGCGCTGGCGGCACCCGCGTCCGTTAACCGAGGCTTCGCCCATCTGGTTGTCATAGGGATCCTCGCACATGCCATCGAAAGCAGGCACAAACTCAGCCTGGAATCGATTGTTAGCCACCATACGCCACGGGTCGAGATTGCCAAAGTAGTGACGACGACGCCACTCCTCCCCCATTCTGCGCGCAGAGGAACCAAACGAAACATCGGCGTTAAGCCAACCGGTCTGGGGTGTGAAGAACTCGGCCCAGTCGTGCGGTCCCACCGAATCGGGAGCAACATACAGGCCGCTCTGCCAACGAGCAGGCACGCCCGCGATACGGCACATGGTGATAAACGTGAGCGCCATAACGCCGCAATCGCCGCGGAGCGAGTGTGCACAGTCATCGGCGATGGAGCCCAAAAGCAGATATGGTGGCTGATAGCGATAGTCGATATGTTGCGTCAGATAATCATAGATGGCGCGAGCGCGATCGAGCGAATCCTCGAGCCCGTCAATAACACGCTCCGTCACCTGTCGCAGATACGGCGTAAACGCAATGTGCGGACGGTCCTCGGAGGTGTCCTCGGGCAGGGGCGCGTCCATACAGGGATGCGATGGGAGCGCGCCACCATAGATATCGCAATAGGCGGCATCGATGTGATAACGATAGGTCACCGAAAATGAATGTTCAGTCGAAGATGTCCAGGAGACAGTACGAGCCGAAACGTTCTCAGAGGCAACAGTGCCCTCCGACGTCATATCGAGAACCTCGACATGAGACTGTTGGCGACAGGCGGCGGCAACGGGCAGCCACGCGCGAACAGTCTCTCCCTCCAGAGCCCCAGGGACAGACACGGACGCCTTAAGCGTGATGAGGCGACTCAACCCGTTTTGCGACTCCATCTCCTTGAGCATCTGGTTGCGAAGCGCAATTCCGTCCGTAGAATCGGGACGCAGGCCCGGAACCTCCCTGGGGTACACGCGAAGCGAATCGAGGAAGTTATCGAGAACAAACAGCTCGCCATCGATAAAGCGCCAGTCAATTCGCTTACGATTAATCAGGTCATCAAACTGCTCTTCGGTAAACTCAGGCCACTCCTCGCGAATCATCGCAATAGCCTGATCGCGCGACACCGAAAAATGAAGCGGCGTCTCGAGCATGCGATACCGCTCGGCACGAACACAAGCAGCCAGCGAAGGCTCGGGGATCTGCTCCAAAAAGCGATCGCAAGCAGCAACAGCCTGCGTCAAATACCCGGCATCCTTAAGACGAAGAATCTCAGGCGGTAGTCCAATATCGAGATGGCGAAAATCATCACAGCAAACATCAACAGAGCAACCAACAGGACCCTCGTCAATAACCTTCCCATCCGAAGGCAGCACATTAATAACAGCCATACCAAACTCCAAGTCATTAGAACTCTCGAAGCCCATTGTAGCGAGATAAAAAAGAAAGCCCCAATAGAGGAGCCCTCAACACCGATAAACGGTGCCTATAAAAATGAATTCAGCCCAGTAACCCTGCGGCGTGTTAACAAAGGAGGCCCCGTTTCCCCGGAGCTGATTCCATCGCGCGACTTCTGGCGAAGCCAGGTGAGCGCGAGGGAAACAGCGTAGGGAAAACGGGGCCTCCGGCGGGAAGTTAAACCGCTACTTACGCCTTGTTGACGGAGCCAAACTCCTCCATGAGCTCCTTGGTGCGAGCAACGATATTGTCGCGACCAGGCTTGAGGAGCTTGCGGGGGTCGAAGCCCTTGCCCTGCTGATCCTTACCAGCCTCGATGTACTCGCGGACGCCCTTGGCGAAGACGAGCTGCAGGTCGGTGTTGACGTTGATCTTGGAGATGCCCAGGGAAATGGCCTTCTTGATCTGATCCTCGGGGATGCCGGTGCCACCGTGCAGGACGAGGGGCAGGTCGCCGGTCTGGGCCTTAATCTCGCCCAGGCGCTCGAAGGAAAGGCCAGCCCAGTCGGCAGGGTACACGCCGTGGATGTTGCCGATGCCGCAGGCGAGGAAGTCGACGCCCAGGTCAGCGATCTGCTTGCACTCAGCAGGATCAGCGAGCTCGCCGTTGGAGGTCACGCCGTCCTCGGTGCCGCCGATGCCGCCGACCTCGGCCTCGATTGACATGCCCTTGGAGTGGGCAAGCTCAACGAGCTCCTTGGTGCGGTCGAGGTTAAGCTGGAAGGTCTCCTCGTGAGAGCCGTCATACATGATGGACGTGAAGCCGGCCTCGATGCACTTGAAGCAGTCCTCGTAAGAACCGTGATCGAGGTGAAGGGCGACGGGAACGGTAACGCCCGTGGCCTCGACGGCAGCCTTGACCATGTCGGCGCAGACCTTGAAACCGCCCATCCACTTAGCGGCACCAGCGGTGCACTGAAGGATCAGCGGGGACTTGGCCTCCTCGGCGGCCTGGAGAATAGCCAGGGTCCACTCGAGGTTGTTGGTGTTGAAGGCACCGAGAGCGTACTTGCCGGCCTCGGCCTTCTTGAGCATGTCTGCTGCGTTGACGAGCATAAAAGAAACCTCCTGTAAGGTTGCTCCGATAACGCCTGAGATTTTACCACGGCGCACCCGAGCATAAACGTTCGTTTGTTCACGAATATCGTCCAAACAGACTTTTTTTGACCGTTTGCCCTACGGAATCGACCCGTTGGGGAAAAATAGCTTGACGTTTGGACGCTTCTCGTGCTTCAGAAGCTGACTACAAAGCTACATCTGCATGAAAGGGTTTCGCATAAGCTCGCGTGCCACAGTGGTCGAATCGCCATGGCCGGTTAGGCAAACGGTATCGGGCGGGAGAAGCCGGGCGAGCTTGGAGAGCGAGCGCAGAATCGCCGCTTCGTCTCCTCCAGAAAGATCGGTGCGGCCGTGGCTGCCCGGGAATAGTGTGTCGCCCACAAAGGCAATGTTCCCCTGCTCGGTGGCAGCAAACAAGACGATCCCGCCCGGCGTATGCCCTGGCGTCTCGATCACCTGCAGGCAGATATCGCCCACCTCGATAGCATCGCCTTCGGCGAGCAGGCGCGTCGGCTCCCCGGGGTCAGGCGTCTCAATGCCCCACATAGCTCGCTGTTCCTCGATGTTCGCATGCGGCACCGCCACATCCTTGGCACACAGCTCATACTGGCAGCCCTCGCCAACGGTGGTTCGCACGCCGGCAACACCACCAACATGATCGGCATGGCCATGAGTGCATACGGCGCCAAGCACGCGTACACCGGCATGTTCGGCTCGAATATGCTCCACCAAACGCTCGCCTTCCCATGCGGGGTCGATAATCACGCACTCATTGTCCGAAATAACAGCATAGCTATTGGTCTGAATGGGACCGTTTACGAGCGTCTCAATCTCGACCGATCCCTTGGGAGTTAAATCCAAGGACACAGCACTCATGTCCCTCTCCTCTCTATAGAACTCGAGGCATCAAACGATGCCTCGAGTGTAGCGAATATCGATAATGTGACACGTTCGTCGCGACTAAACGCGGCGCTTAAGCTGGGCTCCACCCTCGCCGGGCATCAGGCGGCGCGCGTCGTAGACCGAGTCGACGCTGCTGATAGAGGCCAGCAGCGGATCCAGACCACTCGCGTCCGAGATCTCGACCATAAAGCGCAAGGTTGCAATACCCTCGCGGTTGGTCGACGTGGCGGCAGAAAGGATATTGCCGCCCGCATCGCCAATGGCGATGGTGACGTCCTTGAGCAGGCCCATGCGGTCCAGGCACTCGACCACAATCTCGACCTGGAAAAGCGTATCGGCAGCACCATCCCACTCTACGTCAATCATGCGCTCGGGATGTTCCATAAGGCCCTTGACGTTGGGGCAGTTGGCGCGATGCACCGAAACGCCACGACCGCGCGTGATGAAGCCGACGATGTCGTCGCCCGTCACGGGGTTGCAGCAATGAGCCAGACGGACCAGCAGGCCGCTGTTGCTCTCGCCCTTGACGATAATGCCGTTACTGGCGCTCTTACCGCGCTTTTGCGGCTTGCGGTTGGAGCCGCGAGCGGGCTGCTTTACGACCTCGGCGATAGCCTCGGCCTTGGTGAGCTGTTCCTCGGGCTTGGGGTCCAAGATTTGCTCGACCTTATTGCCCACAGCGCGCGGGGCGACCTTGCCCGCGCCAACGGCTGCAAAAAGGTCCTCGAGCTGCTTGAAGTTAAACTGCTCCGCCACGGCGTTGAGCGCACGCGTGGATCGTGGCGTAGAGATGCCATACCCGCGCTTACGCAGGTCCTTGGCCAGTATATCGCGGCCGGCGGCAGCGTCGTCATCCTTGGTCGCGGCGGCGAAATAACGGCGAATCTTTGACTTGGCCGAAGGTGTCTTGACGATCTTGAGCCAATCGCGCGACGGCTTAGAGCTCTTGTTAGTCAGAATCTCGACACGGTCACCCGTCTTGATCTCGTGCGTGAGCGGCGCCACCGCACCGTTGATTTTGGCGCCGACACAGTGGTTACCGACCTCGGTATGAACGGCGTAGGCAAAGTCGAGCGGTGTAGAGCCGGCACGAAGCGCCATGACCTCGCCCTTGGGCGTAAAGACAAATATTTCCTGGTCGAACAAGTCGACCTTCAGCGAATGCAGGTATTCCTTGGCATCGGTGATCTCGTCAGACGCCGCCCAGTCGAGTGAGTGCTTGAGCCAGTTGATCTGGTCGTCCAGACGCTGCGCATCGTTAGTCTTGGAGGCAGACGATCCGCCCGACTTCTTATACAGCCAGTGGGCAGCGATGCCATACTCGGCCTGCTCGTGCATTTCGTAGGTTCGAATCTGAATCTCGAGCGGACGGGCCGTGGGGCCGATAACCGTCGTGTGAAGCGATTGGTAGTTATTGACCTTGGGCATGGCGATATAGTCTTTAAAACGACCGGGCATGGGATGCCACAGGGTATGCACGGCACCAAGCGTGGAATAGCAATCGCGCACCGAATGAGTGATGACGCGCAGCGCCACCAGGTCGTAAATCTCGGAGAACTCCTTGCCCTTGCGCTTCATCTTTTGATAGATGGACCAATAGTGCTTGGAACGACCGTTGATCTGAAAGCCCTCAAGACCAATGCGATTGAGCTCATCGGTGAGCGTCTTGATGGTCTCGGCCAGATAACGCTCGCGAACCTCGCGCGACTCGGATACCATGCGCGCGATGCGCTGGTAGGCATCGGGCTCCAAGTAGAAAAAGGACAGGTCCTCGAGCTCCCACTTGATTGAACTCATGCCCAGGCGGTCGGCCAAAGGCGCGTACACGTCCATGGTCTCGCGTGCCTTAAACAGGCGGCGGTCCTCGCGCAGAGCGGCAAGCGTGCGCATGTTATGCAGGCGGTCGGCGAGCTTGACGATGATGACGCGGATGTCCTTGGACATGGCGAGGAACATCTTGCGCAGCGTAAGCGCCTGCTTCTCGTCCATGCTGTCGACTTCAATGTTGGTGAGCTTGGTCACGCCGTCGACGAGCCCTGCCACGGTTTCGCCAAACAGACCCGAAACATCGGCAAGCGAGGTCTCGGTGTCCTCGACGGTATCGTGCAGCAACGCGGCGCACACCACATCGCAGTCCATCTTGAGGTCAGCCAGAATGATAGCTACCTCGACGGGATGGTTAATGTACATCTCACCCGAGCGCCGCTTTTGGTTGCAGTGCTTCTCGGCAGCAAAGCAGTAGGCCTGCTCCACATTGGAGAAGTCGTCCTCGTTCATATATTTGAGGCACAGACGCTCCAGCTTGTCGTAGCTGTCCGCCATAATCTCGGGCGGCAGCTCATCGGCATGCTTATAGTGCTCCATCTCCGAAAACGGCTGGAGGGTGGAATCATGGGCGGTACGGGCTGCGGCGTCCATCGAGGTCCCCTTCCCCTAGGCCCGCGGTACGATCGGGCGGTTAACTTTGGCTAGCATATCAGAAGCGCACGAATCGAGTGCCCAGCTCCGAAAAGCCGTGAACTCCATGCGCGAGCGCAAGCCCTCCAAATAGCGAATTGACCTGCTTAATTGCACGCGACCGGGGTTTTCCGCCATCGCGATGCGACGCGTATCGTCAAACCCCGAAACGCGGCAGAAACCGAGTTCTTCGAAGATTCCCAGGCCGCTTTCCACCGAGCGCTCGTCGACCGGTGTGCGGGCATCGATGGCAAGACACATCTGCGCAATGTCGATATCGCTCGCGCAGAATGAATCGTCCCCCGTCTTGCCACGGTTGGAGCGCCACATGGTCTGCAGCGCTCGATAGAGAGTGACAAGCTCATCGCGCTCGGGCGCGTAACAATCGAGCAGGCGCTCATTAATACGAGCGTCACGCGACGAATAGAGCAGGTGAATCACGGCGGGCTGTCCATCGCGGCCGGCACGGCCACTCATCTGGTTAAACTCAATCGCACCAAACGGCATGTGGTAGAGCACGACATGACGGATATCGGGCAGGTTGACGCCCTCACCGAAGGCAGAGGTCGAAACGATGCAACTGAGGCTTCCGTCGCGAAACGCTTCCTCGACACGGCGGCGATCGGAGCGCGCAAGCCCGGCGTTATAGAACGCAATATGGGTCGCGCAGTCGGGCACGCGTTTGCGCAACGTCTTGGCAAGCGCCACGGACTGGTCGCGCGAGTTGACGTAGATGACGGTCTTCTCCCCCGTCGCCACGATTGACACCAGGCGATTTTCGCGGCTCGCAAGGTCACGGTCGTCCTCGAGTTGCAGGTTCTCGCGAACGGTCTCGTCGACCACCGTCCTGGTAATCGGCAATACACGAGCAAGCTCCGCCACGACCGGGGCCGTCGCGGTAGCCGTTGCCGCCATGACAACGGGGTCGCCCAGGGCTTTGAGAATATCGGGCATGTCGAGGTAGGCGCTCCGGTCGCCGCCTTTGGCAAGACCGGCATGGTGTGCCTCATCGATAACGACAAAGCCAATACGTCCAGAACGTGCAAAGCGATCGCGATGGATAGACAGGAACTCCGGCGTCGTGAGAACGATGCCGGTGCGGCCCGAAGCCAGGCCGGCAAACACGTCATCGCGCGCTGCCTCCACGGTCTCGCCGGTCAACACGCCCACGCCAATGCCGAGCGCAGCCATCGTCGACGAGAGGTGATAAGCCTGGTCGGCAACGAGCGCGCGCAGCGGATAGACAAAGATGCTCGCCCGCCCACGAAGGACCGCCTCGCGCGCGGCGTGCACATGGAAGATGAGCGACTTGCCGCGCCCCGTCCCCATAACGGCCAAGACGCTCTGGTGGTCGGCGAGCGCGTCGAGTGCCTCGACCTGCGCGCGATGCGGCTGGTTCGAGCCGATAAAGCTATGGATAAGCGAGCGCGTGAGCTCGGTATAAGAAAGCTGGGCGAGCGTCTCACGTTTACGCGACTCCAGGCGCAGGCCAGAATCCGCTGGTTGCACGCCGCGGCGAAGCTCACATGCCGGATCGTCGATATTGGGCGCCGCGGTATCGCGCACCAAGACATCTTTAATCATGAGCTTGGGCTTCACACGTCCCTGCCAATGTTCGGCCACGGCCTCGAACACCAAGTCGACGGCACTGTCGCAATTGATGAGTTTATCGATCTGCGGCACGCGGAACATGATGGCCGGCACGCTCGCGGCGCCATCGGTCGCCACAAAGCGCATGTGCTCGCCGGTTTTGCCCACCACGGCGCGATTGCACATCGTCACGCCCTCGGCGGCCAGAAGCGGCACCTTATTGCCCTGGCCAAACGGCTCAAGACGGGAAATCTGCTCGATGGTCTCGATATTCAGCTCGGAGAGGTCAACGGTGGCGGCAACCTCGTCAGTGTCCTCAAAGTCATCGGCAGGAAGCTCCGATAGCACGGCCGAAAGGCGACGGCGGAACTCATCGAGCTTGGATGCCTCGATGGTCACGCCCACCGCACCGGCATGCCCGCCGCGACGAATCAGCAGGTCAGAGCAGCGTTCTACGGCGTCGAACAGGTTGACTTTGCCCACCGAGCGACCCGAACCGCGAGCGATACCGTCCTCGATCGAGAACAGCAGCGCCGGCACGTGATAACGGTTGGTCAGGCGGCTCGCCACGATGCCCTTGACGCCCTCGTGCCAACCTTCGCCGCCCACGACAATCGCGCGCCCGCCGTCATAAGTCTCCTCGACCTTCGCCATGGCATCGCGCGTAAGCTCGGCCTCGATCTCGCGGCGTTGGCGATTGATTTCCTCGAGCTCGGCGGCAAGCGCGCTCGCTTCGATGGGGTCCCGGGCAAGCAGCAGGTCGAGCGCCAGCTTGGGATCAGCCATGCGGCCGGCAGCATTCAGACGAGGGATGAGCGAAAACGACAGGCCGTCGGCCGTAATGGTAGAAAGGTCGGCCTTGGCAAGTGCGGCAAGCGCGATATAACCGGGGCGGGCCGTCACGCGCATCTGTTGGATGCCCTCGGCGACCAGTGCGCGATTCTCGGGCGTGAGCGGCATCATGTCGGACACGGTGCCCAGCGCCGCGACCTCTATCAGCGAACGCCAATACGACGGCTTGCCCAAACGCTCGCCCAGGACCTGTACCAGCTTAAGCGCCACACCGGCACCGGCAAGCTCGCGCGAGGGGCCCTCGTCCTCGAGCTTGGGGTCGGTCAGGGGCACGCCCTGCGGCACCTGGTCGGACGGCTCGTGATGGTCCGTGACCACCAAATCAATCCCCAGGCTCTCCAGGTAGGAGACCTCTTCCTTGGCAGCAATACCGTTATCGACGGTCACAATCAGGTTGGGTTGAGCAAGCTCGTTGACGCGGTCGAGCGCCGCACGCGACAGGCCGTAGCCCTCGTCAAAGCGGTGCGGAATAAACGGCGTGACGTTGGCGCCAAACGAACGTAGCGCCTCGGTCAACAGACAAGTCGACGTAATGCCGTCGACGTCAAAATCGCCAAAGACGGCGATACGCTCGTGGTTGCGAATAGCACGCTCAACGCGGTCGGCGACGACCGCCATGCCCGGAATAACAAGCGGGTCCGCCCAGTCGCGATCGAGCGAAGGCGTCAAAAACAGCTGGCCTTCCTCGATGGATGTAATGCCGTGCGCAACCATAATGCGCGCCACCAGCCCGGGTATGCCCAGACCAGCCGAAAGCTCCTTTTCGAGCTCGGGATTTTGCTGAGCGACCGCCCAGCGATGCGTCGTCTTAAGCGATGACATAGGCGCCCACCCCCGATAGGGGCAGGTCGCCGCGATACCTCTCACGGTTCATAGCGATGAGTCCTCTGTGTATGCCCGCTTCGGCAGGCAGATCTGTTGAACGGATTTATTATACCGTGCGGCACGGACGCAGAGCCTCGCGGCACGCCCTGGTTTCGGTAAACGAGACCGGTAATAGCCTCGAAATAATCGAGCGTTTCTGACGCACGGACGCATGCGAGCGTCTAGCATATCCATTCAAACGAGTTCGCGGATAAAGGGAGTCACGGGGCATATGAAGCAATGGGTTGGACTGGGAAAGTTCCTCGCGGGGCATATGCAGGTCATCGTTCCGATTTGCGTAACGCTCGGCGTGCTCTTTCCCCAGCAGATCGGAGTACTTAAGCCCATCGTTCCCGCCCTCTTCGCCTTTATGACGTTCCAAGGTGCGCTCAGCAACACCTTCCACCAGGTCGCTGAGGTGTTCCGCCGTCCCCTGCACCTGATTTTGGCGCTGCTCGTCTCGGCGGTGCTTATTCCCATAGCAGCCTATGCCATGGGATCGCTGTTCTTTGGCTCCAATCCCAACCTTGTCTGCGGCATCGTGCTCGAGTACAGCGTACCCGTGGCGGTCACTGCCTTTATGTGGATTAGCATGTTCGGCGGCAACGGCCCGCTCGCGCTCACCATCATCCTGACGTCCTCGGTTATCTCGCCTGTAACGATTCCGCTCACGCTGAAGCTCTTGCTGGGTGCCACCGTCTCGATCGATGTGCCGAGCATGATGCAGGACATGGCCTTTATGATCGCCATCCCCGCCGTGCTCGGCATCGTGATCAACGAGCTCACACGTGGATGGGGACACGAGAAGCTCTCCCCCGCGCTCTCGCCCGCCTGCAAGTTCATGATGATGGGCATTATCGCCTCCAACTCCACCGCCATGAGCGAGTACGTCCTGCACATGAACGCGATGCGTCTGGAAGTCGCCCTCTTTATTTTGACCTTCGCCATCAGCGGCTTTGTCGTCGGTTTTCTGGTCGCCCGTGCGCTGCATCTGCCATATAGCGAGACGACTACCATGTGCTTTACCTGCGGCATGCGTAACATCTCTTCGGGCGCCGTCATCGCCACACAGTACTTTCCAGGCGAAGTCGTGTTTCCCGTCATGTGCGGAACGCTGTTTCAGCAGATACTCGCCTCGTTTATCGGGCATCTCTTTGAGCGTCTGACCGGCGAGGAGCGCGCCGCCCAGCGCAAGCGTGTCGAGGCCGGCCGCGACGCCATGGCGCGCTAGACTGTCCGCATTACACGGGTGTTAATCTTGCTATACGAGCGTTTCCAGATGCGCACGCAAGCGCTCAGCATCGATATCGAGCGTTGTCTCGGCATTGACCTGGGCCAAACGATAGCCGACAAAGTAGGGCGAAACCACCCAACGCGGCAGCGCCTTGGCAATGGTCCGACCGCCCAGGTGATAGAAGAACAAGTTGTACGACTCTGCGCGACCACCGTGGTGCTCGTTCAGGATATAGCGCAGAGCCACCTGGATCGCATCGGCGAAGAGATCTGCCTCGGCTTGGTCTCTTGTGTCATCGCTGGCGGCGATTCCCTGCGGGGCTGAAACGTTGACCTCAAAGAACCCCATGATCGGTTCGGTTGAGATGTTGGCCGCGATTCTCCCCTGTTGCCAGACATTGATGCCTTCGAAATTGGCGGAAGTCAACGAAGCATAGCCGTCTTCCTGCTCCAAACCCACAATCTGCATGTGCGGATGAACGAGACTACCGCCCGAGAGAGGACCCTTGTTCTTGTACATGAGCACGCTTCGATACTGCCGTGAATCGATCATCTGCTGCCAGCAATCCAGGGCAAACCTCATCACATGGTGGAGTTCATCCGGCTCATAGGTCGCCAGGTCGGCATCGTGATCGGCTGACTCGATCAGCACGGTTTGACGGGTGGCGCGCAGGGTTTTGAACTTATTCTCGAGCCAGATGCAGTCGCCGTCGCGCCGGATGATATTGGCGAGTCCCTCGGTATCGCAAAAGGGGCACGCGGTGCCAGGGCGCCGGTTATCGTCGGGCTTACCGTTCGCCTGCTGAACGTCAAATACCAGCGCCACGGGTTATACCTCCAGCGGCACGATCTTGGTACCATGGAGCTCGGAGACGCCCAGTGCCGCAGCCACGGTATCGCGGTTGGCCGTGGAAATGCCGCCGCCGGGAAGAATGGTCAGGCGATCGCCCGCATACTCGACAAGACGCGACAGGTGCTCCAGGTTGTCCTCGATCGACGTTCCGGCAGCGCCACCATGTGTCAGGATGCGCGTGATGCCGCAGTCGGCGAGTGTGTCGACGGCATCGAGCTGAGCCTCGAGCGAGAGCTGGTCAAAGGCCATGTGGAAGGTGATGTCGATGGGCTCACGCTTGCACTCCTCGGTCGCGCAGCCCGCAGCCATCACGAGGGCGCCGAGCGTAAGTTCATCGAGCGCCCATCCGCCGGCACAAGGCTTGCAGCAGCCAAAGACCAAACCGTCGGCGCCGGCGCTCACAGCAAGACCCAAGTCCATCTCCATCATGCGCAGCTCGTCCTGGTTGTAGTGAAAGTCACCGCCACGCGGGCGAATCATGCACATCACTCGCGCATCATGCTCGTGAGCATAGCTGACCGCAGCGCTGATAACGCCGGCCGAGGGCGTGGTACCACCGACGGCAAGGTTGTCGCACAGCTCGATGCGCCTTGCACCGGCATCAATAGCCGCCGGCACCCGCTCAAAGTTCTCGGCACAAAACTCGTACAGCATAGATAGACCCCCAGATAACAAACGTTTTCCGATGGGCATTGTCGCACGCCCCCATGAAGTTGCGGTGGAATAGGGACTGTTTTGGCCTCTGAGACTCCCATTTAGTCCCTATTCCACCGCAACATAAAGGGGGCAGTCGTTGGCATCTGCCACAACGCCGATGTTTTGGCAACGACAGACACTATGACCCAATCCGAGGGCACTAAAAAGACAGGAGCCCCCGCTCGTGA
>UQHQ01000041.1 GCA_900540945.1 uncultured Collinsella sp. | reverse complement strand
AGACCACCCACGCCCCGGGGCCTTGTCGCCGCGGGGCTGCCACAGCCGCGGTATGGCTAAGGCGACCTATGGCACCGGCAGCTCGGTCATGATGAACGTCGGCGACGAGTTCGTTGCCAGCTCGCACGGGCTTTCGAGCTCGCTCGCATGGCGCATGGACGGCGTGACCGAGTACGTGCTCGAGGGCAACGTGAGCTACGCCGGCGCCGTCAAGACGTGGCTGCGCGACGATCTGGAGCTCATCAATAACCCCGAGGAGGTTACCGACCTGTGCTACGCCGCCAATCCGGCGAGCCGCGTCTACTTTGTGCCGGCGTTTACCGGTTTGGGCGCGCCGCACTGGGCGAGTGACGCCGAGGGCTGCGTCTTTGGCATGACACGCACCACGGGTCGCGCGGAGTTCGTGAAGGCCGCCGACGAGTCGATCGCCTATCAGATTTTTGACGTGATCGATGCGATGGTCGAGGATTCGGGCGCGGCGCTGGCCGAGCTTCGTGTTGACGGCGGTCCCACGCGCGACGCGTACCTGATGCAGTTTGAGAGCGACTTGGTTGGCTCGCCCATCCGCATCGCGAGCAACGATGAGATGAGCGGCCTGGGTGCGGCCTGGGCCTGCGGTATCGCGCTGGGCATGTACGCGCGCGATGTCGTCGACGTCTACGGCGCCCGCGGCATCGTGGAGCCCGTGATGCCCGCTGACGAGCGAGCCAAAAAGATCGCCGGCTGGCGCCACGCGGTAGCCGCGACTATCTCGTACACGGCCTAGGCGGCTGCGCGGCGTCCAGACAGCTCATTTGGGATGGGGCTTTTTTGACTGGTATGATTGGTGCGACCATTCGAACCAGCTAAAAGAGCCCTGTCCCAATTTGACTACCGAGAGGATCTGTCATGGAGCGTATCGCGAGCTTTTCCGTTGACCATCTGCTGCTCGAGCCCGGCGTGTATGTGAGCCGCATCGACCGCGATCCGGCGACCGGTGCCGCCGTCACTACTTTTGATCTGCGCCTGACCACACCCAACAAGGAGCCGGTCATGAACACGGCCGAGTGCCACACCATCGAGCACCTGGGTGCGACGTTTCTTCGCAACCATGCCGAATGGTCGAGCCGCATTGTCTACTTTGGTCCCATGGGCTGTCGCACGGGCTTTTACCTGGTTGTCTTTGGTGAGCTGACGAGCGAGGAGATCTTGCCGCTCGTGCGCGAGCTGTTCGAGTTTGTCGCTGGCTTTGAGGGCGATGTCCCCGGTGCCGCTCCCGAGGAGTGCGGCAACTACCTGGACCAGAACCTTCCCATGGCAAACTGGCTCGCGCGCCGCTATCTCGACCGCGACCTGGACGGGATCGACGAGGCACACCTGCACTATCAGCAGGCATAAGGCTGCTCGCAGGAATATCGTTTGTACCAGAAGCGTCTCCGCTCTTTTGCGGGGGCGCTTTTTCATGCCGAGTGCTCAAAACAGGAAGATATTGTTCTAGAATGTTCGTACTGTCACATAAACGAACAGGAGCGAACATGCATATCTACTCTGTTTTGGATCCCGAGTTCAAACCCTATGGTCGCGTGTGGGACGACGTCCCGTCCAGCCTGACCACCCCGCTCATGGAGGCGCTCTCCGCCACACCCGTCCCCGAGGGCAGCAAGTACGTGGCCGCTGCCCCCGAGCTCGAGCAGGTCGAGGGTGCCAACACGCTCGGCCTGCTCATATACGGCGGCCGCCCCTTCCAGCTCGGCTGGTGCAACGGCCACAACACACGACTCAACTGTCTGGAGTATCACCGCGCGAGTGAGTTTAACCTGGGCGCCCGCGACTTTATCCTGCTCGTGGCGCATCGCTGGGAGATCGAGGACGGAAAGCTCGATACCGCGTTCGTCAAGGCGTTCCGCGTGCCGGCGGGCAAGGTTGTCGAGGTCTTCAACACCACGCTCCACTACACGCCGTGCATGGTCGATGAAAGCGGCTTCCAGGTGATGGTGGCGCTGCCCGCCGGTACCAACGGTCCGCGCCCCGAGGCCGCAACCGACATGCCTGCCGCCGGTGACAGCTACTGCTACTGGAAGGCCGACAAGTGGGTCCTCTGCCATGCTGACAGCCCCAAGGCAGCCGAAGGCGGCTACGTGGGCCTCATCGGAAAGAACCTCGACATCACCGTGGACTAGAATCTTCTGTCTCAATCTGTAACACCTAGCGGGCTAGATCGTCTCTACCTGTTACAGATTTAGACAAACTGCAGGGGACAGGCCGAACAATCTCAATCTGTAACACCAGGCCCGGTTTTGGCGGCCTAACTGTTACAGATCGAGACAAACGGGCCCCAGCCATCACAAAGGTAACTGTCCCCTTTGCGGTGGCTGGGGCAGGTGGGTATCAAAAAGTGTCAGACGGGGTGGTTGCCGGGCGCCTGTACGCGAAAAGAAGTATCGGCCTGCGCCGTTGCCGTTGAGCGACGCGTTGTTTGCAGGGATACTGAGCCTATGACAACAGCGTGCGAAAGGATTGATGCATGGCTTTCCGTAATGACTTCCTGTGGGGCGGCGCGACGGCTGCCAACCAGTGCGAGGGCGCCTACAACGTGGACGGCCGCGGCCTTGCCAACGTGGACGTGGCTCCGCACGGCCCCGAGCGCTATGCGGTGGTCTCCGGCCAGCGTAAGATGCTCGACTTCGAGGACGGCTATTACTATCCCGCGCAGACCGGCATCGATTTCTACCACCATTACAAGGAGGACATCGCTCTCTTTGCCGAGATGGGCTTTAAGACCTTCCGTATGAGCCTGGCTTGGACCCGCATCTTCCCCAACGGTGACGAGACCGAGCCCAACGAGGCCGGCCTGGCCTTCTACGAGGACGTATTCCGCGAGTGCCAGGCGCACGGCATCGAGCCGCTCGTGACCATCACGCATTTCGACTGCCCGATTCACCTCATCAAGGAGTACGGCGGCTGGCGCAACCGCAAGCTCATCGACTTCTACAAGAACCTTGCAACCACGATCTTCACCCGCTACAAGGGTCTGGTGAAGTACTGGCTTACCTTTAACGAGATCAATATGATCCTGCACCTGCCGTTTATGGGTGCCGGTCTGTTCTTTGAGGAGGGCGAGAACAAGGAGGCCGTCGAGTACCTGGCAGCCCACAACGAGCTCGTCGCCAGCGCGTGGGCAACCAAGATCGCCCACGAGATCGACCCCGAGATCAAGATCGGCTGCATGCTTGCCGCAGGTAGCTACTACCCCTACAGCTGCCGTCCGGGCGATGTGCGCCAGGCGCAGCTCGACAACCAGAGCAACTATTTCTTCGTCGACGTCCAGAGCCGTGGCTACTACCCGGCCTATGCCGTCAAGAAGCTCGAGCGTCTGGGAATCGATGTGGGTATGACGGACGAGGACCGCGAGATCCTGGCCGCCAACACCGTCGACTTCATCAGCTTTAGCTATTACAGCACCCGTTGCTCCGCCGGTGCCGATAACCCCGATGTCGAGCGCACCCAGGGCAATGCCTTCGCCGGCGCCAAGAATCCCTACCTGCAGGAGAGCCAGTGGGGCTGGGCCATCGATCCGCTGGGCTTCCGCATCACCCTCAACGACCTGTACGACCGTTATCAGAAGCCGCTGTTTGTGGTCGAGAACGGTCTGGGCGCCAAGGATGTTGTCGAGGAGGATGGCTCCATCAACGACGACTACCGTATCGACTTCCTGCGCCAGCACATCCAGACCATGCGCGACGCGGTGACCGATGACGGCGTTGACCTGCTGGGGTACACCACCTGGGGCCCGATTGACCTGGTGAGCGCCGGCACGGGCGAGATGTCCAAGCGCTACGGCTTTATCTACGTGGACCGCGACGACGCAGGCAACGGCACCCTCAAGCGCTCCAAAAAGAAGAGCTTCGACTGGTACAAGAAGGTTATTGCTTCTAATGGTGAGGACCTTTCCTAAGGGCACTGAGGCGCTCAACCTTGGGGCTCCAACCCTCCTCGCGTACCTAAGTACGCTTCGTCGGGCTTGTCGCTCCCAATCTTGAGCACCTCAGGCCCTTAGGGGGGCGGGCCTGACCGCTGTGAATTTCGCGTGCTCATCCTCATGGCCTCCTGACCAAGGCGCCCGGCGAGTATGTGCTCGCCGGGCGCCTTGCCGTCTGCGGATTTTGGGACATGCGGCCCGCTTTTTCGGCCCATCTGTCGGTACACTAAAGGGACTATGGGTACCCGCGAGCGACATATCGGCCACGCGGCCGCCCGGACCGCGCCGGTTGCGGATCCCAGGGGTGGCAGGCTCTTCGCCATGCCGCGATTCCTTGTTGGCATAACACATCAGGTGTACCGTCATCGCGTCTTTGCTATCGCCGGCGCCATCACCGCGCTGTTCCTCATGCTTTTGGCGGTCTTGCCGGCGCTGTTCGCCTTCGACCCCAAACTTTCTAACGCCGTGCCCGCCTATAGCAAGGTGTCCGAAGAGGTCGTGGATGCGCTCGCCCATTCGAGCTCTCTCCCGCTGCTTGTCGCCGCAATTGTATTTTCGATCTGGGGCGTATCGGTCTATCTGCGCTGTTTGGACTATGTGTTGCGTCGCCGCCTTGTTGCCGTCGCCACCATCTGCGCCCTGTGGATGATCGAAGTCATTCTCAAGTACAAGTCGTTCACGCCGTTCTATGCCACCGTGCTGTGGTACCTGTATTACGTGCCCATGACGCTCATTCCGCTGTTCTACCAGCTCTGCGGCCTGCGCCTTGCGGGCCTGGAACAACACCGCCTGGGTCGCCGCTACTGCGCTGCGCTGTGGATTGCGGCCATCCTGCTTATCGGATTTGTGCTCACCAACGATTTTCATCAGCAGGTCTTCCGCTTTGACCGTACAAGCGACACCTGGAGTAACGATTACACGTACGGCTGGGGTTATTTTGTCGTTCTCGTGTGGACGGTCTTCGACTTCGTGGCCTTTTTTATCCTGGTTGGTCGGTCCTCGTCTTTTCGCATCCAGCGTTTCTCGGGCACGGCGGCGCTCGTACTGCTGGGTGGCGCATTCTTTGCCGTCTCGTATGCGTTACGCGTGCCCTGGGCATGGAGGCTCAACTTTTCGCTCGTCTATTGCGTCCTGTGCGTGGTGGCGATGGAAATCTGTCTCGATTGCGGTGTCGTTCCGTCGTATCACGATATCGCCGGCATCTTCGACACCTTGCCGCTTGACCTCAAAGTTCTAACGCGCGACCTGCAGGAAGTCTATGCCACGCCAGTGTCAAAGCCAATGCCGGTAGGCGTGCGCGAGGAGTTGCGGACCCAGGAGCACGGCCGCGCCCATGCCTTTGCCGTGGCGTCCGATCCCAATGTGATGTACCGTGCTTTTCCACTGCTGGGCGGATCGGCCCTGCTTGCCCAAGACGTGTCGGAGCTCAACGAGCTTAACCGTGAGCTGGCACATCGTCGCATGGAGCTGCAGCGTCAAAACGAGCTGCTCGCCGCCGACTACGACCTTAAGACGCATTTGGCAGATCAAGAGGCCGAGACCTTGCTGGTCCAAGATGTGGACCAAGCGCTTGCCCGCGCGCTCGAAGGGATGTACGACCTGCTGAGCTCGCTGCCGCCGTTGACCGACGAAGCGTCTTCGCACGAGCGCTACCGCATGCTGCAGCGCGCCAAGATGCTCGTCGCCTATTGCAAGCGCAAGGGGTCGCTCACGTTGGCACAGCACGGGGAGAGCGGTTTTGATCGCGACCGCATTCAGCTCATTGCCAACGAGCTCGCAAGCGACCTGCGCACCATCGATATCGATTGCGCCTCGATTATCGCCATACGGCGCCCGTTGCACGCCAGTACGGTAAGCGCCCTGTACGACTGCGTGTATGACTTTGCGTTTTTTGCCTACACCACCGACCATCCGGCGCTTATGTATCACTTGGGCGACCATGACCGATGCAGTGTCGAGCTGCGCGCCACGCTTTTTTCCAACGATGATGAAGATCTTTCGCAGACGCCCGCTGCGCAAGAGCTCGAAAGCGCTCTGCAAGGGCGCAACGTGGCATACCGCCTTGAGGGCGAGCCCGGCCAGCTGCGCATGATCGTCTTGATGCCGAGGGCGGGTGAGTGACGATGCGGATTTCGCTCATCCTTCCCCAAATCGTTGCGCTCGATGTTGTCTTTGCCCTGGCTGCGTGTCTGCAGACGATCCACGTCCCGCTCATCGCATCGCGCCGCTCGTCCTATAACCGTAAGGTGATTTGCGCCTACGAGGCGAGTCTTGTGCTTCACCTGATGATTTCGGCGCTCATCTTATTCGCGTCGTCTGGCTCGTATCTGGTGGCGCCGCTTGACGTTTGCGCCAGGGCAATGGGCGGAGCGTTGTGGCTCAATGCCGCAATCTTTGCCTATGGCGTGGTACTTATGGTGCACTATCGTCGCCTCGTCATGCTGGTCGAACTGTTGCTTGTTGTCGCCGTTACACCACCGGTGGTTTTTGCCATGGGCTCGGCGTGGACCGTTGTCCTTATCGCAGAGGGAGCGTTCTTCCTGTTCCGCTCCATCGCGGCGCTCTTGATGGACGTCCGTAACCGCCAGGAGGATATCACCATGTTCTCGACGATCGAGACCATCAACGTGATTCCCGTGGGCATCCTGTATCTAGATCCGAGGGGCCGTCCGCTGCTCATGAACCGCTGCATGCGCAAAAACCTGGTGGAACTTCATATGCCTACCGATCTGCGTGACATGAGCAGCACATGGAACGACCTGCGCAAACTTAGCATGCAAATGCCTGAAAGCAGTAGGAACCGTGTGCGGATTAATCTGGACCGCTTTGGTGAGGCGCGTGCGGTGGTCGAGGTCTCTCCTGCCGAGATTCGCCTATTTGTGTGTGATCGCGTTATGGTTTCGGGCCGCCTCTTTGAGCGCATTATCGGTCTTGATGTGACAGAGTACGCGCATGCTCATGACCGCTTGGCGCAAGCCAACCACCTGCTTGAGCTTGCGGGCCAAGAGCTCCAAGCCCAGATCGAAGAAGTCAAAAAAGTTGCCGACAATGCGGCCTACCTACGTATGCGCGCCCGCGTTCACGATGTGATCGGGCAGCGCCTGTCCATTCTTCATCGCTATTTGGAGGAGGGGCGTCTGGACGATGAGTCGCTCGAGCAGATTGACCCGTTGCTACGCTCAATTGCCGCCGATTTGCGCAGTGGCGGTGCCAGCGAGCCTGCAGAGCAGCTGGGTGATATCGTCCATGCTTTTGGCCTGGTGAGTGTGCAGATCGATGTTGAGGGCGCGCTGCCCGAGGACGCGCGTGTCGCGGCGACCTTTTTGCAGATTATCCGCGAGGCCTCGACCAACGCCACCAAGCACGCGCAGGCCCACCAGGTCCATGTGCACCTGTGGCAGGAGGAGTCGAACGGATGCGACATCGCGCGCATGACCATCTCTAACGACGGCTCCCCGGCCCCCGTATCGTATCGCGAGGGAACGGGTATCCCTGGCATGAGGCATGTCGCACAGAATCTGGGCGGCAGCCTTGAGGTCCATGCCGCCCCACCCTTTACGCTTGCGGTATCCATTCCGCTTAACGCCAACGACGCGTCCCAAAGGAGAAACTCATGATCCGCGTGTTAATTGTCGAAGATCAGGCCATCCTGCGCGAAAGCCTGGCGCGCTCCGTTGGCGACCAGCCCGATATGACCGTTGTTTCCGCCATCGCCGATGCCTCCGAGGCCTTGGGTGTCGCGCTCAGGGAGCGCCCGGACATGATACTGATGGACGTATGCACCGAACATGATTCCAACGGCATCGTGGCGGCGGCGCGCATCAAGGAGCAGCTGCCCGAGTGTCGCATCATTATCATGACCGGCATGCCCGAGATCACCTTTGTCGATCAGGCCCGCGAGGCGGGCGTCGATAGCTTTGTGTACAAGAACGTCGGTATCGACGAGCTGTTCGCCGTGATGCGCTCCACGCTGGCGGGCTATTGCACGTTTCCCAAGCCGCCCGAGAGCATTTTTTCGGGCACGGCGGCACTCGACGATGTTGAGCTGTCGATTTTGCGCCTTGCCTGCGAGGGCAAGAGCCGCCGCGAGATCGCGGCCGAGCTGTTTATGAGCGAGGGCACCATCAAGCGCCGCATCTCGGAGATCCTAAGCAAGACCGGCTACGACAACATCATGCGCCTTGCCGTGCATGCGGTGACCGAGGGCAGCATCGTTCCCAACATGGAGCGCTAGCGCTCGTTACGCATCGGCATAAAGCGGCGGGGCCGCAGGATTATCTCCTGCGGCCCCGCCTGACATGTGCGCGGATGTGTCCGCCAACCGCGGCTGATGTTACGTGCCGTTACGCGATGGTTGCGCTGTAGGAGGCGACGTCCTCGTAGGAATCGGTCAGGTAGGCGTCGATGCCGATGGTCGTGTTGACCAGGTCGTCAAGGCTGTCAAGCTCGCCGCTCGAGAACGTGAATTCCTCGGTGGCGTTGGTGCCGGGCATCAGGTGAGCCGAGAACCAGGGTTCCTTCATGGTGCCGTTGACGTTGGTCTTGCCGGAAGGAGCGTAGAAGGTCAGGTCCTTGTCGCTCTTGTTGGTGATGTTGACGACAAAGCCGATGTCGCCCCAGTCGTCCTTGAACTTTTCGGTGATGGTGATGGTGCACAGGTCGTCATCGGCGACGGTGACGGCGGGGGAGATTTCGATGCTCTGGACGTCGTCGTCTTCGACGGCCTCATCGATCTCCTCTTCCTTCTCGGCGTTCTCGCGATCCTTCTTCACCGTACCGGACAGATCCTTGTCGGACTTCGTAAAGATAATCTTGTCGCCGTCCACCTCCAGGACGAGCTTGTCGTCCTTGAGCTTCAGGTCGTGCGACTCATCTTCGGCGGTAATCGTTACGGTGGTGGCGTCCTTGGCCTCCCATTTCAGGTCGGCGACCTCAAGGAACATGTCGAGGACGCCCGTGCCGTCTTCGTCGAGGATCAGGATACAGTTGAGGCCCCACTCCTTGAGCATATCCATGTACTCATCGGTGAGCTCTTCGCCGTCCAAGGTTCCACCCGAGTACTGCCAGCTGCCGACGAAGTTGGCCTTGGGGTCTTTGCCGCCGCCGCTGCAGCCCGTCAGGGCAAAGGCGAGCGCCAAGATACATGTCAGGAATGCGAGCGCGGACTTTTTGAACGTTGTCTTCATGGTGTCCTCCTTTATCGAACGAAACCCATAGAAGCAAATGCGGGGGTGGCGGAACCCCCGCCAATTACCAGATAGAGGGGTTAGGGCCTGGGCGTTCCGCAGTTGCTGCAGAACTTGCCGCCGTTTTCGCTACCGCAGTTGGGGCAGAACCACTTGGCCGGTGCCGGGGCGGGTGCGGGGCTGCCGCACTCGGAGCAGAACTTGCCGGTGTTGGTGGCGCCGCAGCTGCAGGTCCATGCGCCGGCCGCAGGTGCGGCAGCGGGTGCCGGTGCGGGGGCGGGAGCCGGAGCCGGCTGCGGGGCAGCCTGCTGCTGTGCCTGACCGGCGGCGAACAGCTGGCTGGCGTTCATGCCGCCCATGCCACCTGCCATGCCCATGCCCATAAAGCCTGCCATCGCGCCGTTGGGGTTGGCCGCTGCCGCGCGCATCGCGTCGCTCTGGGCGCTGGCGATGTTGGCGGCTGCCATGGTGGGATCGCGCATGACTGCGGCCTTCTGCAGGTCCTTGATCATCTGCTCGTCTTCTTGCGAGGCGGCGATGGAGTTGACGCCAAAGCTCACGATCTCGACGCCACGTAGGTCGCGCCAGTCGGCGGAGAGGACTTCGTTGAGCGCGCGGGCGAGCTCGGTGGTGTGACCGGGGATAGCGCTGTAGCGGATGCCCATCTCCGAAATCTTGGCAAAGGCGGGCTGCAGGGCGGTGAGCAGCTCGGACTTAAGCTGGCTGTCGATCTTGTCGCGCGTGTAGCTATCGGTCACGTTGCCGCACACGTTGGTGTAGAACAGCAGCGGGTTGGTGATGCGGTACGAATACTCGCCGTTGCAGCGAACGGAGATGTCGACATCCAGGCCAATGTTGTTATCGACCACGCGGAAGGGCACAGGCGAGGCGGTGCCGTACTTGTTGCCGATGATCTCCTTGGTGTTGATAAAGTAGACGCGCTGGTCTTTGCCGGCGTCGCCGCCAAAGGTAAAGCGGCTGCCGATATTGGCGAAGGTCTCCTTGATGGAGTCGCCCAGGTTACCGCTGAAGACGCTCGGCTCGCTGCCGGTGTCAAAGACAAACTCACCAGGCTCCAGTGCGACCTCGATGATCTTGCCGTTTTGCACCACGAGCATGCCCTGGCCGTCGTTGACGGCGATGACCGAGCCGTTGGAGATGACGTTGTCCTCGCCGCGCGTGTTGGAGCTGCGGCCGCCGGTGCGCTTGCTGCCCTTGCAGGCCAAGACGTCAGCGGGCATCGATTCGCAATAGATAAATTCCTTCCACTGGTCGGCCATGACGCCGCCGGCAGCACCCAATCCAGCTTTCAAGAGTCCCATGGTGATCTTCCTTTCTTGTCAAAGGCCGGGTGGTATTGGTCAGAATGGCTAATCGTCCTTGTTGTCCTTCATGACAACGGTGGTCTCGGTGTGGCTGAAGGTGTCGTGCTTCTCGGTCAGGTCGAGCTCGCCGCAGTAGCAGTCGGCGTGGGTGGCCTCGTTGGCCGTCTTGAGCTGGCCTACCAGCAGCACGTCTGCGATGATCACGATGATCAGCGGCGCGACGATGTTGATGAGGATGCCCTCGACATCAAAGGTGAGGTAATCCGGATTGAAGGCGTTCTCGCCCATAAAGAGAATCTGGGAAAGGACAAATCCGATCACAAAGAACAGCACCGAGGCGATAGCGAGCTTGGGCTTGGAGCAGGGGAGTTCGCCGACCATGCGACCGGTCTGGCCGTTCATGGCAAACAGATAACTCTTGCCGTTCCACGAGGTAGAGAGCATCCACACGGGGAACAGGGCGTAGTCGCTGTCTTCCCAGGTGTAGTCGAGCTGCTTGCTTTCGACCGTGGCATCGTCATATTCGTCGACGACGGTCTCGCGCAGGGCCGAGATCGTGCTCTCCTCCATGCGGCGCTCGGCACGCGCCTTGCAGGTCTCGCAATCCTCGTCGTAGCGGTTGGCGATGTAGCCGGGCATATACGCGACCGAGAACGGGCGCAGTGCGTCGTAGTCAAACGGCTCGATGGCGTCCATGTGGCCGTCGGGCATCTTGGACGATCCGTCGACGGGCACGCGCTTAAACGAGATATTTCCCTTGCGGTAGGCATCGTAGTGGTCGGTGGTCGTGACGGTGCGGTCGGATTCCTCGGTCACGGTCTCGTTGGTCGCGTCAAAGTACACTTCGCCGTCAACGCGGGCGCCGTAGAGCCAAAACGGCACGTAAACGCCTTGGACCTCGTCGATGTGGTTGCCGGTGACAAAGCTCTTGGGCAGCAGGATTTTGCCCTTGTAGTGGTCTTTGAGCGCGGCCATGACATCGTCGCGCCCGAGCTTAAACGGAATCACCAGGTCGGGTGAGAAGTCGCCCGAGAGCTGGCCAGGTGCCACGGCGGAGTTGCCGCAGTATGGGCAGGTGGTAACGGCGACGGTGCCGTCCGAGACCAGCTCGGCGCCGCACGACGAGCAGATGTAGCCGGCGTTTTGAGCCAGCTCCTGCACGGCATCGTCGACAGCAGGTTTGGGAGCCGCGGCTGCGGCATCGGCTTTGGCATCTGCCTTGTCCTGGCGCTCGCGATAGAGGGCCTCGACCTCTTCGACTTCAAAACGCGAATCGCAGTAGTCGCAGACGAGTTTTTGCTCGGCACCGGCAAAGTGAAGAGGGCCGCCACACGCAGGGCACTGATAGTTGACGCTCTCGAAGGCCATGATCGGTCCTTTCCGTGCCGGAGGCTATGCGCCGATGGCGCCACCACAGTATTCGCAGCGCCCACTGGCATCGGGAATGGTGGTTGCACCGCAGAAGGGGCAGGTGACCGCGGTCTTGGGGGCCTTAGCGGCCACGACGCTGTCGCGCGTTTCCTGACGCAGCTGCACCAGCGCGTCGCGGACCTCGGTTGCCTGGCGCTTGGCCTCGCGGTATTCGATGGAACCGCGCTGATCGATGGTGGAGTCGTTTACGCGTAGGTTGATCTCGGTAAAGTACGGCGTGTTGACGTGGATGGTCAGATTAAAGTCGTAATCCAGGTCATAGCGCGGCGGGTTGTAGCTCTCGCGCTCGCCGTCCTTGGTCTCGCGATAGATCTCGGTCCGATGCTCGTCGATATCCATATCGCAGCCGAGTACCTGCGAGAACTCGATGATGTCGGGATTGGCGTCGCGCCAGCGGCTCTGCGAAGTGATGATCAGCAGGCCCGCGTCCTCATCGAGCATGATGTTGGTGCGCCCGGCAGAGAGCGTGCGCGTGGGGTTGAACGAGGCCAGGCGCTCGGCGTTGGCCTCGCGGTAGGCGAGCTGCTCACGGATATCGTCCGCGGTGCTGGAGCGATAGCTGCCAAAGAAGGGGGAGAGCTTGCCGACGCACTCTTTGCACAGGTAGCCTTCGTTGATCTTGGTCTTTCCCAAAAGCCCCAGTTCGGTACCGCAAATCGCGCACTCTTTCTTCTCGAACATCTTGTCAAAGAAGCCCATGGCTGCCTCCCATCAACAGGTAGCGTGTGTCACTTTTGATGATGGGGGAGTGCGCGATCTTTCACGATACCCAGACGGCTCAACGAGTCTCCACAACTGGGACACATGGCCCATTTTTACCTAGTCATTGGGGACGTACTTAAATGAGTGGTCTCTACGAGGGAGACGTCGCGGGAACGATCCATCGCGGCGGTGCGCTCACGTTTATGGACGGCTGCCCACTGGGAAAGCTCATGCGCGAGGCGCTGGGGGTGCCGGTTGCCGTCAATAACGACGGTAAGTGCTGTGCACGCGGTGAGTATGCGGCTGGCGCTCTGCGCGGGACGCGTTTTGGCGTGGTGCTCGCTATCGGCACGGGCATCGGCGGCGGTATCGTCATCGACGGCAAGGTCCTGCGCGGCGCGCACTGCTTTGCAGGCGAGTTCAGCTTCTTGTGCAATGATGTCACGACTGCCGCGAGCACGGAAAACTCCTTTGCGGGTTCGGGCGGTTGGCGTGCGCTCCGTGATGCCGCCATTGCCGAGAAGGGCCTGCCTGCGGGTTCTCCGGTGGACGGCCGCCGCGTCTTTGAGTGGATCGCGGATGGCGACATGGCGGCGCAGCGCGCGCTCGACCGCTACGCTCGCGCCTTTGACGGACAGCTCATCAACCTGCAGGCCGTGCTCGACCCCGAGGTCTTTGTGATCGCAGGCGGCATCTCGTGCCATCCCGAGCTCGTCGATGCCCTGCGTGCGCAGATGCCGCTGGCCCTCGCGGGTTACGAAGGGACCCTTGCCGGCATTCCTGTGCCGCAGATAAAGGTGGCCGAGCTCGGCAACGACGCCAACCTTTACGGTGCTGTCCAGGAGGCCATGCGCCTGGTGTAGCGCGAGTCAAACGAGGCTGTCGAAAAAGATAAAGGCCGGCGTGAACCGCCCCCATTTCCTTAGCACAGGAAATGGGGGCGGTTTAATCTCGTACCCCTTTTTAATCCGCTCGGATTCTTGATGAGGGAGTTTGCCATGTTAACCCCATTGTTCAGAAAACCATTGCCCCTGACAAAGCCTTTACTGAATGCCGTGGCCTCAAAGTGCGCCCGCATCGATGCTCTGCCTGCGCTAAACTGAAGAGCATGTACGCGATTACGAGAGGAGCCCGCATGGAGGCTTACAAGCAAGAGTTCATCAAGTTCATGGTCGAGTCCGACGTTCTTAAGTTCGGCAGCTTTACGCTCAAGAGCGGCCGTCAGTCCCCGTTTTTTATGAACGCCGGCGCCTACGTGACGGGCTATCAGCTCAAGAAGCTGGGCGAGTATTACGCCCAGGCCATCCACGATAACTTTGGCGACGACTTTGATGTGCTGTTTGGACCGGCCTACAAGGGTATTCCGCTGGCCGTCGTGACCGCAATTGCCTACCACGAGCTGTACGGCAAGGAGGTCAAGTATTGCTGCGACCGCAAGGAGGCCAAGGACCACGGCGCCGACAAGGGCAACCTGCTGGGCTACGAGCCCCAGGACGGCGACCGCGTGGTCATGGTCGAGGATGTCACCACCAGCGGCAAGTCCATCGACGAGACCTATCCCAAGGTTAAGGCTGCTGCCGACGTCGAAATCAAGGGCCTGATCGTGTCCCTCAACCGCATGGAGGTCGGCAAGGGCGGCGTGACCACCGCACAGAAGGAGATCGAGGCCAAGTACGGTTTCCCCGTCGCGAGCATCGTTTCCATGGCCGAGGTCGTCGAGACCCTCTACAACCACGAGATCGACGGCAAGGTTGTCATCGATGACGAGCTCAAGGCCGCCATCGACGCCTACTACGAGCAGTACGGAGCTCGGGAGTAGTGGTTACGCGGTTTTACCAAACCGCGTAACCAG
>UQHQ01000040.1 GCA_900540945.1 uncultured Collinsella sp. | reverse complement strand
AGGGCGTCAATTATGGGCAGTTTGCTTTGTTACACAGGCGCCCGCCGCACCTTAATGGCACGGCGGGCGATTTTCTACGCATGCTTCATCGTGTGGGGGCGGGGTGTGGGGCGCGCGTGCGGCTTGCGTGTGGCGCGCGGTGCCCGTGGCTTGCGACCGGCCCGGCGATGGATGCGTTACTGGATGCGAGTTCGGCAGTAGGGGCAGACCTTCCAGTGCGCGTCGAGCGGGCGATGGCAGCTGGGGCACACGTTGCGAACCTGGGTGTCGCACACGGGGCAGACCACAAAGTCCTTCTCGATGGGGGCGCCGCACTGCGGGCAGGTGCCGTACTGGGCAAGCTGGCGCTCGCGCAGGGCCATGTCCAGCTCCTGCTCCTCGCGGTCGGCCGCGTAGGAGTGCGGGCGCAGGACCAGGTAGGCGATGAGGCCCACAAACGGGATCAGGGCGATAATGCCCCATGCCACGTAGGCGCTGGCGCCGCGGCGACGAGCGTCGATGAACACATAGACGACCGACAGCACGTACAGGGCGATGATAAAGCCAACAAAGGCATAGATGACGCCCATAAGCTGCGGCGACATGAGCTCAGAGATGTACTTGGACATTGAGGTGTACCTTTCGGAATATTTACAGTCTGGATTAGTGTAACACGGGGGTCGTTCAAGCGGGACCCTGGTGGGGCCCGGCGGCCGCCACAGACACAAACATCTCAATCTGTAACAGGTAGAGGCGAAATCCGGGTCTAGATGTTACAGATCGAGACACAGGGGTCCCTCCCCGACTTCAATCTCAATCTGTAACATCTTGGGCCCCAAAACCCCTCTTACTGTTACAGATCGAGACAAACGGAGGACCCGCCTGGCAAACGTCTCGATCTGTAACATCTGGAACCCAGTTCTTCTGCTTACTGTTACAGAACGAGACAAACCTCTGACGTCAGGGGTGGCAGACGAGGTCACCGATGGTCCTGCGTCTCCCCACGCCTGCCGTTGGCGGGTGTTGCGGGGCTGTTCGCCGCATTGCTGCCGCACCAGAGATGTGCAGACCGTAGGATAGTCCTATTGACGGCCTGTCAACTCGTCTGGGAGGCACTGTGACGGAAACGTTTGATATCGCAATTGTGGGCGCGGGCATTACCGGGTGCGCCATAGCGAGGCAGCTCGCGCGCTATGACCTGTCCATTTGCGTGGTCGAGACGGGCAACGACATCGCCCTGGGCGCGTCGAAGGCCAACGGCGGTCTAGTACACGCCGGCTACGATCCGGCGCCGGGCACGGTAAAGGCGCAGGTCAACGCCCGTGGTTGCGAGCTATATGGCACGTGGGCCCAGGAACTAGGCTTTTGTTCCGCCGCACCGGGTCGATGGTGCTGGGCTTCAACGACGAAGACCGGGCGCACCTGGAGAAGCTGCGCCAGAATGGCCTTGCCAACGGCGTGCCCGAACTGTCGATTATCGGCCCCGAGCGCATCCACGAGCTGGAGCCGCGCGCGAGTGCCCAGGTCTCGTGCGCGTTGTGGTGCCCTTCGACCGGTTACGTCGACCCGTTTGAAGTGGCCATCGCTGCACTAGAGAACGCAGTTGCCAACGGCGTGACGTTTATGCGCTCCGCGCCGGTGGAAGGCATTGAAGTTGCCGGCTCAGATGACGGAGCCGCGCGCTTTACGCTGGTGACGCCCGCCGGCGATGTGCGCTGCCGTTACCTGATCAACGCCGCAGGCAACGGAGCCGCGGACATCTCGCACATGGCCGGCGCCGAGGAGTTCCAGATGGTCTGGCGCCAGGGCAATATTGTGGTGCTGGACAAGGAGCAGCGTGCGCTCATGCCGCTCTACCCCGTTCCCACGCCGGTTTCCAAGGGCGTTATCGTCACGGGTACTGTACACGGCAACACCGTAATTACCGCGACCGCCGCCGTGCGCGAGCCAGGCGATACACAGACCTACGCTAGCGATGTCAACGCGTTGCTGGACGGCGCACGCAAGTTAGTACCCGATCTGGACACGCGTCGCGTGGTGCGGGCGTTTGCCGGCGGGCGTCCGGTCATTCAGGGTACGAACGACTTTTTTATTGGGCAGTCGACCGTGGTGTCGGGACTGTTCCAGGCCGCGGGCATTCAGTCGCCGGGCGTGGCGAGCGCGCCGGCCATTGCCGAGCGCATGGAGCAGGTACTGCGCGATGCTGGCGTGGCCCTGCACGAGCGGGACGATTGGGACCCGATTCGCCGTGCGCCGGACGACTTTGACCGCGCGCCGCTCGCGCGCAAGGAGAAGCTGATTGAGTCCGATCCCGCGTGGGGGCAGATCGTCTGCCGCTGCGAGACGGTGCCCGAGGCCGAGATCGTGGCCGCGATCCGACGCCGCCCGGGCGCGGTTTCGGTCGAGGGCGTCAAGCGCCGCTGCCGCGCCGGCATGGGTCGGTGCCAGAGTGGTTTTTGCCAGAGCCGCGTGGTGGCGATCCTAGCGCGCGAGCTGGGCTGCGACCCCAGCGAGGTGCTGTTGGAGGATGCCGGTTCTTGGCTGGTCGAAGGACCGCTGAAGGGGGTGCGCTAGGATGGCGACACTTGATATGCGCGACGGACACGCGGAAGCCGGAGCTACCGAGGCGGTGCAGGCGCAGGCGTTCGACGTGGTCGTTATCGGCGGCGGACCCGCCGGCATGGCGGCCGCACTTGCCGCGCATAAGGCCGGCGCGCGTGTGGCCATCGTGGAGCGCGAACAGCACCTGGGCGGTATCCTTCGCCAGTGCATCCACCCCGGCTTTGGCCTATCGCACTTTAAGCAGGAGCTGACCGGTCCCGAATATGCGCAGCGCTTTATCGATCAGGTGCGCGCGACCGACATTGCGCTGTTCTTGGGCAGTATGGTGCTTGGGATTGATTCGGGCGAAGGCGCGTGTGTGGGCGACCCGGGCACAGGCGAGGGTGCGAGCGCGTGGGGCGTGGGCGAGGCCGCGGGGGATGCCGCAGTCCATACCGTCACGCTCATGAGCCGTACCGGCATGCTGCAGCTCACCGGACGTGCGGTCGTCCTTGCCATGGGGTGCCGCGAGCGCACGCGCAGCGAGATCAAGATCCCCGGCAGCCGTCCCGCCGGCGTGTTCACGGCTGGCCTGGCACAGCGATACATCAATATCGAAAACCTCAAGCCCGGCTCACGCGCCGTCATTTTGGGCTCGGGTGACATCGGGCTTATCATGGCGCGCCGCTGTACGCTCGAGGGGATTTCGGTCGAGGGTGTGTACGAGCTCATGCCGTACGCCAACGGCCTGCGCCGCAACGTCAAGAACTGCCTGGACGACTTTGGCATTCCGCTGCACCTGTCCACTACCGTCACGCGTGTGATCGGACACGACCGCGTGGAGGCCGTCGAGGTGAGTCAGGTCGACGAGCACCTGGCTCCCATTACCGGGACCGAGCGCGTTGTTCCGTGCGACACGCTGCTGCTTTCGGTGGGCCTGATTCCCGAGAACGAGCTTTCGGTGGGCGCGGGCGTTGAACTTGACCCGCACACGCGCGGCGCCGTGGTGGACCAGAGCCTGCAGACAGGCGTTCCGGGCATCTTTGCCTGCGGCAACGTGCTGCACGTGCACGACCTGGCCGACAACGTGACGACCGAGTCCGAGCGTGCCGGTGCGGCTGCTGCGGCGTACGCGCTGGGCTGTGGCGCTGGGGCCGATGCGGGCGCTGCGGGCCCGAGCTGCCAGCTCACGGTCTCCCCCGCCGGCATCGCAGGCTACGCGCTGCCGGGCCGCATTACGACCGTTGGGCTCACCAAGCTCAACTTCCGTGTACGCCGACCGGTCGACGCCGCCCGCGTGCGCATTCTTGCAGGCGACAAGGAGCTGTTTGCAGGAAAGGTCCGCCCGTTTAAACCGAGCGTAATGGAAAGCTTCCCGCTGCCGGCAAAAGTGATTCAGCGCGCGCTCGACCTGGGTATTAGCGAGATTGTCCTGTCCGTCGATCCCGTTGAGGAGGCGTAAGGCCATGAGCACAAACACGATCGAGACGCTGCGGTTCAACTGCACCACCTGCCCATCCGAGTGCCTCCTGACCGTAGAGGTAGAGCGTAACGCAGACGGCGCCGTGGTAGAGGTGCGCTCCGTGACCGGCAACAGCTGCCCGCGCGGCGATAAGTTCGCGCATCAGGAGCTCACCTGCCCCATGCGCGTGCTCACCACAACCGTGGCCGTATCCGGCGGCGACGAGGCGCTGCTACCCGTGCGCACGGCCGAAGCCATCCCGCTGGCACTCCACGCCCAGGCGATGGACCTCATCCGCGGCCTGGTCGTCGAAGCCCCCATCCGCATGGGCGACGTCGTGCTGGAAGACCTCCTCGGCACGGGCGTCGACCTCATCGCCAGCATGGACATCGACCCTGCCTAAGCAGCTCATTTTGGACGGGGCTCTTTTGGCTACCCCGCCATCCACCCCGCTCCTCCTCAATTGCGGTGAAATAGTTCCTGATTTCCGCCAAAACGCCGGCATCCAGGAACTATTCCACCGCAACTTTCCTTGGGATCGGTATTTAGCCTGTGCCTACTTTAGTGCCATTTCAAAACTGTGCCGGATTACGGGGCTGATTCGGAAACCCCCATCCATACCGGCAATTTTCGATTTTTGATAAGCCGTCTACCTGCGGTTTTAATTTCGCGATTTTTCCCATGGTCATGTAATACAGGTCCAGCCCCGTAATCCGCCATACTTTTGAAACCAGCCCATTTGGGACGGGCCTCTTATGACTACTTTTGCCTGCGTGCTTGCCAGACCGGCCATGCCAAGGATTGTCCCGAAGTGCCGGCATAAAAGGAACGTCCCTAGCTGCCGGGCTTGGGATACCATGGTGGCACCCTAGCGAAAGGATGTTTCATGGCACATGTCGATGACCAGCGTGTGGCGCGCGTGCTCGATGCGCTCGAGGCTCAGCACCCCGGCGCGCAGCTGCTCGTAAACGACCCGTGGTCGATTTATTACCTGACCGGCTTTTATGCCGATATGTTCGAGCGTTTTTGCGGCGTGCTGCTCGCGCGCGGTTGCGAGCCCGTGATCTTGGTCAACGCCCTGCATCAGCTGCCCGAGTATGACAATGCCCGCGTCGCCTATCACACCGATACCGACGTCGTGGCCGACGCCATCGCTCGCGAGGTCGATCCATCCAAGCCCCTCGGCATCGACACCGTCATGCGTTCCGGCTTTTTGATGCCGCTCATGGAGCGCCACGCCGCAAGTGAGTTTTTCCTGGGCGACTTTGCCGTCACCGCTGCGCGCGCCCACAAGGACGAAGCCGAGCAGGAGCTCATGCGCGCGTCCTCGGCCGCCAACGACGCCGTGATGGCCGACGCCATCAAGCTCGTCCACGAGGGCGTAACGGAGCGCGAAATTGCCGACCAGATGCTCGGTCTGTATCGCAAGCACGGCTGCGAGGGCTTTAGCTTTCCGCCCATCGTGAGCTTTGGCGCCAACGCCGGCGACCCGCATCACGAGCCCGACGATACGGCACTCAAGCACGGCGACGTGGTGCTGTTCGACATTGGTGGGCGTCATCGCAACTACTGCTCGGACATGACGCGCACGTTCTTTTGGGGCGAGCCGGACAAGGAGACCGCACGCATCTACGACATCGTGCGCCGCGCCAACGAAGCCGCCGAGGCGCTCATCGCACCGGGCGTGCGCATGTGCGACCTGGACCGCGCCGCGCGCAACGTGATTGAGGAAGCGGGCTATGGGCAGTACTTTACGCACCGTCTGGGACACTCGATCGGTCTGCAGGACCATGAGCCAGGCGATGTCTCGCTTGTTAACGAGCAGGTCGTAGAGCCGGGCATGACGTTCTCCATCGAGCCGGGCATCTACCTCCCCGGCCGCACCGGCGTCCGCATCGAAGACCTTGCCCTGGTCACCGAGTCCGGCGTCGAGATTCTCAACGCCTACCCCCACGACCCAGTCCGCCTAGACTAGCCCTTACCCAATAGCCCCTCAATAAGTTGCGGTGGAATAGTTCCCAGATTGGCCCACAGAGGCATAATCCAGGAACTATTTCACCGCAACTGCTAAGGAACCAAGTCGACCAATTTGACAGCCTAGAGATACGCCACGAAAACGGCCCATCTACTACGTTTAACCCGCATGGGTCGACCATGCGGGTCTTTTTTGAAAATTGGCAAGCCATCTACCTGCGGTTTTGATTTCGCAATTCTCGGCGTGGTCGAGGGTAACCGGTCAAACGTAGTAGATAGGCCCATTTCGTGGCGAACGATTTTATTCGAGACGCAGGGTAGCTAAACGAAAGGCCTCCCGACCCTCGTGGTTTACGAGGAACGGGAGGCCTTCTTGTGCTCTAGGGCCCTACGCGCTCGGCGCTACTCAGCGCGATGGCGCAGCTTTTCGATCGCGGCGGCGATCAGCGCCAACAGGCCGGTTCCGCCCAGTGCGGCGACAGTCACAGCCGTGTTGTCGCCCGTCTGCGCCAGGCTTCCAGCGACAGCCTTCTTGCCGTCCTTCTTCGCATCCGAAGCCGGCTTGGAATCAGACTTGCCACCGTTATCCTTGCCAGCCTCCGGCTTCTGCTCAACGACCGGCTCAACAACCTTAACAGTCACCTTAGCGGTGAACTTCGGGGCTGCCGGCGCCTCCGCGACGTCATCTTCGTCAGCCAGCGAAATCGCCACAGCCTCGCCTTCAACGTACAGCTTCGCCGTAATGACAACGGTGCCGTTCTTGAGGGCCTTGACCTTGCCGTTCTCGACCGTCGCAATCGTCGGATCTTTCGAGGTCCACCTCACGGAACCGCGAAGCTTTGCGCCCTTGTCCGCATTGCTCGCCGCGGCGGTCAGGTCAATCTCCTTGCCGCGCTCGACCTTGAGCGTGGTATGCGAAGTCGTGGGCTTGCCGTTCTGGTCAACGATCACCATGCCGTCGGCAGCCGGACGCTGCTTAACGAGTACCTCGCAACTGACCGGCAGCTCCGTGCCGTGCACCTTGCCGATCACGGTTACATCGTCGGCATCCCAGCCGAGTGCGGGCACGTTCTCCCAGTCGATGCCGTAATCCTTCTGGCTGCCGTCCTTCATGGTTACGGCGACCTTCTTGGGCAGCGCCTTAAGCACCTCATCGGGCGAGCTAAACTCAAAGACCTCAACGGCATCGGGCGTGCCGGGCGTCACGGGAATGTTCGAGTCCTTCTCGGACACGGTAACGGTGGCCGTCACCGTGGCAGAACCGGTCTCGTCCTTGACGGTGCCCGTAACAACAATGTCGCCGAGCTCGCCGAGCGCCTTCTGAGTCAGCGCACTCGTATCCCACGTAATATCCAAGTCCTTGGCAGCGCCATCGGAATACGTCGCGCTCGCCTTTTTGGGCAGCTGGGCCACAACGTCATCAACCCTATCATCGCGCTTGGCGGCAATGGCACCAGCGCCTTCGGCAAGAGACGCGCTCGTGATGACAGGCTTAACCGAAACGGTCGCCGTCACCGCAAAGCCGCCCTGCTCGGTGGTGCCGCGCACCGTGAGGGTCTTACCCGTCGTGGCGATATCGGCAGCGGGAACATCGGTCCACGTTACGGCACACTCGACCTCGGTCTTGCCGTCGGCCATCACCACGGTCGCCTTAAGACCCGCAAGCGCCTTGGCAACATCCTCGGAAGAGGCGCCGTCGAGCACGGGCTGATCAAGCGTCAGGCTGTCGCCCTTCACGTGATGAGGAATCTCGCGCTTGGGCGTCTCGACGACCAGCTTGCAGGCCGCTTTGAGGGTCGTGCCCTCAACGGACCCCCCGATCATGTACTCGCCAACAACGGCGAGCTTCTTGTCGAGCCCGTCCGTGTTCCACGTCACCGAGGCCTCGTCCGTATGGCCGTCGGTATAGGTCACGCTAACGGTCTTGGGCAGCTGGCCCGTCACCGCATCGGCCTTCACGTCGCGCTCAACCGTAATCTGCGGCACCTTGGCTACCTTATTGATCGTCGTCGTGGAGGTGACGACAACTTCGACAGGCAGGTTGCCGTTCACCGTCACGCCCTTAGCGACAACGGTGTTGCCATAGGTGGCGGCAGCGGCAGGGATCTCGGTCCACGTAATCTCAGACACCGCCGTGGTCTTGCCGTCCTTCATGCGAACGGTGGCCTTCACGCCCTTGAGCGCATCACGCACGACATCGGCGGACGAGCCCTCGGGCACGCTAACACCCGCGACAGGCTCAACGGACGCCGGAATCTCAGCATCGCTCTTTACAACCGTCAACGTGCACTTGGCCTTGACCGAAGTGCCCTCGACCGTGCCCTCAAGCGCAACATCGCCCAGCTTGCCCAAGGCATCTGCCGTAAGCGGGGTCTTATCCCACGTAACGGCGGCAGTCTTCGTCGAGCCGTCGGACATGTTGAGGGTCACCTGGGCAGGCAGCACGATGTCAGCAGCAGCCGTATTACGGGCAACAGAAAGCTGGGCGTCGACGACGCTCTCGACGACCGGCATCAGGTTGACCGTAGCCTTGACCTCAAAGCTGCCAACCGCGGTTTTACCCGTAATGACAACGCTCGCGCCGTCATTCTTAATGGTGAGAGCCTCCTTAGGAGCAATCCAATCGATCTTCGAATCGACCTCGGAGCCGTCCTTCATGGCGACCTTCACGGTCTTGGACAGTGCGGCCACAACAGCATCGGGCTTCGCCCCGTCGTCGAGCGTCACAGCGTCAACCGTGCCGGCCAGATGATCAGGAATCTCGCGCAGTGGCTTGACGACCTTGATGGTGCACTCCGCCTTCTGATCCGTGCCGACAACAGTGCCCTTAACCGTAACTTTACCTTCCTTGGCAAAGTCCTTGTCGGAGAGGCCCTTGGTATCCCACGTTACGTCGGCTTCGGAATCGGTACCGTCAGAGTAAATCGCCGTGACCGTGGTGGGCAGCTTGGCCTTAGCCTCATCCGCCTTGGCATCGCGCTCGACCTCAATCTCGTCAACGGTATCAAAGCCCACGATATGCGCGGTTACCTTGACCTTCACCTTTACGGTCATGCCGTTGTCCGTCAGACCCGTGACCTCAAACTCGTTGCCGGCGCGACCCAGGCTATCGACCTGAGCCCACTTAACGGGCGTCTCGTTCTTAGTCTTGCCGTCCTTCATGACTACCGTCACCTTGGACGGAAGCTTGTCCATCAGATCCGCGACCTTGGCATTGTCCGCAATCTCAATTACATCGATCGGCTCAACGTGGTCTGGCGTCTGGGCATCCTGATCCACTACGGTCACATTGCAGGTCACCTTGGCGCCAATAAGCTTAACCGTGCCGGTGATCTTCACGGTACCGGTTCCGCCGAGCAGCTCGTCCGTAACGCTGGAAAGATCCCACACGTCAATGTCGAGTAGGTCGGTCGAACCGTCGGAGTAAGTCGCCACAACCTGCTTGGGCATCTGCTGGTACAGGTCCTGCTTGGACGTACCCTTGGCCACGCTAAACGACTTAGCCTCGAGCTTGGTGATGGTCCGCGGTGCCTCGCGAACGTTGACATATACGATAGCGTTGACGTTATCGATACCCTTGAGCTTGCCGACAAGCTTGTAGGTGCCGGTCTTGGCAAGGGGCTTGGTGATGTCGAGGCCGTCGGTATCGGTCCATTTTTCGATCTCGACGCCGCCAGCGTCGCTTTGCGTCATGCGGTATGAACCATCGGAGAACTTCACAGTCGCTTGATCAGGAAGCTCCAAAGTCGACCCAACCGTCGTGTTAATCACAAGCGATTCGGGCTGCAGTGCAACCTTTTGAGCCTTCTCGTCGGCAACCGTCACCTTAGCGATCACGACGCCATGCTCGTCCACGCCAACGTTCTGGCCTTCATCGTCAACAAGCGCCATAACAGCAGCGCCATCAAAGCCGACAACATGGCCCGTTACATAGAACGTACCAGGCTTTTCATACTTCTCGGGCGCAATCGGATCCCACTTAACAGCAGCCGTCGAGATCGAACCGTCGCTCATCTCGACTGCCAGCTTGGAAGGCATCGTAGGAGCGGCACCGGCCTTCGTGGTCACCGCAGTCTCACCGTTATCAAACGCTTTCTCGACTCCAGCAATCACGATCTTGGTTTGGACAGTAAGGCCGGTGTTGGTGCCGACGCCGAACCTATCAAGGCCGCTAGCGTACAGCTTACCGGTAACCGTGGAGACCTTGCCGGACTCGCCGGTATAGTCCGAAGAACGATAGCCGTTCCATTCAATCCACGCAGTGCGCGTTTTACCGTCGCTCGTAGTCACCGAAATATTGTTCCACGGCATCTCGGGTTCAACGCCGTTGGCCGTCACAATACGCTCGGGAACGTTCACGGACGAAATCGAGCAAACATCAACAGTAACCGTCGCCTCGGCACCACCTTGGAGCTTGCCCTTAACCTTAAACGTGCCCTCCTTGGCATAGGCATCGGGGGAAACGTCTTCCCAGATGACGTTTTCGCGTTGCGGCCCAACGGACATGTCATTGTCGTAGACGACCTCAAGGGTCTCTGGCAAATCAGGCGCAACGCCAGGAACGGTCCACAACGTGCCGCCCTGAACGGATGTAGCCCTATTCACAACCTGAACATTTGCAGTCACAGGAATATCCACAACACTGCTGTTACTGCCCGTATAGTAAGACAGCTGAGCGGTACCCGAAACGATTCCGCCTTGGCTCCAGTCAAACCCCTTTGTGTTCCATGTCACGGGAGCATACTTGGAATGATGGCCAGACTGATCTTTTTCGTCAGGGCTTACCAGTATAACGTTGGTTGGAAGCAATCCTGAACCATCATGTCCCTTGAGGACCTTAATGGTATCGAGTTCCGCTTTCCACTTATCAGTCACGATCACATGAATCGTTGCCGGGATATTCGTCCCCGCAACTGTACCAGTTATCGTGCAATTCTCCTTTGGATAGCTATCATACTCATCCCAGTTAACCTTAAGATTGGAGAAACGTGTTCCATCCTTTAGAACGCCCTCGACGGTCGTATCATCAAGATAGAGCCGCTCGCCAGGATAGATAACGTAAGCATCTTCATAAGACTGCACGAGAGTCGCGCCAGTCTCACTGTAGTGATTGATGCCCTTGACCTCTCCACACGTAGCCGTTGCACGAATCTTTGCAAGCGTACCGGTAATTGTTCCGCTTATCTCATAGTCGCCCGGCTTGCCGTATTTGAGGTCCTGCGGGATCTCATCCCATGTATAAAGGGAGTCTCCAACCCCCCCCAAAGGCTGTAGTAGTTTCCGTCCGACAGCAGAAATTGATTCGATTCGTACGAATAAGCGAATCCGACATCGGGAATGTAGGCGATCCTTCCCAAATCATCGTTGGCAAGGTCGCACACATTAATAGTCGCTGTTACCGGAATATTCGAACCCAAGAAATAACCCGTAATAGTCGACTTGCCCAGCTTGTTCAACGTATTCTGACTAATAGCAGGCCATTGAACAGAATAGTTGCCACGAGAACCATTCCACATCGTTGCTTCTATGGTATACGGCATATGAATTTGCGCGCCAACGAGCGTACTTATCGAAGTCGTAGATGGCATCTGCAGCGCACGAACGTTGACGTTAATAGAGGCACGATGGGCACTGCCCAACGAGACTGGTATAGACGGAGAGCCGGGTTTACTTCAGCTATACATGATAGAGCCTCCGAGGGTAAAGGAACCCTCCTGCGCGACCATGGAATCCAGGATTGTATCCCAGGTAACGCCACCATTAACTGTAGACCCGTCGGTGAAAGTCACCTTAACGGTATATGGAAGGGAGCCGGCACTCGAGCCCGTTGTAGGACGGATGCCAACTGGTGTATCAATGGGTGCAACTTGTGCGATAGAGGCAACCTCTTTAACGACGACCTTCGCCTTAACCTCTAGACCAGCAAGAGAAGAAACGCCGCAGTCCCCGATAGTACCGGCAACTTCATAAGTGCCAGCCGTCTGGAATCGAGAGGCGTCAGCATTGTCCCATTTCACAGGGTAGTTATACCAGTACTCGCCATCCGGTCGAGTCACCTTAAGGTGCACGTCAGAGTCAAGGGGCGATTCATCACCGACAACACGTTCGTACGTCAACGAGTCCAGGTCAAAATAATCTTTGGCATCCTTCACTGCAACCGTACAAGTAACTTCGCGCCGGTCAAGCCCATCGAGCCTGCCCTTAACAACAAAAGTACCTGGTTGAGCGTACGAATCGGGATTGACGGAATCCCAATTGATATGAACTGGCTGCGATTCATTTTGATCGAAAGTAACCATTGCCTGGTACGGAAGAGACGGCGACATCCCTACTGCCGTCATGCATTCAAATTCGGTTTGAACAGACTTGATTTCACGGATATTTACCGTGCAACTCACCAAAGTTGAAGGCGAGTATGTCAAATGTCCCTCAACGACAAATGAGCCAGGTTTTTGATAGTCTACCTCGGAGAACTCATCCCACTCAACATCGCAGGAACAGCCCGAGTTATCGGAATAGGATATATAGGCAGTCGAAGGAAGAGACGGCGCGACGCCGGGCGACGTAGTCACGCTTTGTATGTAATTCGAAGACCTGGGAACAAAAACCTTGAGCGTTCCGGCAACGGAATAGGGCTCACTAAGCGAATAACCCATGTTACCGATGTAGATATACGAAATGGAGCCTTGGATCGGCACCTCCGATTCATCGGAAGCAGCCTTGATAGTGTTCCTTGAGGCTTCGTCCCAATTGACCATGCCGGTAGCTTTAGTTCCATTTGTCAGCGTCAGATTGACTGAGGTGCCGTACACTTCGCCAACATAGCCCTGTCCCACATATTTTTTTACAATTGGAGTGCTATCAACGGACGCAATCTTCAGGTCCTCGTTTGAGCTCACGGGTGCAACAGCATTAACTGCAGCCGGATCCGCCGGGGCTTCGATGATCACACGCTGCTTGACCGTCTGGGTAGCGCCATCGACGGTGCCCTCAAACTCATAGGATCCGGCTGGCAGCTGCGCCAAGGTTGCCGGAGCATCGGCGCCGTTCGGCTTCCAGGTAACGTTTTCCTGCTTGGTGGTACCGCTCTCGTAAGTCGCCGACACGGTCTGGGGCAACGTAGCGTCGGAGCCCTCGGCAACATGCAAGTCGGTTTGCTCGGCAAGCGAGGCGATCTTGTCGACCGCCTGATCTTCCGAGGTTGTCTGGCCGGTGTCCGCGGATGTGGCGGCAGTTCCCGTCGCATCGCTTTGCTCGACGACGACCTGGGTAGTATCGCCCTGCATCATCTCGGCAAACGCCTGCGGTGGCACCGAACCGACCGTCATGGTAAGGGCTAGGCCCGCGGTGATTGCCGCGTTGACATGCCTTCTATTCATAGTTCCTCCCGACTGGCTCAACGGGCCACAGCACTGGTCCGGATTGCAAGTTAGGCTGAGCGTACCCCTCCCCAGCGTGACAACGCAATATGAGATAGGTCAAGCGGCATAAAAGATTTCGCAAGCGGGAGGACACATTACAAGTACTTGACTGTTTTTGAGTTGCGGTGGAATAGTTCCTGGATGGGCTGCTAGAACCCAAAAACAGGAACTATTTCACCGCAACTGATGAGGGGATGGGTTAACGGAGCAGGCCCGCTACTTCACCGGCCAGGGTGATGGTGCCGGCTGCTACGAAGGGCTCGCTCGCGGCCTTGAAAGCTGCGAGGGCCTCGGATACGCTGGGATACATGCCAGCGAGCTTATCGGCGTCCACCAGGGCAGCAAGCTCCTCCGCCGGCAGGGCGCGATCGGAATCGGTCTGCGTCACAACCACGCGCGGGAAGGCTGGAATCAGCACGTCGACGATGCCCGCCACGTCCTTATCAGCCAATGCGGCGCACAGCAGCGTGGGGCGATTCTCTACACACGGATCGATCTCGTCCAGTGCGCTCACAAAGTTCTCGCAGCTCTGGGGGTTATGGCAGGCGTCGATCAGCTTGAGCGGATCGGTTCCCAGCACATCAAAGCGACCCGGCGTGGGGCAACCCATAAGCGATGCATCCAGCGCATCGTGGTCGAGCTCGCGGCCCAGATAGCCCTCGCACAGCATAATCGAGCACGCGGCATTCTGCGGCTGATATGCCGGCTTGACCATGCTCGACGTATAGATCGCACGCGGCGTGGTACAGCTAAACTCCACCGTGTCGCCCACGTGTGCCGGAAGCTTGGTCGTCGTATGGCTCACCACGAGTGGCACAACGCCGCACTCACGGCAACGGGTATCCATCACACGCTGAACGCTCGCCTCATGCGTACCCTCGCCCAACGCAACCAAACGCCCGGGCTTAATAACCGCAGCCTTCTCCCCCGCAATAGCCTCGAGGGTATCGCCAAGGACCTTCGTATGGTCGAGTCCAATACCCGTAATGGCGACGGCCACGGGATCGGTCGCGCTCGTAGCATCCCAGCGTCCGCCCATGCCAACCTCAAGCACGGCCACGTCCACGCAAGCCTCGGCAAACATAGTCAAACCAGCCACGGACAAAAGATCGAAGGGCGTAATAGCGCGGAGCTCCTCGCCCGCCGCCTCACGACGCGCATTGAGACGACGGCCCGCCTCATACGCCGCAGAGACACCATGGGCAAAGACCTCGTCTGAGACAACCTTTCCGTCAATCTCCATACGCTCGGGATAGCGCACCAGATGAGGTGACGTAAAGAGTGCTGTCTTAAGGCCCTCGCCACGAAGAATGGCAGCCGAGAATCGCGTCGTCGAGGTCTTTCCATTGGTACCGGCTATCTGGACGCAATCATAGAACTCGTCAGGACGACCAAGCTCATCGAGCATCTCGACGACGGTCTCGAGCAGCGGTGTGGAATAACGCGCAATCTCGCCCGTATCGGCCGCAAGTGCAACAGCCTCATCAAAAGCAAGCTCCGGAACCTCAAACGGCACCGAATACAACCCAGAACGCTTTGCCATAGCCAAAGTCCCCTCAACATAAAAAGAGGCCCGTAAGCAACAACGAGCCCCTCCCATTCAAAATATCAGCCAAACACCGCTTTGCAACAGAATCAAGGCCACAACCCAGTGGCCCTAACAGGCAGATGCAAACAACCACGTAAACGAACTAGGAGCGGCCCGACGCTTTGCTCGATACAAGTTCCGCACGCAAAGGACAGCACTTAATGTGCTGTCCGTCTTGCGCAGGACTGTCCGCAGTAGCGAGCAAAGCGTCGGGCCGCGCCCCTCCGCAAGAACTACGAGAAGGCAGCAACCGAGCATCGCT
>UQHQ01000039.1 GCA_900540945.1 uncultured Collinsella sp. | reverse complement strand
GAAGGTGTGCGCCGCCAGGGGCGACGACGGGGTTGCGCCTCCTGCCGATGTCGAGGATGAGGTTGAGGAGAAGGAATCCATCGGCCACATCATCTATAAGCACCTTATGAACGGCGTCAGCCACATGCTGGTCTTCGTCGTTGCTGGTGGTGTTCTGACCGCCGTTTCGTTCCTGTGGGGCATCACGTCCTTCGATTCGACGGCTGCCGACTACAACAGCTTCGCCGCTATGCTCAAGATCATCGGCGGCATTGCCATGAACCTCATGGTTCCCGTGCTTTCCGCCTACATCGCCGAGTCCATCGGCAAGCGCCCGGCACTCGTCCCCGGCTTTGTTGCCGGTATGATCGCCATCCAGGGCCTGCCCGTTAACGCCGATACACACATGATCGATGCTGGCGGCACCGGTGTGGGCTTCGGCTTCCTGGGCGGCATTGTCGGCGGCTTCCTCGCCGGCTATGTCATCCTTCTGCTCGAGAAGGTTTTTGCCAAGCTGCCCAAGAACCTGGACGGCCTCAAAGCTATCTTCCTGTACCCGCTGTTCTCCACGCTGATTGTCGGTCTGGTCATGCTCGGCATCTCCGGCCCCATGGCTGCCATCAACACCGCCATGATGGACTTCCTCAAGGGCCTGTCTGCCTCCGGTGCTGTTGTCCTGGGTCTTGCTATCGGCTGCATGTGCGCTTTTGACATGGGCGGCCCGGTCAACAAGGCTGCTTACGTCACCGGTACCGCCATGCTCACCGAGGCCCTGGCTGCTGGTGTCGGCACCGACACCTATAACTTCGGCACCAACTTCATGGCTGCCGTCTCTGCCGCCTGTATCGTTCCGCCGCTGATCACCACCTTCGCCGTCATCGTCGGCAAGAAGTATTTCAGCCAGGAGGATCATGACGCCGGTGTCGTCAACCTCATCCTTGGCTGCACCCACATCACCGAGGGCGCCATTCCGTTCATGACCAAGAACATCTGGCCCGTCATGCCCATCATGATGCTCGGTTCCTCCATCGCCTCGATCCTGACCATTATGTTCAACGTTCACGATCCGGCGCCCCACGGTGGCTTCCTGGTCCTGCCCGTTGTCGAGAACGGTCCGCTGTGGGTCCTCGCGATCCTCATCGGCGCTGTGGTCGGTGGCATCCTGTTCGTCGCTTTCAAGAAGTATGACTTCGAGAAGAGCCAGAAGGCCGCTCCTGCCGCTCCCGCTAAGCCGGTCGAGGCCCCCAAGGCCGCTGCCGTCGAGGCTCCCAAGGCCGAGGCTGCCGATTTCGTGAAGGTCGAGAACGTTTTTGTCGCCGAGAACTTCGCTTCTCGTGACGAGGCCCTGAGCTTTGTCTCCAACCAGGCTGTCAAGGCCGGTGTCGCTGACGACGCCGATGCCGTGATGAATGCCTTCCTGGCCCGCGAGGCCGAGGGCTCCACGGGCATGATGGAGGGCTTCGCTATTCCGCATGCCAAGTCCGATGCCATTACCGATGCCGCCGTCATCGTCGTCAAGGACGACTCTGGCGTGACCGGTTGGGACACCATGGATGGCGCTCCCGTCAACGTGGCTATCGCCCTGCTCATTCCCGGTGCCCAGGCCGGCACCACGCACCTCAAGATCCTGTCCAAGGTAGCCGAGGCGCTTATGGACGAGGGCTTCCGTGCCACCGTCAAGGGTTCCACCGACGCCGCCAAGATCGCCGAGACGATCAATGCCCGTCTGGTCTAATCCCACAGACAGCGGTTTCAATCGTCCCCTGTAACAAAGGCGGAGACCCTCACTAGGGCCTCCGCCTTTTTCATCCCCAAATAAGTTGCGGTGAAATAGAGACTGATAAACCGTTTTAGCTCTAGAAACAAAGAACTATTTCACCGCAACTTACAGAAGGGCATAGATAGACCCTATCAACCAGATCAACCAGGCGAACAAATAATCAGCCAGAATTTCGTTCGCACCATATTGCTCTGGACCGACTGAGTTTCCGCAGCTCGCCCGCCCGGCGGGGCGATTAAGTTTGTCGCGAGTTCCGCACGCAAAGGAAAGCACTTAATGTGCTTTCCGTCTTGCGCAGGACTGTAGAGCAGCAAACTTAACCGCCCCGCCGGGCGGGCGAGCGTACAGGAATGACATCTGTCCAACAATTCGTGCGAAACATAATGAAAAACCGTTTGATGTGAGTTAATATAAACAACGTCGTGAATCTGACTCCTGCCGCATGCACGACAGGGGTTAAACACAAAAAAGGAGTCAATTATGGTTTCTGAGAAGGCTACCCTCGTTAATCCTCAGGGTCTTCACATGCGTCCGGCTGGTCTCTTCGCCTCCACCATGGGCAAGTACGCCTGCGACGTGACGGTCGTCACCCCCGAGAAGGAGGTCAACGGCAAGTCCCCGATGGCCCTCATGGCTGCTGGTATCCCTTGCGGCACCGAGGTCGAGGTCAAGTGCGACGGCGCTGACGAGGCCGAGGCTCTGGCTGCTGCCATCGAGCTCATCAAGAGCGGTCTTGGCGAGTAGAACTCAAACGGGTCGCATGTTGAACAACTAAGTTCATATTTGGGGGCGCAGTGACCTGTTTTAAGGTAACTGCGCTCTTTTGTCATGGATATGGCAAAACGCTTTATCACATGACACGGAGAGAGGAATGGGAATGTATCAGGGAGTCAACGCTTCCGAGGGCATCGGTATCGGCACCGTTATGGTCGCCGTCGATCCCGACTTGACGTTTGAGCCGCACCAGGTTGCTGATTCGGCAGCAGAGAAGGAGCGCTATCAGTCCGCTCTTTCGGTCTTCTGCGAGAAGACCCAGGCTCAGGCCGACCACATGAAGGAGACGGTGGGCGAGGCCGAGGCCGAGATCATGAGCGGACACATCGTCCTGGCTCAGGACCCGGGCATGACCGACGCCATCAACGCCGCCATTGACGGCGGCACCTGCGCCGAGCAGGCGCTCATGGACACCTCGACCATGTTCGAGAACATGTTCCTGTCCATGGACGACGAGATGTTCCGTCTGCGCGCGGCCGATATCGCCGACATCCGCACCGGTATTCTGGCCGAGCTGCTGGGCAAGGAGGTCGTCGACCTTTCCGTCCTGCCCGAGAACACCGTCGTTGTCGTGCACGACCTTACGCCGTCCATGACCGCCACGATTGATAAGGCCCACGTTGCCGGTATCGTCACCGAGACCGGTGGCCGTACGTCGCACTCCGCGATTATCGCGCGCGCCCTCGAGATCCCGGCTGTCCTTTCGGTTTCCAACAGCTGCACCGCACTGCGCAACGGCATGACCGTTGTCGTCGACGGTGGCAAGGGCATCGTCGAGGCCGATCCCGACGAGGAGACGCTCGCCGCCTACACCGCCAAGGCCGAGGCCTTCGCTGCTGAGAAGGCAGCCCTCGAGGCCTTCCGCGGCAAGCCTTCTGTGACTGCCGATGGCATCAAGAAGATCATTGCCTGCAACATCGGTAACCCCGATGACGTGCCCAACGCGCTCGATCACGACGCCGAGGCTATCGGTCTGTTCCGCTCCGAGTTCCTGTTCATGGACTCTGCTGAGCTTCCTTCCGAGGAGGAGCAGTTCAACGCCTACCGCAAGGTCGCCAGCGCGCTCAAGGGCGCTCCGGTCATCATTCGTACGCTTGATGTGGGCGGCGACAAGGAGATCCCGTACCTGCACATGGTCAAGGAAGACAACCCCTTCATGGGCTTCCGCGCCGTGCGTTACTGCCTGGCCAATCCCGACCAGTACAAGGTCCAGCTCCGCGCCCTGCTGCGCGCCAGCGCCTTCGGTGACGTCAAGATCATGATCCCGCTCGTCACCTGCGTCGAGGAGGTCGTGGCTGTCAAGGAGCTCGTCGAGCAGTGCAAGGCCGAGCTGACCGAAGAGGGTCGCAAGTTCAACGAGAACATCGAGGTCGGCATCATGGTCGAGACGCCCGCCGCTTCGCTGCTCGCTGACCGTCTTGCCGAGGTCGCCGACTTCTTCTCCATCGGCACCAACGACCTGATCGGCTACACCATGTGCGCCGACCGTGGCAACGACACCATCTCCAACCTGTACCAGGTGTACTATCCCGCCGTGCTCCGCTCGCTCAAGAACATCATCGAGAGCGGCGTGAAGGCCGGCATCATGGTCGGTATGTGCGGCGAGGCCGCTGCCGATCCGCTGCTTGAGCCGCTGCTGATCAGCTGGGGCCTGGAGGAGTTCTCGATGAGCGCTCCGTCGATCCTGCGCGCCCGCAAGACCATCAGCCAGTGGACCAAGGCCGAGTGCGACGAGCTCGCCGAGAAGGCGCTCGCCTGCAACACCGCTGCCGAGGTCAAGGCACTGCTCGAGTCCGCAGCTCGCTAATTTGGTATCAGAGGTAACCGCGTGGTTGGAATGGGCCGGCCACGCGGCCCTCACATATACAGGGGGTACTGTAAATGTTCTACACGCTAACCGCTAACCCGGCTGTCGACATGACGGTTTCGAGCTCTCCGCTCGAGCCCGACGAGAACGTCCGCACCGGCTCGGCCAGCTACACGGCTAACGGCAAGGGCCTCGACGTGTCCTTCGCCTTTAAGAAGATGGGTGTCGACACCGTCGCGCTCGGCTTCTTCGCTGGCTTCACGGGCAAGTTCATCGTCGAGGAGGTCATGAATCTGGGTTGCCTGTGCCGCCCGGTCTGGACCGACGGCATCACGCGTATCAACACCTACGTCAACGATGGCCAGCACGAGTACGGCATCCTGAACCCCGGCGCCCCGATTACGCCGGAGCATCAGAAGGAGCTCTACAACATCCTGGACACCGCGGGCGATCTTGAGTGCCTGATCGTCTCCGGTTCCGTGCCTCCCAAAGCTACGCCCGACTTCCTGGCTCAGGTCATGGAGCACGCTCAGGCCCGTGGCGCAGACGTCGTCCTTGACCTTTCCTCCGACAAGCTCAAGGAGCTCGCTCACAAGAAGCCGCTGCTCATTAAGCCGAACCATCACGAGATGAAGGCCATCTTCGGCGTGCCGGTCGACACCGACGACGAGGTCCGCGTTGCCATGAAGCTCGCCCACGACGCCGGCGTTCAGAACGTGCTGCTCACCCGTGGTAGCCGCGGCGACGCTTACTTCTCCAACGGCGAGGACATCTGGTACGCCAAGCGTGAGTTCAACATCAAGCTGGTCTCTTCCGTCTGCGCCGGCGACTGCACCCTCGCCGCGTTCCTGCACAAGTGGTACAGGGATCGCGACAACGTCGAGGAGGCCATGAAGCTCGCTATGGCCACCGGCGCTAACGTTGCCGAGTCCGTGGGCATTGGCGACTTCGGTCACGTCGATGAGTACAGCAAGCGCGTTGCTGTCCGCAAGCTCGATCGCAAGTAAGCGAAACTCATTATTTTCGCGTGTACGGCGCTCCGGTTTTGGCCGGGGCGCCATTTTTGTATATTGTGGGCGAGCGACAGGACAAGGACCCTGTTTCTTTTGCCCGTCATCCCGCCGCCCTGCACGCGTTCTACACCGTTCGCCGAGTCGCTATGGTCTTTTCCCGAAGCGTGGAATATACTTTCACTAACACGTTGCCTTGTGAAAGGAACTTACATGATTTACACGCTCACTGCAAATCCCGCCATTGACTACAACATTGCCTGCGACGGTCTTTCCGCCAACACCGTCACCCGCACGCGCAACGCGGTCTATACGCCCAACGGCAAGGGTCTCAACGTCTCGTTCACCCTCGATCACTACGGCATCGACACCACGATCCTGGGCTTTTTTGCCGGTTTCTCGGGCGAGTTTATCGTCAAGGGCGCCGAGGCCCTGGGCGTGCCCGTCAAGCCCGTGTGGACCGACGGCATCACGCGCGTCAACGTTTTCCTCAACGCCGGCCCCGATACCGAGTACAACATGGTCAATGCAGGTGCCGCCATCAATGCAGCCAACGAGCAGGAGATGTTTGAACTCATCGATTCACTCGATGACATGACCTGCCTGGTCATTAGCGGCTCGCTGCCCCCCAACACTTCTGAGGGTTTTCTGGCCGAGGTCCTGCGCCGTGTTAAGGCAAAGGGTGCCGAGTTCGTGCTCGATATCTCGAGCCATCAGCTGGCCGACCTCATTGCCATGGAGCCGCTGCTCATTAAGCCCAACGACGACGAGCTGCTTGACATCTTTGGCATTAAGGTGAGCGGTGGCGACGACGAGTCCGTCAAGGGCGCGATGGCCGAGCTGCATGCCAAGGGCGCCAAGAACGTGCTGCTGACCCTTGGTGGCGACGGTGCGTACTTCTCCAACGGTGAGCATATCTGGTTTGCCAACCGCACCTTCGAGGTCAAGCTACTGTCGACGGTCTGCGCGGGCGACTCCTCGCTTGCCGCCTTCCTGTCCGTGTGGCACGATGCTCCCGAGCGCGTCGAGGACGCCCTGCGCCTCTCGATGGCCACCGGCGCCAACGTGGTGGAGTGTGCCGGTCTGGGCGATTTTGCCAAGGTGGACGAATATAGCAAGCACATTGAGGTTCGCCAGGTCTGCTAGCCGCATCGACATATCGTTGCCGAACACCCGCTTTGGATTTCCAAGGCGGGTGTTTTTGCATTCTGGGCGCATGTGGTGCTTGCTGTCCCGTTCGTTCGGATCGACGATACGATTGCATGTGCGCGCATGCCCGTTTCTTGTTAGACTTCTTGAGAACCATCGATTAATGCTCGCAAGTGCAGGAGGCCATAGGCATGTGCAATGTTTCGCTCAACGGTACGCAGCCGACCGATGCCTCCATCCGTGTCCTGCGTGCGCTCGAGGCAGCCGGTCTTGAGGCCTGGTTCGTGGGCGGTTGGGTACGTGACGCCCTGATGGGACGCCCCAGCCACGATGTCGACATGTGCTGCAGCGGCTTGTGGCAGGAGTCCAAGGCGGCACTCGAGGCCGCTGACATTGCGGTAGTTGAGTCGGGCATTAAATTTGGCGGCATTACCGCCATTTGTGACGATGAGCGCATTGAGGTTACGACGTATCGTCTGGACGGCTTTTACACCGATGGCCGCCATCCCCAGAGTGTGGAGCGTGCGGCGTCGCTTGAGGACGATCTGGCGCGTCGCGACTTTACCGTTAACGCTATGGCTTGGCATCCCGAGCGCGGTCTTATCGACCGCTACGATGGCCAGGGCGACTTAGGGCGTAAGTTGATCCGCGCCGTCGGAGATCCCAAGCGTCGTTTTAACGAGGATGCGCTTCGCATGCTGCGCGCGGTGCGTTTTGCCTGCCGCTTGGATTTTATGATCGAGCCTAAGACCAAACAGGCACTTGCCGAATGCTCGCCGCTGCTCGATGCCGTGGCACGCGAGCGCGTGGGCATTGAGCTTGAGGGCATTCTTTCGACCGGTCACGGGGGAGACGCGATGCTGCGCTACCCCGAGCTCATTTGTGCCGCCGTGCCCGAGCTTGCGCCGGCTCGTGGGTTTGACCAGCGCAGCGTCTACCATGCCTTTAATGTCTACGAGCATATCGCTCGCGTGTTGACGGTAGCGGGGGAGTTGGCGCTGTGTGACGGCGTAGCGCCTTCGCCGAGCTTAATGTGGGCGGCGTTTTTGCACGACGTCTCCAAGCCCGATTGCTTTACGGTCGACCATGCGGGCAGCGGCCATTTCTACGGTCATCCCGAGCTTGGCGCCAAGAAGGCGCGCGTCATTATGGATCGTCTAGCGCTTTCGCACGATTTGATTCGCGATGTGTGCCTACTCATCAAGTATCACGATAAGCCGCTGCGCCCCGAGCGCTCTTGCTTACTCAATATGATGCGCTTGCTTTCGGGCGAGGGCATCGACACGCCGCGTCTGATTGACGAGCTCATGGACCTTAAGCGTGCCGACACACTCGGCAAGGCCCCCTCGTGCTTCTATTATGTCGAGACAATTGAGGAGATGCGTTCGCTCGCACATAATCTGCTGGCGGCGGGGGAGGCCTATACGCTCAAGATGCTTGCCATCAATGGTGGCGACTTGATTCGCGCCGGCGTCAAGCCAGGGCCGGAACTGGGGCAGCTGCTCAAAGCCGCCCTCGACGCAGTGATCGAGGATAACATCCCCAACGAACGTGAAGCCCTCCTGGCCCACCTCAACCTGGGGTAGCTAATTTGGGACGGGGCTTTTTTAGCTACTTTTCCCGACCTGTCCGCCCGATGATTTTTCTGGGACGGGGATTTTTTAATCATTATGTACCGAATGATTAAAAAATCCCCGTCCCAGAAAAATCATCCATTGGCGTCGCTTGGGGTAGCTAAAATAGCCCTGTCCCAAATTAACTACCCCGTTGACCTGCGCGTTCCATAACCTGCCGACAATTTTTCGGCAATTTGGAATTTCTTCTTGCGCTTGCGTTTTTTGTCCCGTATTATATTTCCTCGCAGCACGGCAGTGCAGATGTCATGTGGCCCGTTCGTCTAGCGGTTTAGGACGCCGCCCTCTCAAGGCGGAGATCACCAGTTCGAATCTGGTACGGGCTACCACTTCTTTTCTGCTGAGGCTTATGGCCCGTTCGTCTAGCGGTTTAGGACGCCGCCCTCTCAAGGCGGAGATCACCAGTTCGAATCTGGTACGGGCTACCATGAATCTGAGACCCGGACTTCCCACGGAAGTCCGGGTTTTTTATTTCCGAGCAAACCATCTGCAATTCCCATTTGGCCCATAGCTTTAGGTTCTGCTTGTGGCCCTTGCGGGTACAATATGCAAGATATTTGGACGGTCAGAAGGAGCCTCATGAAGGAGTCCTCTCAGCATACATCTAAGCCCCAGGTCGAGGTTGAGGCCTCGGGCGGCGATGACAACAAGAGCGCGCGTCGCGGTGCCATTTTTATCGGCGTCGTGCTGGTTGGCTATATCGTCTATCTCGTCGTGACCGGTCAGATGGGGCAGTTCTGGGCTGCCATGTCGAGCGTCCAAGCTCCGTGGCTTGCTGCTGCATGCTTTTGCATGTTCCTGTACCTGTTCTTTGGCATCGTTGCCTATGCGATCGCCGTCTGGCTCGATCCCAATTCGCCCGTCGGCATTCGCGATCTGATCTCGGTCGAGGCGAGCGGTATCTTCTTTGGCAACCTGACGCCCATGATGATGGGCTCTACGCCTGCTCAAATTTACCGCCTTACCAAAGCCGGCCAAAACGTGGGCGAAGCGGGTGCCACGCAGTTCACCCGCTTTATCGTGTACCAGTTTGGCCTGGTGGCATGGGGTGCCATTCTGCTGCTCGCCCGAATGCCGTTTTTCGCCGAGCGTTATGGCGACATGACGCTGCTGTGCGTCTTTAGCTTTGGCGGTCACTGCTGCATCCTACTCGGCATCTTTGCCGTGGCGTTGATGCCCAAGACCGTCATGCGCGTCGCTCATTGCATCATCAATTGGCTCGAGCGCGTGGGCGTCTCGGCCACAAAGATCGAGGGCTGGCGCACCTTTGTCGATGGCGAGATCTACTCGTTTTCCGAGAAATTCAAACTATCTGCCGGCCATTTTTCGTCCATGCTGCTCACGGTCGTCATCACTATGCTGCAGCTGGCGTTTTTCTACCTGGTTCCGTACTTTTTGATGCTCTCTTTTGGCCACCACGAAGTCGACTTTTTCTCGGTCATGGCTGCGAGCGCCTTTGTCCAGCTGCTGAGCTCCGCCGTTCCGCTGCCCGGCGGCACTGGTGGCGCCGAGGGTGGCTTCGCATTGTTTTTGGGTCACTTTTTTGGCACGGCATCGACTGCCGGCTATCTGCTGTGGCGTCTGATCACTTTTATCGCGCCGACCATTTTGGCCGCCCCGCTGCTGGGCCTTAAGAGCGCTCACAACGAGAGTATCCATGCACGCTGGGACCGTATGATGCGCAAGCTCGGGCGCACGCCTCAGACGCCCTCTACGCCCGTTAAGGCACATCCTGCGTGCCAGGTTACCGTTGATCCCAATCAACGTGCTCAAAAGCCTGCTGTGGCCCCTAAGACGGCACGCCAGACCTACGTTCGCCAGACTGGCGACGGCATTCGCGTTTCCCCGGCGGCGCTCAATAAAAAGAAGCGATCTTAGGGCCCGGTCGGCGAGTCGTGCGTTCTTGATGACGCTCGTCATTGCGATGTGAGAGGTAGGATAATCCTCTTACGTTGATTATCTCCCACATGTAGAGGACTTACAGGTGGGCTGTTGACATGAAGGGGACACGTCTATGGCTACCACCAAACCGCGCCTTGACCGTCGTATCGTCCGCAGTCGCAATGCGATTCTTTCGGCGTTTGAGCGACTGCTTATGGAAAAGCCCCTGGCCGATATTACGGTGAGCGCTATCGCGCGCGAGGCAAATGTCGACCGTAAGACCTTCTACGTGCACTTTGGCACGGTCGACGGCTTGCTCGACGCCATTGCCGTCGATGTGGTCGAGATGATCGTCGATTCAGTCGAGAAGACGCTTTCCTCCATGGGCGGCGACACCAACGAGCGCGCACTTGGCGCTGCGGCGTCCTTTTTCAAGACCGTTAACGAGGCGCTGTGCAACAACCTGGTGCTTAATCGCCAGTTGATCGAAAACATTCCGCTCGACGACTTTATGGCTCGTCTGCGTTTGCCGCTCGAGCACGAGATCGCTGAGCGTGATCTGCTGCCCGAGGGTCTAAAGGACGAGATGTTCGATTACTACCTGGCGTTTTTGCTGTCCGGCATTATCGGCATCTATCGCACGTGGGCGTTGTCCGATGGCTCGGTTCCCATCGAGCGCGTCTCGGCGGTCGCCAACGACCTGACGTTGAATGGACTATCGAGTCTGGAATCTCGTTTCGAATAGCACTAGCGCCTTATCCCCCCCCCTGAGTTGCGGTGAAATAAGGACTGAATAGGCCTTTTAACAGCTTAAACACTCCCTATTTCACCGCAACTCAGGGGGATTGCATTACTGATAGCGCAGGCACTCGACTGGATCGAGCTTTGCGGCGCGGCGGGCGGGATAGAAGCCAAAGATGACGCCGATGCCGACCGATACAGCAAACGCGAGCAGCACAGTTGTAATGGAGAAGCTCGGCGTAATCGTCCCGGTGGCTCCGAACTCGCTCATAATGCCCGAGTTGGCGGCAAAGAACGTGAGCCCCCAGGCCAGCAGATAGCCAATCACGACACCTAAAATGCCACCGGTGATGCACAGCGCCGAGGATTCGGCCAAAAACTGGGCCGTGATATCACGTCGGCTTGCGCCCAGAGCGCGGCGGATACCGATTTCGCGGATGCGCTCGGTCACGTTGGTGAGCATCATGTTCATAATGCCGATTCCGCCCACAAGCAGCGAAATGCCGGCTACGGCGCCCATGATGAGCGAGAAGGCGCCCATAAAGGAGTTGAGGGCGTCGATAGCGCTCTTCATGGAGCTTGCCGACACGCTTTCATACTCGTCGTCCTCCGAAATGCCCTTCATGCTGCGCACCTTGGACTCGATCGTCTTGCAGAGCTCGTCCATATCGGTGCCCTCGGCGGCGAGTGCCGTCACACTGGGAAACGATGGATTGTCATCGCCGAAAAGCTCGGCGATCGTTTCTCGTGGCATGTACAGGCTCAGCGAGCCCATGGAGTCGTTGCCGCCGTCGATGACGCCAATAATCTGCACGTCTCCGCTCGAAACCTTAATGGTCTTGCCAATCGCGTCCTGTTCGTTGCCGTACAGTTGATCGGCGCCGCCGCGGCCAATGAGCGCCACGCGCGCGCCGGATTTGGACTCGATGTCGCTATAGGTGCGACCGGCGACGATCTTGCTGGCGCCCACGGCATCGAGCATGTCGCTATCGACACCCTGGGCCATGACGGTATAGCTTTTATCTCCAACTTTGTACTCTGAATAGGCACTGTCGACGATGCCGATCTGCTCAATTTGCGGCACCATTTTTCGTAGCTTCTCGACGTCCGAATCGGTGAGCTCTTGGGATGAGTAGATCTGCACCATGCGGGCCGCGTTGAGGCCCAAGCTGTTGACCAGGCTGTTTTGGATGCCACCGATGAGCGAGGTCATGGCTATGACCGAGGCGATGCCAATGACGATGCCTAAGATGGTGAGCAGACTGCGTCCCTTGTTGGCCTCGAGCGAGTGCAGGGCTTCTTGGACGAGATCGCGGGTGCTCATGCCTTCGCTCCTTTCGGCGGTGTAGGAGGTGCGTAAATCACGGGTAGGTTGCTGATGGCGCCGCGTAGCGTATTCGGCGCATGTGCGATATATGCGCCGTCATGGATTCGCCCGTCGCGAATGGTCACGGCTCGGTCGGCCTCGGCGGCAATGCCCGGGTCGTGCGTGATAAGCACGATGGTCTTGCCGCGCTCCTGGAGTTTGTGGAAGGTTTCCATGACGAGCGCCCCGGTTGCCGAGTCCAGGTTTCCCGTGGGCTCGTCGGCCAAGATGATGGGCGGATCGTTGACGAGGGCGCGCGCGATGGCGACGCGCTGCATCTGTCCACCAGAGAGTTCTGATATGCGGTGGTCCCAATGGTCAACCGGTAGTGTGACGGCTTGCAGCGCGTGTACAGCGCGCATCTCGCACTGGTTGCGCGGCACATTGGTGTAGGACAGCGGCAGCATGACGTTTTCGATAACCGACAGGCGCGGCAGTAGGTTGAAACTCTGAAAGACAAAGCCGATGCTCAACGCGCGCACCTCGGTGAGCTCATCATCGTCGAGTTCGGCGACATTGAGCCCCTGCAGGTAATAGTCGCCCGCCGTCGGTTTGTCCAAGCAACCCAGGATGTTCATGAGCGTCGACTTGCCCGAGCCCGAGGGGCCGGTGATGGCGACGAACTCACCGGGGTCTACCGCCAGGCTCACGTTGTGCAGGATGTGGGCGCAACCGGCCTCGCTCTCAAAGATGCGGTGCACGTTGCGGATGTCGATGACGGGACGCATTACATGCCCCCGTCGGCAGGCATGCCGTCGCCGCCGTCTTCCGTCATGCCCGCGTCAGTATCCATTACGATGGTGTCGCCATCGCGCAGCTTGGTAACCGGCACGTCGGGGTTGATTTCGTTGCCTTGCTCGTCGCGCTTGACCTGCGTCTTGCCGACCACAGCTTCGTTGTCGTTTTGCGTCACGACAGTTACCTTCACGCGGCGCGTCTCCTTGCCTTCGTCATCGGCAGCCACGTTGACGTAATAGTGCTCGCCATCCTCGGTCATGAGCGCCATGGTGGGCACCATGACTACGTCGTCAAGCTGCTCGGTCACCACCGAGACCTCGGCAGTCATACCGGGCTTAAGGCGGCTGTCGGGTGCCTCGATGAGGATGTCGACGTTAAAGGTCACGCTGCCGCCGCCACCGTTGGCGGCGTCGGAGTTTGCCACCGACGCGATAGCCGTGACGGTGCCCTGGCTCACGATATCGGGAAACGCGGGATAGGTAACGTTGGCGCTCTGGCCCACGGCGATCTTGGCGATGTCCTTTTCGCCCACCTGAACCGTCACCTTCATCTTGGAGAGGTCGGCGATCTGCATGCACTGCTTGCCGCCGCTCGTGTCGCCTTCGCCCATGACCATGCCTCCGGTCACCGTAGCGCCCACTTTGGCGTTGAGCTCGACGATGCTACCCGAGCTGGGGGCCTTTACGGTGCGTTCGGCCGCCTTGTCGTTTGCCTGGTCCAGGGTCGCCTGGGCCGAGGCGAGATTGCGCTGGGCGCTCGTGACGGCGCTGGCGTTGGCGTTGGCGGTTGCATCCGTCGAGGCGGTCGCTCCATCGGCATCCGATGTCGGTGCCGCCTGCGCGTTTTTCAGGTCTTCCTGGGCGGCCGCGACCGCGCGCTGCGCCTCGGCAACGGCGTTATCGAGCTCATCGTTTTTAATGGTCATGAGCACGTCGCCCTCGTTGACGCTCTGACCGGCTTGCACGTTGATCGATGCTACCGTGCCGTCAACAGAAGGGGAGACCACTGAGGCAGAAATCGGCTTGAGCTGTCCTTTTGCCTCGACAGTCGTGGTAAAGGTGCCTTCCATGACCATGTCGGTAACAGGTTCACCTGCAGATTGCGGCTGCGAATTGAGGACAACGCTCACAATAATGGCTATTAGGATAATGCCGCCCACGATGCCGGCAGCGATGCCGCGGCGGACGAGCTTTTTGCGGCGCCGCTCCGCGCGCTTGGACTTGAGCTTTGCGTAGGCCTCATCGTCGGATATTCCGGCGTTACCTTGCTCGCCGTCGTTTTGCTGCGCCGTGGGGGCGCTTGTGATGAGCGGTAGAGTTTCAGTTGCGCCTTCCGGCACGCGCCCGGTATCGTCGGGACCCGGGGTGATGGTGGGGACATTCGACATAGCGTCTCCTTTATAGAACTTACCGCGATAAGTATATGCGCCCACCGGTTGGGGCGGGCGCACAGGCGCGATTCTTTCAGCATCGAAAGGTAGGTGACGCTGAGCTTTGTTGTGACACGCGAGATGTGCTAGGAGTGGACGACCACGCACAGACCGACGCTGATGCAATCGTGGAGCGCCTTGGCATCGGCCAGGCGCAGATTGATGCAGCCGTGGCTACCGCACCACTTATAGGAGTTGGGATCGTCGAAGCTCTTGTCGTTTTGCCAGGTAGCGTCGTGGAAGCCAACCATGTTGCCCTCAAACGGCATCCAGTAGCTCACCGGGCTCTCGTATTTGGGCTTACCGGTCTTGGGGTCCTTGGCGCCGATAAGCTTGGTGGCGCCGTCATTGCTGTTGATTTGCCACACGCCCTCGGGGGTGGCGTCTTCGCCCGGTTTGCCGGAAATAAAGTTGGCCTCCCAAACGATATTTCCGCTCTCGTCATAGTAGCGCGCGTGCTGCTCGGACAGGTCGACGTCGATATACGCCTTCCAATCGGGCTCGCCCTTGGCGGTAAAGGTGTCGGCCTTCTGGGAGTAATTGATCTCAATCTCGCCGGTCTGCTTGTTGTTAATAGCATCCTCGACCTGCTTGGCAAGCGTGCTGCTGTCGATGGACCAACCAAAGTCACCGCCTTCGACGGCGCACTGCTTGCCATCGGCGCGCGTCCACCAGCGAGTGGAGCCCACGGTATTAAAGCCGTTGGCGAGGTCTGCTGCCCAGTTGCTGATCTGGGAGGTGTCGAGTGTGGGGTTTGCAGGGTCGGCAAAGCTGATCCACTGCAGCACCGAGCTGCCGTCGACCTTGCCGGCATCCTCGCCGTTGAGCTTGAGAGTCACGTTGACGCCTAGGAAGTTGTTGGCGGCATCGCAAGCGGCCTGGATCTGGTCGTTGGTGAGCGTGCCGTTGAGCGGCTCGTAGGCATCGTTGCCAAGCTTCGTAAGATCGACGGTCTCGGCTAGCGACGCGAGCTCGATCTCTGCATACTTAATGACATGCTCGCGGTTGAGCTTTTCGTTGGAGCGGGCCTTCTCGATCGTGAACTTGCCCGCCTTCTCGTCGTAGGAGCTCGATGCCTCAAAGGTACCCGTGCGGCCCTCGTTGAATGCGGCGATGGCGGCACCCAGATCCCCTTCGAACTGCTTTTGGTCAAAGGCGTCCGAGAGCATGGACAGGTCGACGTCCTGTTCCAGGTCGATGGTACCGTTTTTGGTCGCGCTAACGTTCTTGCCGCCGAGCGAGGCAATCAGGCGCGAGGCCCCAAGCAGCGGCTCGTTGCTGCCGATAATCTCGTGAGCAGCTGCCTCGCCGTCGACGATGGGCTCGTCAGATTCGGGCTGATAGGTCCAGCTAAAGTCATCACCCGAAACGGTGAGCTTGTAGTGCTTCCACGCTGAGTTGACCTTGGTAGCGGCGGAAGAGGCGTTGGAAAATGAGATATCGACGCCGGCGATGGTGGTGTTGGGGTAGGCAATCTGCGAAAACGCAACGACGCCTACGATATAGACGATAGCGACGAGGCCGAGGACGACGAAGAACGCCGTCTTGCCGCCCGTCTTATTGCCCTTTGCGGAGCGGTTGTCGGCGGGGCCGCGGTTGTTGGAAACTCGAGTGTGCGAAGGGCCCTGGTTGTGACCGGCGCCATGTGCGGAACGCTGCTGACGCTGCTGATGCTGGCCCTGATTGGGGCGCGGGGAGGTATTTGCCGCGCCGTGCTGTTGACCATGGGCTGGCGCAATGGGACGGGGCGATTGGATGCCTCCGGGCTGCCTGCAGGGTTGTTGCGGATCGGGGATCAGTTGGCTGCGGTCGAGTTGCGACATCGTGCATATTTCCTTCGAGTTTCGCTTTACGGCTCATCGTGTTTTAACTGGGCTTGAATTATAGCGATTACGCAGTTGCTTGTGTTACGAAAACAGTGGCGATAAAGGATAGGTGGGACATATGTCCCACCTATCGTTCGCTTTTGCTCGCTATCCGCATATTCCGCATTTCGCGCACGCCGAAAGCGCTGCCGGAGCCTGCGCGACGCCGCCCTTGGCCGTCTCGCGCAACGTGGCGGGCAGGGCGTGGCCCACCGAGAGCATGACGTGTGCCATCTGGTCAAACGGCACCAGGCTCTTGATGCCGGCAAGGGCGAGCTGGGCCGAGCTGAAGGCCGCGGCCACGCCGATGGCGTTGCGGTTTTGGCAGGGCACCTCGACAAGGCCGCCGACGGGGTCGCAAACGAGCCCCAACAGGTTGCTCAGCGCGATGGAGCTGGCGTCGAGCGCCTGCTCGGGCGTGCCGCCGAGCATCTGCGCCAGCGCGGCGGCGGCCATGGCGGCGGCGCTTCCCACCTCGGCCTGGCAGCCGCCC
>UQHQ01000038.1 GCA_900540945.1 uncultured Collinsella sp. | reverse complement strand
GCTGGAGCACGCCCCTGGCCACCCCCGCCAGCGGGAAGGCGCCAGCCGCAGTAGTTCTGCCGATACATGCCAAGCTCGCGCGAACGACGCGTGGCCTCGGGGTAATACGGGCGAAAATCGCGAATCACCGGAGTGAGACCGCGGGCGGCAGCCAGACGCTCCAACACATCATTGCAGGTTTCGAACAACTGATACGGCGAGACGGCGAGCGTCGTGCCCACAAACTCAAACCCACGCTCCTGAGCCACACGGCATGCCTCGGCCAGACGCAAGGCATAGCACGCGCGACAGCGACGGGGTCGATCGGCGCCCAGCGGGGCCACGCCGACCTCCCAGCGCTCGCGGTCCTCCCCCGCCTCGATGAGCTCGATGTCGCCATCGGCACACCACCGGCGCAGCTCGTCCAAACGCCGCAGCCATTCATCACGCGGTTGAATATTGGGGTTTGTCCAGCAGATTGTGGGCTCAAACCCTTCCTCGCGCAGCAGGCGAACCGGCTCCAGCGAGCACGGCGCGCAGCAAGCATGCAGCAGCAACGGCTTCATGGACATCTCCTCTCCCACAATGATTTTTTAATCCCCGTCCCAGAAAAATCATCCAAAAATGACTACTCTGCGAAAAAGCGCACGCCAAAGGACGTGTCCTCGCAGGCGACAATGCGGCGGTCGCGCAAAATGGTCCGCACGTAATACCAATCGCCCACACAGCCCGACAAATGCAAGCCGGCCGCCAGGTAGCACAGCAGCGGATAGCACGAGAACGCAAACCCCAGGGCAAACGCCGCAGTCACAACAACCGTCGGCGCCAGGCAAACCGCCACGTACCGCGCACGCGAATACACAACGCCCTCGGCGCAGGCGTAAATCATGCAGGTTTCGCGATTCGCCCCAAAGGTCACCTGCGCGCCCGCAGGCGCCAGCAGCTTAAAGAACACCGCGTGCACCAGCTCGTGCACGGCAAACGACGCCGCCGAAACCGCGGCCAAGCCGACTATCCAGCCCAAGACCGCCGTCCAGCCGCCCGAGTCCACCGCATCCAAGTCCGCAGGCCCGCCCAGCAGCATAAACACCGGCACCAGGCACGCGGCAAATGCGCCAAGCACTGCCATCCCCCACACAAAGCAGGCGTGCAGAAAATCCTCGTCCTCAAACGCATGTATGTTGGAAATCTCATTCATAGCATCTTAGGATAGCGCCCCTGCCACGTACCCGTCCGCATGTGCGATAATGTCGAACGATATGCACGAATTGACCACCGCGTCGCCAGGCCTTGCGCCCGGCCGCGCCCTTACCATATGCGAAGGAGTCCCATGGCATCCAAATACTCCATGAACGACCGTCCCAGCTGGCCTCGCCGCGCCATCGTTACCGCCGGCGAGCCCTACGGCAACAAGGGCCTTCACTTTGGCCACGTTGGTGGCGTCTTTGTCCCGGCCGACTTCTTCGCCCGCTTCCTGCGCGACCGTCTGGGCCGCGAGAACGTCATCTTCACCTCGGGCACCGACTGCTACGGCTCGCCCATCATGGAGAGCTACCGCAAGCTCAAGGAGAACGAAGGCTACGACAAGTCCATCGGCGAGTATGTCGAGTCCAATCACTCCCGCCAGGCCGCGACCCTCAACAACTACAACATCAGCTGCGACATCTACGGCGGCTCGGGCCTAGAGCCGGCTGCGCAGATTCACAACGAGGTTACCGCCGAGATTATCGAGCGCCTACACGAGCAGGGCACCATCTCCAAGCGCTCCACGCTGCAGTTCTACGATGCCAAGGCCGGCACGTTCCTCAACGGCCGTCAGGTGATCGGCCGCTGCCCCATCCAGGGCTGCAAGTCCGAGAAGGCCTACGCCGACGAGTGCGACCTGGGTCACCAGTTTGAGCCCGAGGAGCTCATCGCGCCCAAGAGCCAGCTCACTGGCGAGGTGCCCGAGCTGCGCCCGGTCGACAACCTCTACTTCGACCTGCCGGCCTACCTCGACTTTATGAAGACCTACACCGCTAAGCTCGCCCAGAACCCGCAGGTCCGCTCCGTGGTCTCCAAGACCATGGAAGAGTGGCTGCTGCCGGCACAGCTCTACATCCAGAACAAGTTCCGCGAGGCCTTCGACGCCGTCGAGGACCAGCTGCCCGAGCACACCGTGCTGGAGCCCGAGGGCAACAAGAGCAGCTTTACCGTCACCTTCCCCAGCTGGAAGGAGCGCGACGACGCCCATGCGGTGCTCGCCAACGGCGGCGTGCGCTTCCGCAGCGGCAAGGCGCTCGTACCCTTCCGCATCACCGGTAACATCGACTGGGGCGTTCCGGTGCCCGAGGTCGACGGCGTGACCGACGTCACCTGCTGGTGCTGGCCCGAGAGCCTGTGGGCGCCCATCAGCTATACGCGTACCGTGCTCGCGCGCGATGCCAAGGCAGCCGGCGTGACCGAGGGTGTCGCCGCCCAGGACGCCGCCCTCATGGGCGAGCCCTCCGCCGATTCCACGCAGGTCCCCGCACCCACCTACCAGCACAGCTCGCTCGACTGGCGCGACTGGTGGTGCTCTGACGACGCACAGATTTACCAGTTCATCGGTCAGGACAACATCTACTTCTACTGCATCGCGCAGACCGCCATGTGGGAGGCCCTGGGCTGGGACCTCACGCAGAGCACCGTTAGCGCCTGCTATCACCTGCTCTACATGGGCAAAAAGGCCAGCTCGTCCTCGCAGACGCCTCCCCCGCCGGCAGACGACCTGCTCAACCACTACACCTGCGAGCAGATGCGCGCGCATTGGCTGTCACTCGGCCTGTCAGAGAAGCCGGTGAGCTTTAGCCCCAAGGCATACGACACGCGCGTGACCGGCAAGGACAAGGACGGCAACGAGGTGCGCGCCTGCGACGACAAGCGCGTTATCGACCCGGCCCTTAAGGAGAGCGCCCTTTTGACCGGCGTGTTCAACCGCCTGGCCCGCAGCTGCTTCTACGGCGTCGCCGTCAAGGAGGGCGACGAGAGCCCGTACCGCAACGGTTGCATTCCGGCCGGCACCGCCTCTGCCGCCGTGGTCGAGGCTGCCGAGCAGGCCGTCCTTGCCTTTGAGCAGGCCATGTACAAGTTCGAGACGCACCGCGCGCTCGCCGTGTGCGACGACTACCTGCGCGCCGCCAACAAGCGCTGGAGCGATGCCTCCAAGGCCGCCAACAAGCTCGAGGGCGAGCCGGCCAACGCCGCCATGACTCAGGCCCTGGTCGACGCCTTCACCGAGCTGCGCGTGGCGACCGTGCTCATGCACGGCATCGTCCCGGCCGGCTGCGAGCTCATCTGCGAGTACTTCGACGTCGACCCGGTCGCCTTCTTTAGCTGGGACAACATCTTTGCCTCCACGGACGAGTTTGTGGAGAGCCTGGGCGAGAAGCCCGGCGAGCACCGCGTAAAGCCGCTGCCCCCGCGCTTCGACTTCTTTAGCAAGCACGAGAGCCAGTACTAAAGCACGCCAGCAGCGGCGTGCCCGGAAAGTAGTCAATTTGGGACGGGAAGGAAAGACGGATGTCGAAGCCGCGTCGTCGTAGGCAGAAAAAGCAGGTTAAGCCCGAGCTCAAGCTCAGGCAGTTTGCCGCCACCGAGCTTTCCGACCAGCTTGCCGCCCTTCCCTGTGCCATCGACCTGCCGCGCTTTATGGTCGACACGGTTGCCGGTGCCTATACGCCTGCCGATGCCGAGCTCATGATCGAGGGCTTTGGCGCCGCAGCCGCGCGCCCGGTCACGCTGCGCGCTAACACGCTCAAGGCGACCGCCGAGGACATTGCCGCGGCACTCGACGCCGCCGGGATCGCCCACCGCTCCGTCGCGTGGTATCAGGATGCCTTCATCCTGCCCGACGCCCAGGTATCCGACCTGTGGGACCTCGACATCTACCGTGACGGCAAGATCTACCTGCAGAGCCTGTCGTCCATGATGCCGCCTTTGGTGCTGGGCGCCCAGGCCGGCGAGGACATCCTGGACATGTGCGCGGCCCCCGGCGGCAAGACGACGCAGATCGCCGCCCTCACCCAGGGACAGGCGCACCTCACAGCCTGTGAGATGAGCATTCCCCGCGCCGAAAAGCTCGAGGCCAACTTGGGCCGCCAAGGCACCAAAAACGTACCCGTCATGCGCATCGACGCACGCGAGCTTGACGAGTTCTTCCGCTTTGACCGTATTCTGCTCGACGCCCCCTGCACCGGTACGGGCACCGTCATCAGCGGCAACGAGAAAAGTCTGCGCGGCCTCACCGAGCAGTTGCTCGTCAAGTGTGCCCGCTCGCAGCGCGCGCTTCTGGACCGCGCCATGGGGGCCCTCAAACCGGGCGGCACGCTCGTCTATTCGACGTGTTCGATCTTGCCGCAGGAAAACGAGGATGCCCTGCAAGAGGCCCTCGACAAGCACATGGACTGCGAGCTCATCCCCCTCGACGGCACGCCGAGTGAAAGCGAAGCACGCCGCGCCCGCGAAGCCGATGAGGAACCGCGCATCGAGTGCAACGCCCTTACCGAGGCCATCGCCGCCGGCCACGTCTCGGCCATTGCCAACGGCATGCCCGGCACGCTGACCATTCCGCCCAGTCGCGACTTTGAGGGCTTCTATATCGCCCTGGTCCGAAAACGCAGCTAGCGCACGGATCCAAAACTCAACAAGCTATCGCCGTGCGCGCCTGTCCTGCTGGTCACGGCACTGCTTAAGTGCCTCATGCTCCTTGCGCTCGGCCTTTTTGCCCTTAATGGCCGTGACCGCAAAGTAGATGACCGCGGCGGCAACGATTGCGCCCACGCATAGGCCAATCGAGCCCAACATTGCCGAGAATTCCATACCGCGTCACCTCTCTTTTGTATACGGGACATTCAAGATAGCACCTCGATTCCCGCCACCACAGCTCCTTCACGTTCGCCGGCCCTTCAGTCTAACGGATGGCGCAGCGGGGAAAAATCAACTCGTCAAACGATTTAGCACTCGCAACGCCGGTCGTACATTGCCGACCGCACAACATAGAAACGGACCGCCATGGATTCTCTCAACGATTTGAACGAGCGCGTCGACGCCTTTGTCGGCACCAGCTCCTTCGATACGTCTGCCACGACGAACGACCAAGCCCCCATCGATGTTCCCGCCGAGGTTCACGAGGACATCGTCGCCTCGGTCGACTTCTCCGAGGTAGAGCTTGCAGACGAATTTACCGAGCCCCAGGTGGCCGTAACTCCCAACGGCCTTTTGCCCATGGAGCCGCTGCCCATCGACGGGCGCCTGCGCAAGGCGGCCCTCCGCATGCCCGATGAGATCGAGGAGGCCAGCGGTTTTACGCTCTTTGGCCGCCGCATCAAATCGCTCATCTACACCACCGACGTGGCGGTCATCCGCAACTCCAATGCCGACGCCGTGTTTGCCGTCTACCCCTTCACGCCGCAGCCCGCCATTACGCAAGCGTTGCTGACCGTTGCCGAGTGCCCGGTCTTTGTGGGCGTTGGCGGCGGCACCACCACCGGTAAGCGTTCCGTGCAGATGGCGGCCGTATCCGAGATGCAGGGCGCGGCGGGCTGCGTGGTCAACTCCCCCGCTACCGCCGAGATGGTCGAGCACATCACCAACATCGCCGATATCCCCGTCATCGCCACGGTCGTTCGCTGCGACGATGATGCGCATGCCAAAGTGCGCGCCGGAGCCAAGATCCTCAACATCGCGGCCGGCAAGAACACGCCGCAGGTCCTGCGTGAACTGCGCGAGCACTATCCCAACCTGCCGCTCATCGCACCGGGCGGCAAGACGCCCGAGAGCATCCGTGAAACCATCGCCGCCGGCGCCAACGCCATCATCTGGACACCGCCTTCGGCCCAGCAGCTGCAGACCGACATGATGCAGCGCTACCGCAAGATGAAGGAAGACGCCACGCCCGTCATCTCGCGCGACGATGTGCCCATTATCGACCAGGTCGCCGCCGCCGAGGTCAGCCAGGTCGAGAACATGAATCCCGATGTGCCGATCCCCGACGAAGTCATCGAACGCGTCGCTTCGATCCACGATCATATCGAGGAACGTCGCGCCAACCGCGGACTCAAGCCCTCGCTGCACGGCTTTTTCTTCCGCGGAAAGAAACGCTAGCCGCAACAGCAAGGCCCGTCCCGCAAACAACGGGACGGGCCTTTTTCTGTTATCAAGTGTCAGGAGGGACAGGCACAGCCGTTAAAACCGTCAGCCGGCCCACAAACGCTAATCCACGCGCTTGTCGCCCATAAAGAAGACGGCCACCGTGCCGGGGCCGGTATGTGAGCCAATCAGAGCACCGATGCTATTGATCTCAATCTTGCCTTTGAGCTGCGGAACCTGTTCCTCTATCAGTGCCGCAACGGCCTCGGCGTCCTCGCGGCACGCCGAGTGCGACATGATGCACTTGCCCGAATAGTTCGCACCGTCCTGCACATGCGCCATCACGGTCTTGGCCATCTCGGAGATCGCGCGCTTCTTGGTGCGAATCTTCTCACGCGGCGCCAGCTCACCTTCGCAATCGACCGTCATAAGCGGGCAAATCTTGAGCGCCGTGCCGATGATCGCGCTCGCGGCCGAAATGCGACCGCCGCGCAGGTAGCTCGACAGATCGGTCGAGAAGAACCAGTGGTGCAGATTGAGTTTATGCTCCTCAATCCAAGCGGCCGTCTCGTCGAGCGAAGCGCCGCTATCGCGAACGTCGGCGGCACACTCCACCAGCAGGCCAAAGCCCGAAGACGCCGCCAGCGAATCGATGACGCGCACTTTGCCGCCCTGGGGATAGCGATCCGCAAGCATCTGCGCCGCAACGCAGGCCGATCCATACGTGCCCGAAATACCCGACGACAACGTCAGGTGCAGCACGTCTTTACCCTCGGCAACGAACGGCTCCCAGAATTCCTCGTACTCACCCACGCTCACCTGAGACGTCTTGGGCATGGCGCCCGCGGCAATCTGGGCAAAAAACTCGTCCGGCGTAATCGACTGATACAGATCGTCCGTATAGACAACATCGTCGATCTCGTAATGAAAACACACGACAGAAATATTGCGCGACGCAAAGAACTCACGGGTTCGATCGGCGGCGGATTCACAGGTCAGGACAAAATCACTCATATGAGGCTCCTTACTCATTGCTGCGTAAATTATTGCACAGCAAGCGTGAATACGGTACAAATGTCCACTATTTACCAAATTGAACCATTTGCATTGAATATCTTTATCATGAACATCCCCACCCCCGCCATGGGCCAACATGGGCAAAATCACCCCCTTCGTCTCCACCCAACCGACACATCAACCTCAACTAAATCGATTTACCAAACCGTTCAGCCGACAATTCAGCCGCCGGCGCAAAATCGAAACAAAGCCGGCGCATATTGATAAACGTTTGACGCTGTTTATCAGTTTTACCAACCATATCGGAAGGTGTTTCATGGTCGCATTCGATCGCAACCCGCAAGACTTTAAGTATCTGCGTCTGCTGTCGAGACAATTTCCCACCGAGCAATCCGCGTTTACCGAAATTATCAATCTCTCGGCCATTCTCAACCTGCCCAAAGGCACCGAGCATTTTATGAGCGACGTGCACGGCGAGTACGAAGCCTTTATGCACATCCTCAACAACTGCTCGGGTGTCGTGCGCGAACATGTCGACGAGATCTTTGGCGACACGCTCTCCTTTGACGAAAAGGGCGAGCTGTGCACGCTCATCTACTACCCGCGCGAGAAGATCGAGCTGGTCCGCAGCCGGCGCGAGGACTCCCCCACCTGGTACAAGACAATGCTCGACCAGCTCATTGTGGTTGCCCGCTCGCTTTCGAGCCGCTATACGCGCTCCAAGGTGCGTAAGGCCATCCCACGCGATTACGCCTACATCATCGACGAGCTGCTGCACACGCATCCGGACGAGAACAACTATCGTGTGCGTTATCACGAGCGCATCGTGGAGTCCATCCTAGAGACCGCAAGCGCCGACGACTTTATCGAGTCGCTCGCCTCGCTCATCAAGCGCCTGGCCGTCGACCACCTGCACCTGGTGGGCGATATCTTCGACCGTGGCGGCGGCGCTGCCAAGATTATGGACCGCCTGCTCACCTATCATTCGCTCGATATTCAATGGGGCAACCACGACCTGCTGTGGATGGGCGCCGCTGCCGGCGAGCCCGCCTGCATCGCCACGGTGCTGCGCAACAACCTGCGCTACGACAACTATGAGATTCTCGAGAACGACTATGGCATCTCGCTGCGCGAGCTTGTCGCCTTCGCCGACGCCACCTATACCGCCGGCGAGCCGATCAGCCCGCTGATCAAGGCCATTAACGTCCTGCTCTTTAAGCTCGAGGGCCAGATTATCCAGCGCCACCCCGAGTTCGACATGGCCGACCGCCTGCTGCTCGACAAGATCGATCACGACGCCGGCACAGTCACGCTTGCCGACGGCAGCGTGTGGCCGCTCACGACCAACGACTTCCCCACCGTCGATCCGGCGGACCCCTACACGCTCACGCCCGAGGAGCAGCACATCATCGACAAGCTCGTGTCCGAATTTGTCACCGCCGATCACCTGCATCGCCATATCGATTTCCTCTACACCAACGGCTCGATGTACAAGGTCACCAACGGCAACCTGCTGTTCCATGGCTGTGTGCCGCTCAACGAGGATGGTACCTTTAGCAGCATGAACTGCCTGGGTACCTGGCACGCCGGGCGCGATTATTTTGATTTTTGCGACTATATCGCCCGCCGCGCCTGGCGCGTTGGCGACCGCGATGCCCTCGACTGGATGTGGTACCTGTGGATCGGCTTTAACTCACCCGCCAGCGGACGCGTGGTGCGCACGTTCGAGCGCGCCTACATCGCCGACAAGAGCACGTGGGTCGAGCCGATGGACCCGTACTATACGCTCACCACGTCCTCGTCCGTTTGCGACGATATCATGCGCGAGTTTGGCGTCGCACCCATGGCCTGCTCGCCGACGGGCCACATCATCAACGGCCACACCCCGGTCAAGACCACCAAAGGCGAGCAGCCCATCCGCGCCAACGGTAAGCTGCTGGTCATCGATGGCGGTTTCTGTCGCGCCTACCATCCCAAACCAGGCATCGCCGGCTACACGCTTATCTCGAGCTCGCGCGGATGCCGTCTTAAGTCGCACCGGGCCTTTACGACGGTTGCCGAGGCGCTCACCCGCAACGTGGACATCGAAAGCGAGACCAACCGCTTTGACGAGGCCGACCGGCGCCGCATGGTGAGCGACACCGATACCGGCGTCAAGATTCGCAGCCAGATCCAGGACCTGCGCCAACTGCTCGATGCATATAGAAACGGTGCTATAGAGGAGCGCGTCTAGCCCCGCCTGCGCGGATTGGCTAAACTTGCTGAGTTTGTCATCCCCACGGCGCCCCGGCGCCACCCTAAGGCAGGTACCATGCAAAAGCTCCTTGCGCAGATCATGAAGTTTGGCGTCGTCGGCGTCATTGCCACCGTCATCGACTTTGGCATCATGAATCTGCTCCACTACGGCCTGGGCCTCAATATCCTGATCGCCAACACCAGTGGCTTTATCGTCTCGCTCATCTTTAACTACGTCGCGAGCATGAAGTACGTATTTGCACACAAGGAGGGCATGAGCCGCCGCCGCGAGTTCATCATCTTTGTCGTGTTGTCCGTTATTGGCTTGGCACTCAACGACGGTATCGTGCTGGCGCTCAACGCCGGCCTGGGGCTCGAGGCCAATATCGCCAAGATTTGCGCCACCGCGCTTGTTATGGTCTACAACTTTGTGACCCGAAAGATCTTCCTGGAGGGCGACGAGACCAAGTAGCTCGACTTTTCCGCACAGCTACGGGGCCCACGGATGACGCACGTCGAGCACTGCGTTGTTCGTGGGCCTTGCTCGTTTACGGTAAGATTTGCAACGTTTGCGGATTACCCCTTGAATATTTGGCGAGTTCGTATAGTTCTTGGCAAAGCCCTTACGTTTCCCTTGCAAAAGCTCTAAAGTATCCTCTGCTCGATTCGTCAACGCATTGGATGTGATTACGTGCGCAAGGCCCTGGCACGACCTCATACCAAGCAATTCCTCAAGTTCGCTGTCGTGGGTCTTATCTCCTTTGGCATCGACTGGGGTATGCTCATTGCGCTCGTCGAGCTGTTCCACCTCGACTTTTTGATGAGCACCACGATCTCGTTTACCACGTCCGTCGTGGTCAACTACTGGCTCAGCATGAAGTACGTGTTCGACCACCGTGAGGGCATGAGCCGCAAGCGCGAGTTCACGATCTTCACCATCCTGTCGGTGATTGGTTTGGGCCTCAACGACCTGTACATGTTTGTGGGCGTCACGTTTTTGAGCATCGGCTACCAGGCCATGAAGGCAATCGCAACGTTCTTGGTCACCTGGTACAACTACTTTAGCCGTCGCTTATTCCTCGAGGGCGCACAGTCGTAGTTTGTTCGACATTTGCTTGAAGGTATAACCGGTTGGAATTCTCGTTCCAACCGGTTTTTTGTTTGCCGAGAGACCCGGCGACCCAGTCCTCTACGCATGAAAAACGGGCGGCCCGGATGTTTGTCCGAACCGCCCGCTTGGCGTGTTATGTCGAGGCATTTAGCCCGTTACGTAATACCAGACGACACTGTCGCCGTTGTGCAGGACGTAATTGCTGCACGCTGTGTTGGGCGCCACGCCGTTGACGGAGTACATCCAGCCACTCGTGCCGCCGTGCTCCTTCTCGGCCAAACCGCCAATGGCGGCGACATACGTGCCGTACGACGAGCCATGCGCATTCACGGAAAGCCCCAGGGCGCACAGGGCATCGTAGACCGTAGCGCCCTCGTTAAAGGTGAAGGTGCCACCAGAAGACACGGGATTGCCCACAGCGCTCGATGTGACCGAAACCGTCACCGTGACGTAGCCAGGCTGCTGCGAGCCGCCCTGATTGCCCGCAGAGGCGCTGCCACTGTTGGATGCAGACCCACCGCCAGACGCCGAGCCGCCGCCCGAAGAAGAGCCGTCAGAAGAACTCGATCCACCGGCGGATTCAGAACCCTGTCCAGCAGACGCGTTGTTGGACGTCTTGCCGCCCTTGTCTTCGGACTTCTTCTCCTTCGATTCCTTTTTGGAGTCCTTATCCGAAGATTCGGAATCGTTCTTGGAGTCCGATTCATCCGACTCCTTGGATTCAGAGTCCGCGGCATCAGAAGACGAGGAACCCGCCTCTGTCTTGTGAGAGGCAGCAGAGCCAGAGTCGGCAACGCTCTTCCCCGCCACGGCCCGAGTGATCCAATCGATGGACCAAGCACCGCTGGAAGAAGGTTGGACAAAGCCTAGCGACACAACGATCAAAACGGTGCAGGCGGCCGTCAGGGCGCCAACAAGCACCTTGCGCCGAGGGGCGGACGCCGCCGAAGCGGCGCCCTTTTGCTTTGTATCGTCAAGCTGGATGAACGACGAGTCGGGCTGCTTGGACTCGACGTCCTGTGGCTTATTGGACACAGCCCCCACCTACCGACGCTTGGTAAACACGAACACGCCGATGACGGCGAGACCGATCACGCCGGCCGCCACGCCGGCGATGGCGAGCGGGTTGAAGCCAGACTCCTGCGAGGGAGCCGCAGCGGACTTCCTGGCAGCGGTCGATGCAGACGAGCCCGTGTCGGACTTGCCGGACTTGTCATCCTTCTTGCCGGACTTCTTGTCCTTCTTGCCGGACTTATCGGATTTCTTCTTGGAATCCTTATCGTCCTTGGTCTCGGTCGTAGCCGTGGTAGACGACACCGGCTTCTTACCCGGAGCAACAGCACCGCCAGTTTGCTGGCCGTTTGTGCCGTTACCGGAGCCGGAACCAGCACCAGCATTACCCGAACCGCCATTGCCGCCAGCGGAGCCTGAGCCACCGTTACCACCAGGGTTAACAGCATTCTTGATCCACTTGGCATACAGCGTCATATCAGCCGTCACCGCAACGCTAAAGTCATACGCCTCCGTACAAGCCTCGTCGGTATACCAACCAGCGAAGGTGTAGCCCTTGCGCGTCGGATCGGCAGGCTTGGCGACAGAGCCGTTGGCGGCCGTAGTCTGAAAATCGACCTTGGACCCCTCGCCAGCGCTAAACGAAACCTTAACGCCAGCATTCAGCTTAAACAGCGTGCCTGAGTCGTTGATGTAGTACAAGTTGCCCTGGGCATCACAAGCGATTGGCGAGTCACAGAAGTTGTAGTGGCCCGTTGCGCTAAACACACCAGAAGCCTCAGCGTCACCCAACTTGTAACGATATACGCCACCGCCTGAGGTGTAGTTAACGAAATCAGGGCTCTCGCCGTAGTTAACCGTGAAGTAGACATACGCGTCTTTGCCCTGGACACTCACGAGCGGAGCGCCCTTGATGCCGCCAGCAGGAAGCGCAGTGCCATCAGCAGACGAAACCAGCGTCTTGGCAAAGTTGTTGGCCGGATCAATAATCGCCAGCGCAGAGCCGCCAGCAACCTCGCCGCCAACAATCAGCTTGCCATCATACGTCGTCGTAGGCACGCATGCACATCCCGTAAGGCCAAGGTCGACCACACGCTCCTCGGTAATACGCGAAGCGGCATCCGCATCGCGTGAGTCACCATCAGAAATCGCCAAGACGTGCAGCTTGCCGTCGCGCGAGATGAGATAGGCATGGCTGCCGTCAGCCGAAAGCACGCAGGTGGAGTTGACAACAGCACCAACCGAAACCTTTCCGAGCACATCGCCCGAAGACTTGCTGAGCATCTCGACGGTACCGGCACTGGTGGGAACCAAGACATAGTCATCGCCCACCGTAGCGCCTGTCCAGTAATAGCCCTCATCAGCATTAACATGCTGCCAAGAAACAGCGCCGGTCAGGATATTAATACGCGTCAGATGACCGTTATTGTACGTACTCGTTCCATAGTCGACATCAACGGTGCCGACATAGAGATAATTGCCATCAATTGTCAGCTGAGAATTCGACTGAGCAGTTTCGCTCACGGAGTCAGTGACCCAAACCGTTGTGAGCGCGTCAGCCGTCAGGGCTTGGACCGCACCGCCGTCAAGCGGAACGATAACCAAACCGTTCGCATAAATCGGGCGCGAGGTGTAACCGACCGCAGCCTTAAGATTCGACTCGGCAAGAACCTTGCCCGACTTGGCGTCAATCTTTAGCAAACGCTTGTTGACGGCAAGATACACGTTGCCGTTCACGACAATAGGTTCGCTCGCGTTGGGATACGCCGAACCAGAATACGCCTTCCAGTCGAACGTCCAAGAGCTCGCTAGCGCACCCGTAGGCGTCGAAACGTTCTCGACCGCCGCATTGGACTTGCCGTCCCAATCGGACTTCCAATCGGTCGGACGTGGGGCGCTCGGATTGACTACGACCTCGTCGGGATTAGGCACCGTATCGCCGGCAGCATAAGCCCAGACGATCTCGTCACGCGACTTGAGCACGTAGTCACTATCGAGCTGAGAACCGGGAACACCGTTAACAAAGTACGACCAAGCGCCGGCCAACTTAGTGCCGTCAAGCGGAGAGACAAGGCTGTGAACGCCCCAGAAGCCCAGCTGATCGTACATCTCGGACTTGATGCCCAAGGCATCAAAGTAGGCGGCAGTGGCGTCCTTGATCGTCGTGCCCCCAACAAACACCTGCTTCGAAGGATCGGTCCAGCGCTGTGCCTTATCGTCCTTCTTGCCGATGATCTCCATCGAGACAGAAACCTGACCGGGCATGGTGCCATCGGAACCATAGACCCAGGCAATCTCATCGCCGGCCTTGAGCGTGTAGTTGCCGGCGCCGACATTGGCCATCTTGCCGTTGACAAAGAACTGCCAGTATTTCCAGGTACTCTCGTTAACCTGCTCGGTCGAAAGCGTCACGTTCTTTTCGAACGGCGAGGTCAACGAATTGAGGAACCAACCGTACGAGCCCGTGCCAGTGTCGGCGCCAATACCGACCTGCTTAAAGACCTGCTCGGAAAGATCGGCGGCAGTTGCGCCCTCTTCCACCAGCGAGGTCGTAGGTTGCGCCCACGTCTGCTGAGCACCTGAAGCGTCCTGACCGACAACGGTACAGCTTACCGAAAGCTGGTCGGTGGGCGCAGCGTCACCGTACTTCGAGTAACACCAGACGACAGAGTCGCCCGCCTCGAGCTTGTAGTTGCCAGCGCCCACCGACGCAGCGACGCCGTTGATGAATAGTTGCCAATAGGCACCCGTAGCATGGTCGTATGCAAGGGTGCGATCGGCATCGAAAGGCGACGTAATGGAATTGAGCACCCAACCCCAAGAGCCGTTGGGGTCGTAGTCGGCCTTGAGGCCAGCCTGCTTAAAGAGCTCCTCGGAAAGATCGGCGGCAGTCGAGCCGTTCTTGAGCGTGTACTGCGAAGCGGCAGCCCACGTCTGCTGCTTGCCCTTGGCGTCGACGCCAATAACCGAGCACGTCGCTGTGACCTCGGGGCTGTTTTGACCACTCGTGCCCACGACCGTCAACGTTGCCGAGACATCCTGGTTGGCAAGCTTGGCATACGTGGCATTGTCGGGATAGCGCTCAGCATAGCGAGCGTACTTCTCACTCGTCAGGCGCGAGGAAACGACAACCTTCGTGTTGTACTGCGGCTGCGTGACCTTGAGATTCTCTGCGGAGACAATAGAGCTGTTGCTCGACTTAAACAGACGCCAATCCTGCCCGGACATCGCGTCATAGCCAGGCAGATCCTCCGGAACAATACCAAGGGACGTCGAATCGGTCGTCGTCTTGTTGTAGCTCCAGGCAAGGTTGCCGTCGGCATCGAGATACGCCTTCTGGAACGCGTGCATGTCCGCCGAAACGGCATTGGCGTCCTGGCCATTCAGAATGGCGGCAGCATAGCCGGCCTTCGCCTTTTCCATAAGAGAAAGCTCGGCATCGAGCTCGCCCTGGTCCTGCGGAGAAATCGCAAAGTCGAGGGTCTTGCTTGCCGTGACCTCGGCGTTGGACTTATCGGTCACCGTAAGGGTGATCTTGGTCTTCGCCGCCTCGGCGCCAGGCAGCGGCTGGTAGACCGTGCCCTTGTAACCGTTGAACGTAATGTCATCGGTGCTGGCGGAGTACTCGACCTTGTAGTACTTGCCGTCGATATTAAGCGTGCTCGTGCGCGGCATCTGCAGATCGGCGGTCAGGCCATCCTTGTTAGCGACCGCGTCGGTGCCGGAGTACTTGATATTGTCGTAGGTAAAGGCCGCATCGACCTTCTCCTGCAGCGCCTTCTTGTCGGCGGCGACCTTCTCGGGATCACCCTTGACGGTCACGGTGAAGTCGTGCGCGCCCTTAACGTCAGACGGGCCACCGCTCACAAACGAAACGGTCGCGGTCAGCGTTACGGTGCGATCGCTCGAAAAGCGCGTCACCTTGCCGGTGTAGTCGTCCCAGCCATAACCGGACGGCCAAATGACATCGCCGTCGGAGCTCTTCCATTCAACCTCGAACTTGCTCTTGGAGCCTGCGCGGTACGGAAGCGTGAGATTCGACGTGACGGACTCGGCCGAATCGCCCGAAGCGTAGCCTATGGCAATTTGCTCGGCAGCATCGTCGAGCATCTGCTGAACGCGGGCTTCGTCCCAAGCAACCTGCACTGTCTTGCTGGGCTGATAGTATTCGGTTTCGTCGCCACGCGACAGCTCAAACACGACCTCGGCGCTACGCAGACCGTCGATGTTGTAACCGGTGTAGTCGTTGGGGTCAATGAAGAAGAAGGTCACATCGCCGTTGGTCTTATCCTGAGCGTCGGAGATACCGACCGTGGCTTTGTCATCCTCTGCATTAAAGGCAACGCCGCCCTCGGAGACCTTGACGTCAATATCGGTAAATCCCAGATCGGCAAGCTGCGCCTTCAGCGCGTCATTGACGTTGCCGCCCTTAGCGCTGTAATCAACGGCGATCTGTTTATTGGCATCGTTGAGCTTTTGGACTGCGGCCTCAAGAGAGCCTGCGGCGATCACGGGATTGGCAGAGACAAGCTCGACCGTCGAGCTGCCGCTCGTGGCGACAGCCTTCAGATACTTGCCCGCGGCAGAAGCCGAAACCGTTGCCGTGGCGCCCGACATGTCGGGCAGAAGTGTCCAGTCGGCCGCAGAGGCCTTCGCGTCGTCAGCCGCGTACCAGACAACAGTCGCTTGATCGGTGACGTCGATACCGTTGGTGGTCGAGCCGTCAGCGCGCTTAGCCTGCGCCGTCGCCTTAACGCTATCACCCGAGACGAGATGGATCGAATCGCTATTGATCTGCGGCGTAGTGGTCACGCGCAGCAGGTTATACTCCCCCGCCGCGGTAACGCTATCGGAAGAAACCCACTCAACCGTGTTATCGAGAGCGCTCGCCGTAACTTTAATGCGCTTGCCAACAAGCGCGTCCGAAATGGTCAGGCTGCCATCGGTCGTATCGATGCCGTCGGTGAGCTCGGTCCAATCGGCATCGCCCTCGCCCTTGGCGTACCACGCCATGGTCAACTCGGCATCGTCGGGCACGTCCTTCGTCGAGCCCGACCAGCTGCCCGGAACCTGCACGCTCGGCGTGATCTTTGAGCCCACACTCAGCGTAACGTTCTTATCGGCAAGTTCGATGCCCGCCAGCTTGTACTGACCCTTGAGCGTCACGGGGCCGAGCGGGGCAACGGACTGCGTACTGTACGAGCTCTTCTTCTGCGTGCTGAAAACGGTATTTTCGCTCGTCACATTCACGCGCAGGTACTTGCCGGCATAGACGGCGTCAACGGTATAGGTAGCCTTGGTAGCACCGGGGATATCGGTGTAAGCGGAGTCGTAGCTCGAGCTGGTATTTGCATACTGCCACTGATAGGTCACATTGTCGGTACGTTCGATATAACTGTAGTTCGAGCCGTCCTTTTTGCGTACCTTGGTCTTGAGCGTATCGCCCACGTGCACGCCATTGGTGGCGGGAGAGCCCTCAAACTGTACGTCGTAAAGCTCAACTTGGCCAGCGACGGACACAGGACCCGCCGCATAGTACGGCTTCTTCTCCCCCCAGCCCCCCCTTGGCCTTCTGCCGCCGG
>UQHQ01000037.1 GCA_900540945.1 uncultured Collinsella sp. | reverse complement strand
GAGAGTCTGCCCGGTGCCAGCGCGTCGCCGCCGACGCTTTGCAGCAACTCGGCCACGTTTGCATCGGGGTTCTGGCACAGGATATCGAGCAGCTCGATAAAGTCACGGATGACCTCACGCGGCGTCAGGTGCGTATCGGCTCCCACGCGGCCAAACTCAATCTTGAGAAAGTCTACCAAGTCGTTCTCGGTAAGCGTGGGCGTCCAGCCAAAGTATCCGGCATGGATCTGCATGAGTTTTTCGATCAGCACCAGCAACTCCTCGTAGGTGAGTGGCTGCAGGCGGATGATGGGCGCGAGCATGTCCTTAAGGTCCTCGCGTGCAAAGCGGCCCTGAGCGAGTCGACTTCGCAGGGCCTCGTAGGAGAACACGCCACGGCGGCGGTCTTCGATGGAGGTTGGCGTGCCGCCCATGATCATGCCCAGGTACTGCGCCTTGGCCTGGAGCGTGTCGTTGTACATGGTCAGGATCTTCTCGTAGTTGTATTGGCGCGTGATGGCGTTGGGAATCTTATACAGATTCACGAGCTCGTCGATGAGCACCAGCATGCCCTTGTAGCCGCTGCAGACCAAAAAGCGCGCAATGAGCTTAACGTAGTCGTACCAGTCGTCATCGCTGATGATGGTCGAGGAGCCCAGCTCGGCGCGTGCCTCACTCTTGGTGCGGTACTCGCCACGAATCCATTTGGTCACGCGGCTCATAGCTTCTTCGTCGCCCTCGGATACGGCCGCGCGGTAGCGGCGGAGCATACGGGCGAAGTCGAAGCCGTGGACCATTTCCTCGAGCGGGGCCAGTTGGGCATTGACGGCAGACTCATCGGCATCGGCACACGAGGCGACCCAGCGATCCAGGATAAGGTTGAGTGCACCGCCCTCGGGGCGCGTTTTAGTCGATATGTTGCGGATGAGCTCACGGTAGGTGGCAAGGCCCTGCCCCTGGCCGCCCTGCAGGCGGCGCTCAGGGGATAGGTCGGCATCGGCGACGACGAATCCCTCACCCATGGCGTGCGTGCGGATGGTCTGGAGCAAAAAGCTCTTGCCGGCGCCGTAGCGACCGACCAGAAAGCGGAAGCTCGCGCCGCCGTCGGCGATGAGACTCAGGTCGGTGAGCAGGGCGCGGATCTCTACCTCGCGCCCTACGGTGATGTAGGGAAGGCCGATGCGCGGGACCACGCCGCCCTTGAGCGAGTTGAGAATGACGGCGGCGACGCGCTTGGGCACACGGGGTGCTGCGGATGTGGTATCACTCATGGTCTAGGTATCCTCTCACGTCTGCTTCGTAGTCCTCGATAATGTGCGGTCCTGCCGCGCCAAATTCAATTACGGTGTCACCCACCAGGTCAAAGAGCGCCTCGTTGATGGTATCGACGAGCATGTCCTCGCTTTTGCCCGACTGTGCCACCGCCAATGCCGTCTGGGCCGCGTTCTGCTCGAGCAACGCGCGGAGATAGGCGTCTGCGGCAGGCGCGAGTTCGTTCGTGGCGTCAGCGGGCGCAGCAGCTGCGAACACGGGCGTCGGTGCGAGGAGCGGTGCCACGACGCCAAACTCTTCGGTGGAGACAGTCGGCTCGTCGGGTTCGTCTTGCCGTGTGGCCATCTCGCCAGGTCCGGCGGACATGCTGGGCGTAGACTCGGTGTTCGGTTGCTCGATAAGCGTCGCCTCGGCTTCCATAGGCACATCATCCTCGCGCTCCTCATCAATCAAAAGCGCTTCACGCGTTTGCGCGGCGGCGCTCCGAATGTGCCCCAGCTGACTCAAATCGATATCGATCTTGACAGGCTGGTGCGCGGCGTCCCACGAAAGCCATGCCACGATCTCGTCATCGATGATCTTGGCCAGATATTTGGGGACCTTCTCCTCCTTTAGGGGATGGGTGGGGTCTAGGGCCAGGCGCAGGCGTTGGTCGCAGGCGCGCATCATCTCACCGAGCTTGCTACTTTTTTGTCTGCTGCCGTGGATGCGCATGCATTCCCAAAAGCCATTTTGGCAGCGATAGATGTGAATGGGGTCCAGGCGATATTCGCAGTCCTCGTGGCGCTCGGGCGCAAAGAACACGGCCGAGGCAAACATGGTGTAGGGCATGGCCGTCTCCTCCCCAAACAAGCTCGCTACGATGCCGGTCTTTCGGTGCGTGTCATAGTAGCGCGCCATACGGACATACACGGCGCATGCCACGTGGCGCAGGTCGCGATGGTGGGAACGGTCGAGCCGCGAGTTATTCAGGTTGTACGTGGAGAGGGCGTTTATAGCGGTCATGAGTCGCTCCTCGCCTGCCTCGTCGGGCGGAAGGGGGAGCGTGGGCTCGGAGGTCTTGCGACGCGCAGGCGCCAGGTCTGACGGCGTTGGCGCGGGCGCAAGGTCTCGCGCCGCACGCCGCAGCTCGATAAGGGCGTTATCGAACATGACGGTTTTAGAGTCGCGAAGCAGCTTGGGGTCGAGTCCGTGGAACACGGCGTAGTCCTGCAGCCACACGCGTGCGAACCGGTCGATGCCGGGTTCAAAGGCGCGATAGGCATCCCAAAAGGCCTTGATTTTGTTAAAACCATCGAGTGGGTCATCTACGCCAATGCCGCAGATCAGCTCATAGAGATACAGAAAGGCAAAGGACGTAGACGTTTCCTCGACGGTTCCGCGGCGCACTTGGGTGCGCCAGGTAAAATAGCCGCGCAGCTGCCGATCGCTCATGGCGTTATAGGTGGGAAAGTACGACTTGAATGTGCCGTTGTAGGGACAGTCGTCCTCAAAGTCGGCCATCAGCAGGCCTTGGCGGTAGAAAAGCTCGGCTTCCGAAAGCCAACGTCCCGCGCCACCCTTGGGGTCTTCTTGCCAACGCGATATCTCACGCATTTTGCGGTACTGGTCAGGAAGGAAGTTCTGCATCTGACGACCGGTTTTGAGAATCGGCTCGTCAGCATAGACTTCGTTTGAGAAGCGAGCAGACTGATGGGTCCGGGCCTCGGCCATAATGCGCTCGATGAGCATCTTGATGTCCTGGTCGGCCACCGTTTCTCCTCTCCTAACGCAGCTTCGGTGACCTCATATCATAGCACAGCATCAAACAGGTGTTCGAGATACCGCTACGTAGATAGATTTAGAACAGGAGGGCGTAGATGACGGCTATGACAACGGAGGGGAGCATATTGGCCGTGCGGAAGGTCTGAGGACGGATGAGGTTGACGCCGACGCAGAAGATGAGTATAGAGCCCACGAGCGATAGACTGTCGAGGGCGGCGGCGGTCATGATGGGGGAGAGCGCGCCGGCAAACAGCGTAATCGTTCCCTGGAATACGGCAACGGGCAGGGCGGAGAAGATGCAGCCGCGGCCGAGCGAAGCCGTCATGGTGCAGACGATGATGCAGTCCAACGCGCCCTTGAGGGCAAGCGTGGACCAGTCGCCGAGCAAGCCGTCTTGGATTGATCCCACGATAGCCATGGCACCGATGCAGACGGTCAGCGATGTCGAGACAAAGGCATTGGTGAACTCGTTGTCTCCCTCGCTGCCGGTTTTGCGCTTGAGCCATTCGCCCAGGTTTTCGATGCCGGCTTCCAGGTTAACGGCCTCGCCGATGAGCGAGCCGAGGGCAAACGAGACGATGAGCATGGTGGTGCCGGTGGTCTCCAGCGCTTTCCCGTCAATGACGAGCATCTTTTGCATGGTGCCGCCCAGTCCGATAAACAAAACGCACAGCCCCGACGCCTTCATGAGCGTGTCTTGGATGCGGGGTGTGATAAAGCGTCCGCCTATAAGGCCCAGCAGTCCGCCCGCAATCAAAAGTGCGACGTTGATGACCGTTCCCAAACCCGGCATGAACCCTCCCATATTGATGCCAACCTGGCAATCGTAGCAGAACGGGCTGCAGGGTGCGTCATGCCTCATCCTATACGTTATATAAGTGGTATTAATGACGGCATTTGGTGCCCGAGCCTCAGCCTCCCATCACGACATAGGGGCTGTAATCGAAGCACAGCGTCATGAGTCGCTGCGGGGACTCAATGGCCGCGGCGATGATATCGGCATCTCGAGCTCGGTCAAATCCCACGAGCTCAATTTGATACGAGACGTCTTCCATTTTATGGAGTATCCGGTTATTCAGGAGATTCTCACCGTCGAATTCCTCGGTTTTGCCTCCGTCCGAGGTTACGGCATACAGGTGCAGTTTTGCGGTGGTCGCAGGGTCGGCGACCGTGAGGTTGTCGATTTGGTTGGCCGTGCCCTTTGCCCCAAGCAAGGTGAGCAAGGTGGGGGCTACGACCTCGCCCGATGGCAGAAAAACAACTTCGACGGTTTTAGGGAATGCGATAATGGCTGCTTTGCGGACGGGCTTATCGGCAGCGGTGACCTCAATGCTCGCGGCGTCGACGGTTTCCGTGCGGTCGAGCGCGACCATCATGCAACAATTGCCCTCGTCGATGTCTGCCGGCATGGGACACCCCAAGTTTTCGCCAGCTTGCGTGCCGCCCACTGCGGTGGCTGTTTCGCTTGGCTCGCTGAAAGTGGCTGAAGGACCGCTCGATGGCGGTGTTATGCCGCCTGGTGCGCCATTGTCCCCAGGCGCTATTTCACCGCTGCTCTCGCTGGAGTCGCTTGCGATGTCACCCGTCGAGGGGGCGAGTCCGACCGCTCCTACTCCGCTCCATTCCATCTCGAGGAGCGCCGGATCGACAAGGACGTGATGCACATCTTGCGTTTCGGCACTGATATCGACAGGACCGGGGTCTGCCCCTCGCGTCAGGCTGAGCGATCCGGTCCGCTGTTTGCCCCGAATCTCCTGGCTTTCTGTGCCGCTCGCGTAGAACATCAGAGCGATCTCGCCATTTGCCGTGGCGTCGGTGCCCGCCTTGGTCATTTTCAGCGATGCGGTGAATGAGATAGCGGGCTGCGTGCCATCGGCGCTCGAGGGGACGCAGCCCAGGCATACACCCCCTCCGTTTTCGAAAAACGTGCTGTCGAAGGCGACTGTTGCCCCGTCCGCCGAGTCATCGGACAGGGTGATGTCGAGACACAGTTTCACGTCGCAGGAATCGCCATCGGCATCAGTTGCAGCTGCGCGCCATGTGCAGATAACGCATCCCGTTAGGGGACCGTCCGCTGTGCTTGAGCGCTCGGTATCCACGACTATCGAGCTGTTCGTGCAGCGACGGAGGCACCCCGAGGTCGAAATGCTTGCCTGCGCAAGCGAGAAGCGTTGGCGCGCGATGGTGCTCATCTGGTTTGTGGCGAGACAGTTGACGGCAGGTAAGGGGACGTCCGCGGCGGGTGTCGCTAGAGCGGCGACGGGCATGCCGGTGGCAAACGCACTGCAGAGCGCGGCAACGGGCAAAAGGTTCTTTGATGCCATGGGTTCTCCTTACCTGTTCTGGACGGTCTCGATTTTCGCGGCTACTGGCTGCGTTTCATGCGCAGGCCAAGGCCGATGGCGCTTGCGCCTGCCGCGGCGACTCCTGCTGCCAGGAGCTGTCGCGTGTCGCCCGTTTGCGCGAGGGGCTCATGTTGGCCACTGCGTTCGAGCTCCGATAGATCGACAGTCACTTGCGTGGCAGCCTGCGCTTGCTCTTGTTGGGCAAAGGCGGCGATCGGGGCAAACGTTACAACGCCGATGATGACGGCAAGGACCATCGCCTTAGGCCGTGTGCGCACCGGGCTCGACCGTCCACGTAATGCTTGCGACCTGGTCGCCCTCGCCAGTCACATGGAAGATGTCTCGCGTGACGCGGGCGACATTGCCGCTTGTCTTGAGCTTAATCTTGTCCGTACCATCGGCGATGCCCTGGTAGCCCATGTCGAAGGATGCATTTTTGGAAAGGTCGAGGCCCGCTTCCTGCGTCGCGGCGTGAGCGTCTTGGAGTGCCTTGGCCGGACCAACCTTAAAATCGATGGAGTTCTGGGCGGTCCCCGTCTTGGCGTCGGCGACGATGCTCCAGGACTTCTGGGCGGCAATCTTCATGTTGGTAACGTGGATGCCATAGGCCGAAAGATTGTCGATGGTGGTTGTATTCTCGGAAGGGCCCTGGAGCGTGCCGTCTGCCTTAGCGACGAACGGAATGACGGTCGGGGCTTTGAACTTGATGTTGTCGATTTGGGTCCTGATAGTCACGTTGGTGGTTCCAGTGCGTCCCTCCGCCAGGGCGGGGGTCGGCGCGGCACCCATTGAGAGTGCAAGCATCAGCCCCGCGCCCACGACGAGCGCCCTGGTTCCGCTCAAGTTCCCGGTGATGTCCATAATCGTTCCTTTCTATTCGTCACGGACCGTTTCCGTGATGGTTAGACGAAAGCGGCGTGGGTGCGCGTTTTCGCAACGGGTGGCAGATCTAGTCTTCGGCCTGCGCAACTCGCACCTTGATGCGCGTGGGATTGCCATGGGCGTCGTAGGTCTTGGCGTCGAGCGCTTGAATCTCGATATACGCCTCACCTTCTTTGATGTCGCCTGCGGGGCAGGTCTCAACGGTCTTGCCGGTCTCGACCACGCCCGATTCATAGATGGTCTCGTCGTTTTGGATCACGCGGAAACGCTGGGGAAACTTGTTATCTTGGACGTTTTGCACGTTGACGCGCAGCTTGCCGCCTTTTTGTAGCTGGGCGACCGGTGCGACCGAGATCGTCATCATGTTGTCGCGGACGATGGCATCGAGCTCGTCCTGGATTTCCTGACGCGACTTACCCTCTGCCGCTGTGACCGAGGCACCCGTCTCGGCGACAGGCTTTGACTGCCAAGCGTAAAGGCCGACGGCGATAAGGGCGCAGGCGATGGCCAAACAGACGGCGCCGAGCCTTTTTCGATGTTTTGACCCTAGGGGGCTCGACTGCTTCCTTACGCTCATGCGGCATCCTTAGTGGTATAGACGCGCGCGAACGTGGACGGATCGGCGCCAAAGAGCATGTGGAGCATGAGGCGTCGCGAGTAGATGAGCTCGTCGAAGTTTGGGTCGAGTTTGATGTCGTGGATGTGGGCGATGTGGTGGGCGAGTGTCGAAAACGATTCGGGATCGCAAATCACGTCGGTGGTGACGTGATAGACAGCCGCATCGGGAAATGCCTCCTCATCGAAGGGCAGAAGATATGGGTCATCGTCAACTTCGATGGCGATGCCGTACTGGGGCCAGTAATATGCCATGGGAACCTCCCTGTTTTTGGGCCAAACCTTCTATTGGTTTTGGCTGTCGATGCCGACCGTATCAGCCACAACTTGACCAATTTCTGACCAAATGCTTGACGGGTTTACATCGCCGCAGGTGAGAGACGCTAAAAAATATCTCAAGTTTTTTCGAGCGCCAATTGTGTGCGTGGCTGCGATGGAAAGGAGCGCGTTAAATAGAGCGCCTGCCGAGAAAACGCCGCCGCTCGCCGAATTGCGCAAACGTAAAATTCGCCAATTATGGAGACGGTCTCAGTCACGTCGACGAAACGATGCGGTAACATCTCCCTGCAAACACTGTAGTTAACTAAAGGGGGAGTTCGCGTGTCTGCAGCCATCAAACCCTTCGGCGACGAGTTCGAAGAATATGGTCGCGATGAATCTCGCACATCGGGCGAGGCGTCGAGCATCTCGTTTCCGACAACGGAGGACGAAGTCCGCGCCATTCTGCGAAAGCTCCATGCCGAGCATGTTCCAATAACGGTCCAGGGTGCTCGGACCGGTCTGGCTGCCGGCGCCGTGCCTCACGGCGGGCATATCCTCAACACTTCTCGTATGAATCGCTACCTGGGTCTTCGCCGCGACGAGCGAGGCCGTTTTCTGCTGCGCGTGGAGCCGGGCGTCGTGCTTTCGGAGTTGCGCAAGCAACTGGGTAAGAAGGCATTGCCGACCGCTGACTGGGATCAGGTATCGCTTGAGGCCTATGAGGAGTTCCAGGCAGCTCCTGAGCAGTTCTTCCCCACCGATCCCACCGAGGCGTCTGCCTGCCTGGGCGGCATGGCGGCGTGCAATGCCTCCGGTGCCCGCAGTTACGCCTACGGCCCCATGCGCCCGCACGTTACGGGGCTTCACGTGGCACTGGCGGACGGCGACCTGCTTGAGCTTCATCGAGGTCAGGCGCACGCTGACGCACGCCACTTGTCGCTCGTGACAGCGGAAGGCCGCGCGCTCGAGCTGGATCTTCCTGGCTATACCATGCCCAAGACCAAAAACGCGTCGGGTTATTTCGTTTCGGACGATATGGACGCCATCGATCTTTTCATCGGTGCGTGCGGCACACTCGGCGTCATTACCGAGCTCGAGATCGCCCTGCAGGCGGCACCTTCGGTCGTATGGGGCGTGAGCTGCTTTTTCGACAGCGAGGACAAGGCGGTTTCCTTTACCGATTCCGTGCGCCCCGTGCTGTCCCATGCCGCCGCTATTGAGTATTTCGATGCCGGCGCCTTGGATATCCTTCGCCGCCAGCGCGAGCAGTCGACCGCGTTTGTCTCGCTGCCGGCACTCGACGATGAGGCAAAGGTCTGTGTTTACGTGGAACTCGACTGCGACGACGAGGCGCAAGCGACCGAGGAGCTGTACCACCTGGGATGGGTTTTGGAGCTTGCGGGCGGCCGCGACGACGCGACCTGGGTTGCACGCACCGAGGTCGATCGCGAATGCCAGCGGTTCTTCCGCCACGCCGTTCCCGAGAGCGTCAACATGCTCATCGACGAGCGTCGCCGCACCGACCCCACCATTACCAAGCTGGGGTCGGATATGTCGGTGCCCAATGCGCGCCTGGCCGATGTCGTTGCCCTCTATCGCCGCACGCTGGCCGAAAGCGGGCTTGAGTCTGCCGCCTGGGGACATATCGGCAACAACCATCTGCATGTGAATATCCTGCCGCGCGATGCGCGGGACTACCGTCGCGGCGGTGAGCTGTTTGCCCAGTGGGCTGCGGAGGTAACGGCTATGGGCGGCGCCGTCTCTGCCGAGCACGGCGTCGGCAAGATCAAAGCGGGCTTTTTGGAGACGATGTACGGCCACGAGGCCATGGTCGAATCGGCTCGACTCAAGCTGCAGCTCGATCCTGCCGGGCAGCTGGGTCGTGGCAACCTGTTTTCGGAGAAGCTCTTGGATGAACTCGTCCAGAAAGGGGGCGCGTGAAGATGAGTGATTTCCATATGGTGGTGTGCGTCAAGGCGGTGCCGGGAAGCACCGAGGTCAAGATGGACCCCAAAACCAATACCATCGTGCGCGATGGCAAGCAGGCGGTCATTAATCCCTTCGATGCAAGTGCCCTCGAATGTGCGTTGGCGCTCAAGGACGACTTTATCGGCTTTGGCATGGATGTGCACGTGACGGTGGTATCGATGGGTATCCCTGCAACCGAATTGCTACTGCGCGACTGCATCGCCCGCGGCGCCGACGATGCATTGCTGCTCACCGACCGTGCTTTTGCGGGCGCGGACACGTTGGCGACCACCTATGCTCTCAAATGCGGCATCGAGGCGCTCGACGAGGACTTCGACCTGCTCATCTGCGGCAAGATGGCGGTGGATGGCGATACTGCCCAGATTGGCCCCGAACTGGCCGGCGCCTTCGAGATTCCCTGCGTGACCGATGTGAGCTGCGTACAGAGCGCGGGCTTTACGACGTGCGGCTCGCTGGCGCTTGTCCACGGCTGTGACGCCGGCGAGGAGACGGTCTATCTGGAGATGCCGTGCGCGATGACGACCGCCAAGGAGATCGGCCAGCTGCGCATGCCGAGCATCGCCGGCATTCGCGCGGCCGAAGATGCGGATGTGCGGGTGGTCAGTGCTGCCGATGTGCATGCCGACCCTTTGCGCTGCGGCCTTACCGGATCGCCGACGCAGGTCGTGCGCTCGTTTGTGCTCGACCGTGACCAAACGTGCGAGGCCATCGAGGGCACGCCGGTCGAACAGGCGGCAAAGCTTGCCAAGATTATCGAGGGGATGGCTTAGATGAGCGGACTGATAATCGATAGCGAGGCATGCGTTGGCTGTGGCCGCTGCGTTCGCGCCTGTGCCTCGGGTGGCATTGTGGTGGAGGGCGAGCGCCCCAACCGCTGCGCCCATGTGACCGACGGCTGCATCTTGTGCGGCGGGTGCGTCGACGCCTGTCCCGTCAACGCCATTTCGATCGAGCGCGACGAGGCCGCCGGCGCGGTTGACCTCGATGCGTATCGAGACATTTGGGTATTCGTTCAGACCGACGAGCACGATGACGTGGCCCCGGTGGCCTACGAGCTCATGGGCAAGGGCCGCGAGCTTGCCGATGCACGCGGCTGTCGCCTGGTGGCGCTGGTCGGCATGGGCCCCGAGGGCTCGCTTGAGGACCTGGAGCATCTGGTTTGCGCCGGTGCGGACGAAGTTCTGGTCTGTCGTGACGAGCGCCTGCGTCAGAACGACGCGGAGGTCTATGCTCGCCTCATCTGCGATTTGGTAACCGAGCGCAAGCCCGAAGCCATTCTGTACGGTGCGACCGCTTTTGGCCGCGAGCTGGCGCCTGGCGTTGCCGTGCGCCTGCGGACGGGCCTTACGGCCGACTGCACCGTGCTTTCGATGGATACGGAGACGGGCCTGCTGCAACAGACGCGTCCGGCGTTTGGCGGCAACTTGATGGCCACCATTATCTGCCCCAACCACCGTCCCCAGATGGCAACGGTGCGCCCCGGCATCTTTAAGGCGCCCGACTTTGACTATAGCCGCTCCGGAACGATTACCCAGGTATTACTTGCGGAAGACGCCAAGGCTCGTGTCGAGATTTCGATTCCCGCCGAGGAATGGGGCCAGCAGGCTTCGATTGCCGATGCCGAGCGTCTAGTTGTTGTGGGTCGCGGTATTGGCTCCAAGAAAAACCTACCCTTGATGCGAAAGCTCGCCGAAGTCCTGGGTGCCGAGCTCGGCTGCACGCGACCCGTCGTGGAGGCGGGCTGGCTGGAGTATCGCCACCAGATTGGCCAGACGGGCGTGTCGGTTTCGCCTAAGCTCCTTGTGAGCATCGGCGTTTCGGGTGCCATCCAGCATCTTGCCGGCATCGGCGGTGCGGAGTGCATCATCGCCGTCAACGAGGACCCAGATGCCCCCATCTTCGGCGTCGCCCAGTACAAGGTCGTCGGCGACGCCGTCGAGGTCGTTGAGGAGCTGCTGGCCCAGCTTGAGTGCTAGGCACTTGCCAGCCAGCTGCGCAGCTCGTCCTTTAGGCGCTCCCAGGTCGCTTGCGTGGCGGAATCGGTGAAGGGGCGCGTGATACCAAAGGGCGCGTCGAGCAGGCGGTAGATATCGCCCTGCTCGCGCGCCAGCGCGCGGCTTGCCGGATAGACAAGCTCAAACATAAAGCAGATAAGCCCCACCAAGTAGTCCGCGGGCTCATTGCGCTCATCGCGCGTGACGCAGCGGTGCTCGTCAAAGGCGGCCAGCGTCGGTGCCGAGAAGTGGCTGGCAAGAAACGCGTCCTCATTCACTTTGAGGATGGTGTCGACGGTACTGTCGGCGATGGTGCGCATGATGTCGATCTTGTCGCCATCGCGCACGATATCGCAGAAGCGCCGCGTGCGCTCGCCGAGCTGCGCGGGCAGACGGAAATTGCTGTGATAGGCAATGCTCGCTCGAATGAGTTCGTCTTCTACCGGATCGTCGATAAAGTCGCGGATACTTGTTGCCGCGGGCGCATCTGCAGGTTTTTTGCCAAAGAGGACCTCGACGCCCAACGCCGCATGGCTCACGCTTTCGGCATCCTTAAACGTATCCCAGCGTCGCAGCTGCTCAAGGCGGCCCATATCGTGCAACAGCCCACAAAGCCACGCCAGATCAATGTCCTGCGGTGACCAGCCCTGTTCGCGTGCCACGGCATCGCATGCCTCGGCAACGTGGTACGTATGCTCGATTTTGAGCGCGATACGCGGATTGGCGGCATCGTAGGCATCGGTGTAGGTCTTGAAGGCCGCGGCAGCCCGCGTTCGATCGATAGCTGTCATAATGACTTCCTAAAAAGTTGTGTCTTTCTGTGTCTTTCGATCCGGTGGCAATTGTAGGTGAACTCGGTTGCCATCGGGCGATGGTTCTGCCGCGTCGTTGCATGCGGCTCGGAAATCTTGTCGGGACGAGGAACGCTATGGTGCTCAAAATCGTTAAAACCGTCTGGCCGGTGATGCTTACCTATGTTGCGATAGCCGCGCCGTGCGGAATGATTATGGCGCAGACGGGAATGGAACCCTGGATGGTTTTTGCTCTGAGCAGCACGTTCGTGACGGGCAGCGGGCAGTTTATGATCTGCAATCTGTGGCTGGCGGGTGTGCCTGCGGCGTCGATCGTCGCGAGCGTCGCCGCAATCTCCTCGCGCTTTGCGCTTTACTCGGCATCGATCGCACCGCATCTGAGGGGTGCCTCGAAGCGTCAGACGCTGGCTGTTGCCGCGACGCTTACCGAGGAGGCATATGGCATCTCGCTTGCCAAGTTGGTTAAAGGGGAGGATTGGGGTCCGCTCGAGTCCTTTGTACTCAACGTGATCCTCATCGCAACATGGGGCGTTTCGTGTACGACGGGCGCCATCGTCGGCGCCGTTGTCGATGTTCCCACCGCTATTGCGGGTTTTGTCTGCACATCGCTCTTTATCTGCCTACTCTTTTCGCAGCGACTGTCGCGCGGCAATGTCGTAGCTGCCGGTTTGGCTGCGGTGTCCGTCGCCATATGCAAGTTCTTGGGGTGGACGAATATCGCCGTGCCGGCAAGTGTGCTCGTCGGCGTTGTCACGGCACTCGCGTGCGATGTCCTCGCCGAGGGAAGGGGCGCTCGCGATGCCCGTTAATGAGTTTTTGGTCCTATGGCTGTCGTTATGGGCGGCCATCGCGTTTTTCCGCATTGCCCCGGCGTTTGCCTTGCGCGGGAGAACGCTGTCGCCCCGCGTTACCGAGGCCTTGGGTTATATTCCGCCTGCCGCCTTTGCGGCGCTGGTCGCCAACGATTTGATAAGCCCTGGCGCTTTCGACGCCGGCTTGTGGCAGGGCTTGATTCCCTGGATTGCGGCCGCCGGCGTCGTGGCGGTGGCAATCAAGACAAAGTCGATGTTGTGGTGCTGCGTCTCGGGCATCGTGTTCTATATCGTTTTGAGCTTCATATAAGAGCGGGGCACGTTTAGCGTCCCGGCACAACGAATCGAATTTCTCACCGAGCCGGTCTGCTTCTTCTGGTACCATAGTCAAACTTTACTGTAGCAAAGTGTGACGTGGGCTTTTGTTCTGCGTCAGCGGAAATGGGAGTTTCATGGCACAGGAAGCGACCGCCAACGAGCAAAAGAAATTCAAAGTCCCGCGTATCCCGGGTGACATCATGATCTACCCGATGATCGTTGGCCTTTTGCTCAATACCTTCTGCCCGCAGGTCTTCGAGATCGGCGGCTTCTTTACCGCCGCCTGCCGCGGTGGTTCCAACACCATCGTTGCCGCGATCCTGCTGTTTGTGGGTGCTGGCATCAGCTTTAAGTCCACGCCGGGCGCCATCAAGACCGGCATCGTTGTGCTGATTCCTAAGCTTGTGGTGGCAGCCGCGCTGGGTCTTGGTGTTGCGTATTTCTTTAACGACAACCTTTTGGGCCTGAGCTCGGTTTCCATCATCGGCGGCATTACGTTTTGCAACATGGCGCTCTACACGGGCATCATGGGCGAGTTCGGCGACGAGTCCGAGCAGGGCGCCGTGGGTATCCTGTTCTTTACGGCCGGCCCCGCCGTCACCATGATCATCCTGGGCGTTTCGGGTCTTGCTAACATCCCGCTGGGTACCATCGTCGGCTCCATCCTGCCGCTTGTCATCGGTATGGTTCTGGGCAACCTCTTCCCGTTCATCAAGAACCTGCTGGTTCCCGGCACCAACCCTGCGATTGCCGTTATCGGATTTCAGCTCGGTGCGTCCATGAGTCTTTCGAGCTTTATCACCGGCGGTATTTCCGGCATCCTGCTGGGCCTTATCACGCTGTTTGTCGTCGGTCCTATCACCTTTGCGTTCGAGCGCCTGTGCGGCGGCAATGGCAAGGCCGCTGTGGCTTGCTCCACCATCGCCGGCACGGCTATGACCACACCGGTTGCCCTCGCCGAGGTCGCACCGCGCTACGCCGAGCTTGCGCCTACTGCGTACGCTCAGATCGCCACCGCCGTTATCATCACGGCGATCATGGCTCCGATTCTGACCGGCTGGGTCGACAAGAAGTTCTGCCAAGGCAAGGAGGATCTGTCGCCAGCCGGTGTCGAGGCCATCGAGGAGGCCGTCGCGACCGACATCGATGGCGAGTAGCAACCGATACCCATCAATGATGCCGGCGTGCAACTCGCGCCGTTTGAGCGCCCGAACGAAAGCTGTCTTGCGGTGACGTTCAGGCGCTCTGCTATGATTCCCCTTACCCCTGCGGAGTAGGGGGTGTTTATTGTCCAGACACGAATCGGGCGATTCTGACCACTTGGATATTGAAGGGATGGCGTCTAGTGGTTAAGGCACTCAAAATTGAGATATTCCTGCTATGCATGATTGTTCTTATCGGGCTTGCCGCGCGAAGTCGTCGCTCCTTGTTCTCGAGTACCCAGCAGCTCTTGTTTAGCATGCTCGGCTATACCTCTGCTGCCTACATTTTCTTCGATATGATCTGGACGCTCTCGGACGGCGTGAGCACTCCTGTAGGCATCACGGCCAACTGGATTTCCAACGCGGTCTCGTTTTCGCTGTTCGCCATCGCGTGCCTCATTTGGTTTTTCTATTCCGAGACAGTGCAGGGCTCACGCCTTTTGACCGCGCGCTATAGGGTGGCGCTCGTGACGTTGCCAACCGTATTGGTGGTCGTGCTGGCATTTACCAGCTACTGGACGCACACTATGTTCTATATCGATGCACAGGGCGTATATCGTCGCGGAGCGCTTTATATGATTCAGCCTATCGTTAGCTACTGCTACATCATATATACGTCTTTGCATGCCTTTATTCAGACTCGAAAAGTCGAAAGTCTGCAAAAGAAGGCCATTTATCGCACCCTCGCCTTTTTTGCGGTTCCCGCTCTGGTGGGCGGTACCTTCCAGGTTTTGTTTTCGGTACCGGGCCTTTGTGTCGGTATAACGCTGAGCATCCTGCTGCTCTACATCATCTACCAGGAGCAGCTGATCTCGACCGACCCGTTGACTGGCCTCAACAATCGCAACCGTTTTGAGACCTATATGCTGTCGCTCTTTTCAAATGTGGATCAGGCCGAAGATGTATATCTGCTTATGATGGACGCTGACGGCTTTAAGCAGATTAACGACCGGTATGGACATGTTGAGGGCGATCATGCCCTCCAGGCCATATCTGCTACGCTCAAAGAGGTCTGCTCGGCGTCTGGTGGCTTTATCGCACGTTATGGCGGCGATGAGTTTGTGGTGCTTCAAAAGGCGACGGCGGAGCAGGACATCATGTGTCTGTGCGCGGCAATCAGCGACGAGCTCGCGCGCGCCGAGGTCCCGTATCTGTTGCGGATGTCCATCGGCTACGCACGGGTTGGTGATGGCGTCGATACCTGGCAAGACTTGCTTCGCGCTGCCGACGCGGAGCTCTACCGCGTAAAGCGCGAGAAGAAGAAAGCCGGCGTCCAGATACGCTAGAAAAAAAGGGCGAACGCTGGCGTGCGTTGCGGCCCTCAGCTCACCGATGTACTCCATTAAGCTAAAGCATGCGAATCTCCTCTACTAAATAAGGGCGGTTCGCTAGGCTTTTTTGGGTTTGTTGACGATGATGATGCCGCCGCAGACCAACAGCAGGGCAACAAGTACGGTAACGGGGCTCGTGCCAGCGCCCTCGCCGAGCAGCAGTGCGCTCAACAGCACGCCAAAGACCGGGTTCATAAAGCCAAAGACCGAAACGCGGCTGACGGGGTTGACGGCGAGCAGGCGGGACCACAGCGAGTACGCGACGGCGGAAATGAGCGCCATATAAATGATGAGCGCGATGGCGGGGGCGATTTCGGTGGGGAAAAACGTGCCGCCCATCAAAAACCCGATTGCGGTAAGGACCACGCCACCGACTAAAAACTGCCAGCCGGCGAGCAAGACGCCGTCATGCTCGCGCGAGAAGATGCCAATGAGGCAGGTCGACAGGGCGCCCGCAACAGTGGAAGCCAAGATAAATCCCTCGCCGTCGAGCGTAAAGCCAAAGGTACCATCCGCGCCCGAAAGGTTGACGAGCGCGACGCCTGCAAAGCCCAGCACACAGCCAAGCACCTTGGGCGTATTGAGCCTCTCGGTGTGAAATGCCAAGGCGGCAAAGAGAATTGCGAGGAAGTTGGCGCTGGCCTCGATGATGGAACTCGACATGGCGCTGGCGCGCGAGAGTCCTAGGTAGAAAAAGAAGTACTGCCCGATAGTCTGGAAGAGTGACAAGACAAAGATGGGCTTGATGTCACGAGCCTGCGGAATGAGGGGACGGCGTTGGGCCGCACTCATCCCAACGATAACCAGGGCGCCGGCAAGTGTGAAGCGCAAGCCCGCAAAGAGCAGCTGTGAGGCGCTATCGTGCGCGGGGATGCCAAAGAGCCCGTAACCGATCTTGATGCAGGGGAAAGCCGACCCCCAGAGCGCACAGCAGACGAGGCAGCCCAGGATGAGTCCGGGTAGGGTGGCGAGATACGGCTTGCGGCTTTCCATGATGTCCTTCCTGTATGCGCGAAGCAAAAAAGAACCCGCCACCGGGTGTGCCGGTGGCGGGTGTTGTTACCCGAGGGGATTGTACCCGATGGGACGCATTAAGCGAAGTAGGCCACGCCGCTCTCAAAGATCGGCATGAACTTATCGCCGGGGACATGCTCGGGCACGTTGCGGTACAGGTTGTCGCCACGACGCTCGGCATGGCCCATCTTGCCCAGGACGCGGCCGTCGGGGCTCGTGATGCCCTCGATGGCGAGTGCGGAGCCGTTGGGGTTGACGGAAAGATCCATGCTGGGCTTGCCGTCCTCGCCCACGTACTGCGTGGCGACCTGGCCGTTGGCGATGAGCTGGGCGAGCACCTCGTCGTTGGCGACAAAGCGGCCCTCGCCGTGGCTGATGGCGACGGTGTAGGGGTCGTCCAGGCTGCACTGCGATAGCCACGGGGACAGGTTGGACGAGATACGGGTGCGCACCAGACGGCTCTGATGGCGACCGATGGTGTTGAACGTCAGCGTGGGCGCATCGGGCGTGGCGTCGACGATGTCGCCGTAGGGCACCAGACCGAGCTTGATCAGGGCCTGGAAGCCGTTGCAGATGCCCAGCATCAGGCCGTCGCGGGCCTTGAGCAGGTCGCGGACTGCCTCGGTGACCTCGGGAGCGCGGAAGAACGCCGTGATGAACTTGGCGGAGCCATCGGGCTCGTCGCCGCCCGAGAAGCCGCCGGGGATCATGACGATCTGGCTTGCACGGATGCGGCGGGCAAGCTCGTGGGTGCTTTCGGCGACGGCCTCGGGCGTGAGGTTGTTGATCACGAAGGTGTCGGCCTCGGCGCCGGCGGCGCGGAAAGCGCGGGCGCTATCGTACTCGCAGTTGTTGCCGGGGAACACGGGGATTACCACGCGCGGGCGGGCGATCTTGGCGCCGCTGTACACGTGGATATCCTTGGCACGGAAGTCGATGGTCTCGACCTTGGCAGTCTCGCCGGCGCTGCGGTAGGCAAAGACGCCCTCGATGCCGCTCTCCCAGGCCTCCTGGAGCTCGGAGAGCTCGATGACCTCGGAGCCGGTATCGATGACATAGCCCTCGACGGTGGTGCCCAGGGGCTCGACGACAACGCCGTCGGCGACCTCGGGCAGCTCGGCATCCTCGGCGAGCTCGACGATAAAGCTGCCGTAGAGCGGGGTGAAGAGGCTCTCCACGTCCACATCCTCGGCAAGCTCGATACCGATCTGGTTGCCGACGCACATCTTAAAGAGGCTCTCGGCGCCGCAGCCGTAGCCGGGCGTGGAGACGGCCAGGGCGTCGCCGGTGGCGGTGAGCGCCTCGACGGCGTCAAATGCGGCGAGCAGCTGCTGGGCATCGGGGCGGTAGTCCTCGCCATAGGTGGCGGGGGCGACACGGACGACGCGATGCGTGAGACCCTTGAACTCGGGGGAGACAGCGCGGTTCGCCTTGCCAACGGCGACAGCGAAGCTGATCAGGGTCGGCGGAACGTTGAGCTCGCCGGCTTCGTCTTCAAACGAGCCACTCATGGAATCCTTGCCGCCGATGGCGCCGGCACCCAGGTCGACCTGGGCCATAAGGGCGCCCAGGACGGCTGCCATGGGCTTGCCCCAACGCTCGGCCTCGGTGCGCAGACGCTCAAAGTACTCCTGGAAGGAGAGATAGGCGCGCTTGTGCTCAAAGCCGGCGGCCACGAGCTTGGCGATGGACTCGACCACGGACAGGTAGGCGCCCGCAAACTGGTCGGCCTCCATCAGATAGGGGTTGAAGCCCCATGCCATAGCGCTCGCTGTGGTGGTCTCGCCGTCCACGGGGAACTTGGCGACCATGGCAGAGCTCGGAGTGAGCTGCGTCTTGCCACCAAAGGGCATGAGCACGGTCGCGGCACCGATGGTGGAGTCGAAGCGCTCGGAAAGGCCCTTGTTGGAGGCGACGTTAAGATCGGTGACGAGCGAGGTCATGCGCTCGGCAAGCGTGGTGCCGGCCCAGCTGGGCTGCCACACGCTGCGGGCGCAGACGTGGGCGACCTGGTGCTTGGGCGCGCCGTTGGAGTTGAGGAACTCGCGGGACAGATCGACGATGGCGACGCCGTTCCAGGCCATGCGCATGCGCGGCTCGGCGGTAACCTCGGCGATGACGGTTGCTTCCAGGTTCTCCTCGGCGGCGTAGCCCATGAATTCCTCGACGTCACCGTCGGCGACGGCGCAGGCCATGCGCTCCTGGGACTCGGAAATGGCGAGCTCGGTGCCATCCAGGCCGTCGTACTTCTTGGTCACGGTGTCCAGGTCGACATACAGGCCGTCGGCAAGTTCACCCACGGCGACCGAGACGCCACCGGCGCCAAAGTCGTTGCAGCGCTTGATCAGACGGCAGGCATCGCCGCGGCGGAACAGACGCT
>UQHQ01000036.1 GCA_900540945.1 uncultured Collinsella sp. | reverse complement strand
AACCACAATATCGGTCACGGCAGGCTTGCCGCGGGTGACGGTGCCCGTCTTATCGAGCACCACGGTGCCCACGTTGCGCAGATTCTCCAGCGCCTCGGCGCTCTTAAACAGAATGCCCATCTCGGCGCCCTTGCCGGTGCCCACCATAATGGCGACGGGCGTGGCCAGGCCCAGCGCGCACGGGCAGCTGATCACCAACACGGCCACGGCGGAGGTGAGCGCCTCGTTCACGCTGCCGGTCAGCGCCATCCACGCCACAAAGGTCACGGCCGAGATCGCAAACACCACGGGCACAAACACGCCGGCGACCTTATCGGCCATGCGGGCGATGGGCGCCTTGGTGGCGTTGGCGTCCTCGACGAGCTGGATGATCTTGGCAAGCGACGTGTCGGCGCCCACGCGCGTGGCACGGAAGGTAAACGATCCGGTGCGGTTGACCGTGGCGGCGTTGACGGTGTCGCCGGTGGTCTTTTCCACGGGGATGGACTCGCCGGTGAGCGCACTCTCGTCCACGGCCGAGCTGCCCTCGAGCACCACGCCATCGACGGGGATGGACTCGCCGGGGCGCACGCGCAGGACCTGGCCGGGAAGGATACTGTCGACGTCCACGGTGGTTTCGGTACCGTCGTCGGCAACGACGGTCGCGGTCTTGGGTGCCAGGTCGATGAGCGCCTCGATAGCGCCGCCGGTTTTGGACTTGCTGCGCGTCTCGAGGTATTTGCCCACGGTGACGAGCGACAGGATGGTGCCGGCGCTCTCAAAATACAGGTTGTCCATGCTCGTCATCATGGCCTCGTGCACCTGACCTGCGGCCAGCTGGTCGGCCATGATGAACATGGCGTAGAGCGACCAGGCGATCGACGCGGTGGCGCCGACGGCGATGAGGGCGTCCATGGTGGGCGCGCCGTGCACGAGCGACTTGAAGCCGTTGATAAAGTATGCGTCGTTGACGTAGACGATGGGGATGAGCAGGACAAGCTCGGTGAGGGCGAGCGTCATGCTATGGGTGTGATCGGTGAAAACGCTGGGCAGCGGCCAGCCGAGCATGTGTCCCATGCCTATGTAGAACAGTGGGATGAGGAATACGATCGAGACGATGAGGCGGGTGCGCATGGCAGAGGCGGCGGCCTCCAACTTCTTGGTCGGCGACTCCATATGGGCGGCGCCGGACCTGACTTGTGTGCTGCCGTTTGAGCCGGCGGCACCGGTGCCCGCATCGACGGGCGAGGCCGAGTAGCCGGCACGGTCGACGGCGGTGCAAATATCGTCGGGGGAGACCTGCGCGGGGTCATAGTCGACCATCATGGAACCGGCGAGCAGGTTGACCGCGACGCTCTCGACGCCGTCGAGCTTGCTCACGGCGCGGTCCACATGCGCCTGGCAGGCGGCGCATGTCATGCCGCCCACGTCGAACTTATCTTGAGCCATGGCTTCTCCTTTCCGTGATTCGGTGTTGGAATTGTTAACCTGCCGATACTATACACCCATACCCCCTGGGGGTGTCCAGTAATAGTTGGAATGTGTGACTTTTCATTACAGATGAGGGTGGCTGCTCAATCGGTGACCGTCTCTGCCAAACATCTCAATCTGTAACGTCTGGACCGGTTTTTGAACCATAGCTGTTACAGATTTAGACAAATATTTCAGCCGAAAACTAACGTCTCGATCTGTAACAACTAGACCCCGTTTTACCGAGTATTTGTTACAGATCAAGACAAACAGTTGGCAGGAAACTCAATGTCTCAATCTGTAACATCTGGCGGGAAATATGACCTCTAACTGTTACAGATTGAGACAGACTGCCCGGGGTCAACTCAAATGTCTTGATCTGTAACATCTAGAGAGGTTTTTAACCCCTTACTGTTACAGATTGAGATGTTGTCTCGCGGGGTTGGGGTTTGTCTCGATCTGTAACATTTAGACCCGTATCTGCCGAGCTAGTGTTACAGATCGAGACAATTGCCGGGGTGGGGTCCCGTCACGGCAAGACGCCCGCTGCCTAGATGCAGAACCCGGGGATCACGCAGGTTCGCTTGTTTGGCTTTTCCGCGGGCGTTGCGTACGTAAAGACGTCGCCGTCGTGTCCCACGCGATTCATATAGAGTGTGCCTTCGCTCTCCGATGTGTCGGGACTCGCCGTTCGTTCCCACCAACAGGTGTCCTTGCCCTTCCACTGGCGAACCAACGTCTCGTTCGTGGTATACGGACTTACCTTGAGCTCACGGAAGAGCTGATACTCCTTGCCCTCGCCGTTATAGATGTCGGCCAGGTTGTGAAAGCCCTCGGTAAACGACTCGGGCGGCTGCACTCCGCACAGCTCGACCATGGCGGGCAGCCAAAGAGTTGCGGGCAGCTCGCTCAGACACGATGCGCTTCTGGCAGCGCCAACGTTATTCGAGATCTTTTTGACAGATTTAATGAGTGCGCGCAACTCGTTGGGCAGCAGCTTAAGGCCGTCGCCGTCGAGCCATTCCCGCAGCTCGCAATCTGCCCAGCCGGCGCTCGGCGGTTCAGCCGCAGCATCGCGCTCGGCAATACCCGCGTCGAACATAAACGTTAACCCTGCCTTGCCCGTACCGTCTAGAAGCTCGTCGTGGCGGATGCCCACAAGCTGCGCGCCGACGTGCAGCCCATTGGTGAGCTTCACGCGCTTGGTGCACGGATAGGGAATATGCCCGTTGTCATCGAGCAGATGATAGCGTTTGGCAATCTCGCGTGCCTCGCTACGGGTCTCGGCGGCCTTAATCTTGAGCGAAATCTCCTGCAGCTGATCCCAGGTGTAGTCGTCAAGTGAACCGCGGATGCCGTCCAGGTAGTCGGGGATGCCAAAGCCATGGGTTGCCGCCCCGATAACGCCGAGCCCCGCAACGGCCGCGACAACGCCACCGATAATAAAGCGGCGGCGGGTCATGGCATCGTGCCGGGCCTGCTCCAGGATCTCTCGCGCGCGCTCGCCGGCGACGTCGACCTTAAGGTGCGTGCCAGAATCGATATCAATCGCGGCTTCGTCTCCTGCGCCTTCGCGGCCCTCGGATTCGGCATCGGTGAAGTATGCCGAGAGCACCTCGAGCATCTGCTGCTCGGTGGGACGATCGCACTGCTCGACTGAGATGCCTTTCATGATGATCTGGACAAGCGCTTTGTCGCCCTCGCATCGCGGCTCGAGCGGTGCCGGCTTGGTCTTGGTCTTTATGAGGTAGAACGAGCCGGTTGCCGCGGCGCCCGTCGACTCCACGTCGAACGGCTTGCGACCGCTGTAGAGCTGGTACAGAATGCTCGAAAGCGCGTAGACGTCGATTGCGGGCGAGCGGCGAAGGGCCGCGATGCCTTCGATATCCTGCGTGAGCATCTCGGGCGCGGCGTATGCGGGCGTGGCAAAGCGCCAGATGTCGGCGCGCCGGGTGATCGTGTCATCGCCGAGGGCCATGGTCGCGGAGCCCATGTCGATGAGGCAGGGGTCAAAGGAGCAATCGACGATCTGCTGCTCGAGCGTTCGACTGGTGGTACGGAACATGATATTGGCGGGCGACAGATCGCGATGGACGACCGGATTTACGAGTCCCTGGGTCATCAGGAGTGCGCGAAGCACGGCGTTTCCAACGGCGGCCACCATCTGGGTGGTTAGCCCGCCCGAGACATCGTGCGGAAGCAAGGGCAGCGCCTGCTTGAGCGAGGTGCCCTCGACCCACTCCATGAGGATGAGCGGGTCGTCCTCGCACGATCCATAGCCATAGACGCGCGGAAATCCGCGCAGGTGCGAGACAGTGCACAGATGACGGTACTCCTCGAACAACGCGGCGGTATTGGCCAGGTGCGCAGCCGCTTGCTCGGCGGAGCGATCGGGGGCTTGGCCGGAAAGGATGGCGTTGTCCTTGAGCAGCTTGACGGCAAAGACCTCGCCGCTTGTGTTGGTCGCGCGAAGCACGTGTCCGATATTGCCGCCGTCGCGGTATGCCGTCTGAAGAATAAGCGTCATAAACCGTCGCTTGGCGTCGTCCTCGGCGCTGGGGTCGACCGCCACGGCGGTGTCGAACGTGTCGAGACGGATGAGTTTGTCGCCAGGGGCGGTGTTGGTGGTATCCAAGACGTTCCTTCATTTGGTGGGGCCGCGTGCTCACGCCGAGAACGCGATTATCGATTAAAGCCCATGATAGACGTGTTCGCCGATAAGCTGACTCGTATTGCTATTTATAGTGCAGCGCGCAACGTAAATGATATAAGACGAGTGACACCTGTTTCCCACGTCTCTACGCACTAGTCCACAATAACGAGAAACGTTGTATAGAGACCCAAATGAAGTCTGTCACTGTTAGCGATTTCCACGGGGGGATAGACTTTGCCGGGCTCTCGTTGGTCGCGGGGCGGCTCGATTACGGTATCGCCGTCGCCTGCACCCGATTCGAGCACCGTGCCGTTGGTCGATCCAAGGCCCTGGGCGTACCAGTGCTCACCCTCAAGCCAAATGCGAAGATGCTCGCGCGATGCGTCGGCGCCCACATCGGTGATGCTGGGCGAGGTTTTGGGCAAAGAACCAATCACGGTGCCGCGCGGATCGCGTGTGAGGGGATGGATTTGCATGTCGACGCAGTTGTCGGCATGTGTCCTGAGCAGACCGAGGTTGGGGGCAACGGTGCGCGGCTGCTCCAGGCTGCCCATAAAGCCACGTCCGACGGTAGTTTCGGTGGTGCCAAAGTGCCCGCCCGTCTTGCTGTCGCAAAAGCGCTCGACGGTGGCCACGCCTTGAACGGGATCGGCAAGTGCACCCGTTGCCACAAAGAGCATCAAGAAGAGCGTGCTTTTTTCGCGGGGGCTGTGGTCATCGGAGCTGTTGATGCGCCCCAAGGCATTGGCGTAGAGGCGGTCGTCAAGGTCATAATCGGCGAGAATCGACATCATGTCTTGGGCCGCCGGGCCGCTGTAATGCTCGGATATTTCCTGATAGGCACGATCGCCTCCGCCGAGCTTGTTGCTAATGGCGGCAGCAAGGTTGAGTGTGGAGACGGTAAGGTCATTGTAGATACCTGGCGCACACTGATCGGGCTCGCGGTGGACGATGTAGCGAGTGAGGTACGAGCGGTTGGTAGAGCATTTGTCGAGCAGGGTGCTGCCTGCATACGAATTGCCGTTGATGAGCATTCGCGCAATCTCGAGATGCTTGAGACCGCCGAACGATCGGATGTCGTTGTAGAGGACCGAGCACGGTGTTTCCGCCGCCATGGCTGCCTCCCCAGATAACTTTAATGACGTACTGCAAACATGTTAGGAAATGGCTACGGTCAAAGCGTACCGACTCGAAAAATGTTGCGCAACGCTTTGCATAACTATCAAGACATTATAGGGCATATACGCCAAGTTGCAGGATGGCTGCAAGCGACACATTTTGAGAGGTTGTGCCCTATGGAATGCCCTTATTGCGGTGCATTATTGCCCGATGACGCTGGTTTTTGCTCTGAGTGTGGATCGCCTCTTGACGCCGCCGCGCCGTCTGCACCTGCTCCCGAAGATCCCTACACCACGCCCCAGACGGTGTCGCAGAGCCCGGCCTTTTCGTGGCGCGACGGTGAGGCCGCTACGGCGGCAACGGTGGAGTTGCCTAAGGCGGATGCTGCCTCGAAAGCAGACGAGCAGCCGGTGGCGGCACCCGACGCGTCTGAGCCCGCTGCGCCCGAATCCGATTCGGACGCCACGCGTGTAGTCGATCCCTTGTCAGACTTTGGCACTACGATCGAGAACGCGGAAACTGAGTCTGCCTGCCATGCCGATTTTGGTCCTACGCCGCTCAGTGAGGAAGAGCAGCTCGAGCAGGACCGCGAGAGCCTCAAGACGGCCAAGGCCGAGTACAAGCTGGCACGCAAGCGCCTGGGCAAGTCGTATGCGCCCGCCATCGCCGCCGGCGTTATTGTCGTTGCCGCCTTGTGCGCGGGAACCGGCTGGGCGGGCTACTCATATGGTTTGGCTCATCCGCAAAATACGGAGCAGATTCAAAAGCTCAAGAAGCAGCTTGAATCTTCCAAGGACGAACTCACAAAAACGCAAGACGAGCTCGATCAGACAAAGTCCGACCTTAAGGATGCTAAGGCGGAGCTCAAGACCGCAAGCAAGAACGGCGAGGACGCCAGCTCCAATGCTGTGGGCTCTTCCACGACGGGCAATGCGACCTCGTCGACCACCACGACCTCTGGTAGCACGGCGAAGCTCAACATCGATAAGCCCACGAGCTTCGCCAACACCACGTGGCGCGGGGCACTTAAGGAGACGGGCAACTCTTGGGGCCATACTTGCTACGGCGCGAGCAAAAACGACCTTGTGATTGTGTTTAAGAGCATCAGCGATTCCGGCGAAGCGGTCGCAGACATCTCGGCCACGCTGCATGCCCACGATACCTACAACGCCGAAAAAACCGTCGCCCAATCCGATGGTGACGACTATCGCACCTACACGGACGTCACCGGTACGTTTGTTAGAAACAAGGGTTTTGAGTTCTCGCTTCCCGTCGAGGAAGAGGACTGCGACCTTACGGTTACGGGTGTTCCTAAAAAGAAGAACGGCAAGTACTACCTGAATACCACAGTCGAATCGGGAGACGGCGCCGTTACCATGGGAACGCGCATCACGGATTCCTTTGAGCTTTTGATTTCCTAGTCCCTCGTATTGTCAGCGTGCGATGCATGGGGACGGTGGCGGGCACGGCTTTATTGAGAGTTGCGCCCGCCACCGCTTTTTGCAAATGGGCCTATTTGCTGACTTTGGTTTTACTGCCGGCTAAAGCATGCCGGCAGATGCGAGGACGAGTATGACCACGATTGCTACCAGGGCAACAATCACCATCGTGAGTGCCATCGAGCGTTGACGTTTGACGGCAAGGCGTGCGCGACGCATGGACTCGGCGCTGCGGACCGTCTCGGTGGATGGGGTTGGCCGAGGCGCGGGCTGCGCCTGTGCAGCCGTGCGGGTGGGGACGGCGGCATCCACCCGCACGGTAGCGCTGCCGCGATCCGCCACGGGCCGGTGCTTTCGCGGGGCACCCGTACGGGCGAAAGGCTCAAGGCGCGCCGCGAGTTCGTTTGCCGAAGGGCGTGCGTCTTGCGAGACTGCCAAACAAGCCATAATCGCGTTGACCAAGCCCTGCTCGCGGGGAGTTGCGGGCGTAAGGGGTTGCGGCTGCATGGTGCGCTTGAGGCGCGCGTGATCTCCAGAGCGTCTGAGCTCTGCCTCAAAGGGCGCGTGTCCGCAATAAAGCTCGTAGAGGATGCTTCCCAGCGCATAGATGTCGACGGCGGGATTGTCGCGCGCACCGGGGTCGGCCTTAAACCGCTCCAGCATTTCGGGTGCCGCGTATGCCGGCGTGGCACCGCGAAAAGCGTTGACGTCGACGGTAAAGGAAAAGTCCGGTTTAACGAGCTTGGCACTGCCCATATCGATCAGGCAGATGTCAAAATAGCCACTCGAAACCTGCTCGTCGAGCGGGATGCGATCGTGGCGCAGCATGATGTTGCGCATGGAGAGGTCGCGGTGAACAAAGGGCGTGTCGAGCGATTGCGTGGACAAGATGATCTTGAGTACGCTTAGACCCAGCGCAGCGACGATATCGCCGGGGCAGGTTGCAGCGCCATCACATAGAGCGGACCGTGCATCAAGAAGCGAGACGCCATCAACCCACTCCATGAGCAGCGCCGGGGTTCCGTCTGCCGTGTAACCAAACCCGTAGACATCGGGAAAACCCCTTAGATTGGATACGACGGAGAGGGTGCGATATTCCTCTTCTAGGGTTTCCCGGTTGAGCTGTTCTTGCTCGGGCTGGGCATCGGGGCGCGGCATCTTAAGCGCGAGCTCAAAAGCGCGATCGCCGCTCTGGACGCGGCGGACATAGGCGTTGCCGCCAAAGCCGCCCTTTTGCGGCGGAACGAGAAGCGTGCAGAAGCGACGCCGTGCCGCAGCCTGCTCGCGCTCGGTGAGCAGTGCTGGCGTATGAAACTTGACGAGTCGAACTTCTTCGTAGGATCCGGTCATGGCGCGCTTTCATCCTTTCTTCCATTAGCAGGATATGCGCTAGCCGCCGCCTTCTGTTGCGCAACATCGACAAATCTGCCGCTCGCCAATGTTGCGCAACAGAATCGCGCAAGACGGCGGTAGAAATAGGTCAATTAAAGTCGGCAATCAGGGGAACGATATGAGCTATTCATTCAGCGCATCATATGGAATCACGCGGGAACAGTGGAACCAGATGACTACGCGAGAGCAGGATGAGTTTGTTTGGGCCCAGCGTAGCAAAAGCCTGGCAGACTTGGAGCGGGAACGCGTTGAGGCGGCCATTCAGTCATATAAGAGCTCTCTGGCTGGAATAAAAGCCAAAGCGCTTTCTAAGATTGAAGACACCGATGGTTCGGTTTCGGCATACTTTGATCGGTTGATTGATGCTCGTGTTGAGGCTTTTTCCCAAGAGGCGTTGGATAATATGCCCAGTGGAATGCAAGCGGTAAACATGCGTTATGCCGAAACAGTTCGCGCTAAGATCCCGGCTTTGCTCGGGGAGATTAGCGCCCTGCTGCCTTCAACGGTTTCGGAAGCGCATAGAGAGCAGTTCGTTCAGCAGTCGCAAGCTCAACTCAAGGCTGTCCAGACTGCCGAGCGCCTTCGCGCCCAGCATGTCGCGGAAATTACGAATTATGTTGTTGGTCCTGGCGGCGGCGTGGACCTGAAGAAGGCGCTTCGCTACCTTACCGAATCAACGACCAAACAAGAGGAGGGGTCGCTCGAAGAAGCGGCTCGCGCGTTTGAGACTTGGGCGGGACGTGTTACGCCGCTTATGCAGGACGAAGCGCTCGATATCCCCCTTCGAAACCGTATCTCTGCAAAGTTTGAGAGTGTTCGCGCCGCTTTTGATGCACTTGGACCTGATTCGCGCATCGATGATCGCCTAGCGGCAATGAAGATGATGAACGATTTTGAGTACGTAGTAAAAAACGCTACGTACGAATCGGGCGAACGGCACCGAGTTTATGAAGAGTATCGCGCGTGCATCGAACGTGCCAACAACCGTTACGGAAAGAGCCTGCCGCTTAAGCAATTGCACGAGATCGAAGATGTCTATGCTGCAAACGATGAAGCGGAGGCTGCCCTTGCCAATGCTATGAAAGACGATTATATCGAGCGTTCTATTAACGAGGTCATGGCTGCTCGCGGTATTAACGTTACTCGCTATGCCGTTATGGAGGGTTCGGGAAAGCCCTGGCGATTGATGTTTGACACCAAGCAGAACAAGGCCATTGCCCTTTTGCGCAGCACGAAAAGAGATCGACTCATCATCCGCGTTGTCGCAGCCAACCCCGAGGAGTTTTCTGAGGATCCTGATAATCCGACCATCATCAAGGACATGAAGCCGCAGGATCAAGCGACTGTCGAGAAGGTCTATAGGGACCAGATTGAGTTCTGTGACTTCTACAAACAGTTCGAAGAGGATCTTAAGGCCTACGGCGTAACCGTTCCGGCCGAGGGTGCAGGATTGACCACGCAGGCCGCGAATCCCGCTGCCGCCGTCGAGATTCACCCGCACGATTACGTGCCGCCTGCGCCTTCCGCAGATGCGGAGCGCCGCCTGCGCAACCGTCGCCAAGCAAGCCAGCTCAAGCAAAGAGAGATGAGGTAAATCATGACATGGGAATGCCCAGAATGCGGTTTTGATAATGATGACGAGCGCGATATGTGCGAGGAATGCGGTGCTCTGCGTCCCGCCGGCGTAGCACCTGCGCCGTCGACGCCTGCTGCTCCGGTGCAAGACTTCGCTGCACCAAGCGGTGAACGTCCAGCGCCCGCCGTCTATCCTGCGACTTCTTCGATGGGTGGTGCACCACAGGTTCAACAGTCTGCGTCCCAGCAGGTGTATCAGTCTGTTCCCGTGCCCGCGCCGCAGCCAGCACCCGCGCCTATGCCTCAGCCGGCGCCCGTGCCACAACCGATGTCCACCCCACAACCGATGCCTGCGCCCGCGCCGCAGCCCGCGGCCATGTCGATGCCGCAGCCTACCCCCATGCCCGTTCCGCAGCCCGCTCCGGTTGCCGCGCCACAGCCGACGCCCGCGCCGCAACCCATGGCGAATTCTGCAGCTACTCCTGCGGTTCCTGTGCTTACGCTTGCCGATCCAGCTATGGGTGAGCAGCTGCGTCTCACGGGCATGACCGTGCTTGGGCGCAACGCGTTTCCCAGCATGGCGTCGAATTTTGCAATATCTCGGCAGCATGCCAGCGTTCGCTTTGAACAGGGCGCGTGGTTGGTTGCCGACGAGGGTTCCAATAATGGAACGGCTCTTATGCGCGGCGGCCAGATTCTTAATTTGGCTCCCGGTGTGTCCCAGCAGATCCATACTGGTGACGTGCTGCTGATCCCGGCGGCATCTGGTGAGTTTGCCCAGCTACGTTTGATGGTCACCGTGGAGGAGCCTCCTGCGGTGCAGCCCACGCAGGCTCAGACGGCGGTTGCGCCGCGGCCTGCGGCCGTCGCGCCCGCTGCGGCACCCGCCACGCCAGCCGCCAGCCCGTCTGCCGGCATTGAGGGCTGGTTTGTCGAGTGTCCCGAGTGTGGTCGTCTACACCTTGTTGCCGATGAGCGCGCAAAGGTCGGGGATGGCTGTGAAGAGTGTGGCTGTTCGCTCGCGCGCACGTCTGCCGTATATCGTACGCTCGACCCCGGCGAGGATTACTCGGATGTTCGTTAGCCAGATGCTCGCGCCTGTCGTTTCTCTGGGACCAGGCGAGCGCATCGCAATCTGGACTAGCGGCTGTTCTAAGCACTGCGCCGGATGTATCTCGCCCGAACTTAGGATGCAGCTGCCCGAGCAGGATGTCGACGTTGATGAGCTTGCGCAGATGTTGCTCGATGCGGCGCGCGAACATGGCGTGCATCGACTGACAGTTTCGGGTGGAGATCCGCTCGAGCAGGCACCAGAGCTCGTGAAGCTGCTGACAACGATCCGCTGTGCCTACGACGACATTCTCGTTTACACCGGATTCACGTTTGAAGAGCTGCCGCAGGTGATCGGTGCGGATACGTGGGAGACACTCAAGCCCCTCATCGATGTACTGATCGACGGTCCGTACGTAGACGAGCTCAACGTGCCCGATTGTGCGCTGCGTGGCTCGACTAACCAGCGCGTGATCTATCTGAGCGACCGCCCGCACGATGACTATGACCAGTATCTTCAGCAGCCTCGTCAGCTTCAGAACTTTGTTCAGGACGGCACTGTTAACACGGTCGGCATTGCTAACCGCTACCACCATGAATTTCCTGTCAAGGAGGTATAACACATGGCAACTGATTTCGAGCGCCAATCCTGGCAGCGCGAGATGCTCAACTTTAAAGGGGTGAAGAGCCTCTTTATCCTTGAGGGCAACGTGAACGACAAGTATCCCGATGTGGTTGACGGCGGGCTCCAGTTTTCGGAGCTTGCCGAGGTCGTACGCGGCCTTTTTGAAGACGCCAATGGCTCAGTTGAGTACAACGTGGCATATTTTGACCCCATCCAGCTGTTCTCGAGCAGCATGGGCAACGTCGATTGCAAACGCCTGGTGTCGCTGGCACACGACGAGGCTTCCAAGAGCGACGACCGCATGATGGAGGCGAACGCCTGCATCGCCGATGGCCGCCAAGCATATGCCACCGAGCAGTCGAGCCTGCCATCATACGGCGAGGTTATCCGCTCAATGTTGCGCCTTAAATACAACGACAACCCCGATGGCGGCACCGAGGCTAAGCCGCTTTGCGTGATCGTCAACATGGCGTCGCGCCTGCTTGCCTCCTCGACCGGCCTTATGCCCGACGAGACGCAGTTCTTCCTTAACCTGTACCTTGGTGCCAGCAAGGCTCGTCTCATTAACCGTACTGCCGTCAACACGCTCATTCTGGTAACGGATAACGTGCGCAACCTGCCCGTGTGGTTTATCGAGGAGAACCCCTTCTTGCGCACCATCACGCTGCCGCATCCCGACCGCGACATGCGCGAAGCCTATATTCAGAGCAAGTTTGGCTTTGGTGAGGCGCTGTCCGATTCCGATGACCGTGCGGTGCGTCGCTTTATCGATACCACCGACGGCATGAGCGTTAAGGAGCTCGAGGGCCTGCAGCGCATGTATCAGCGCGATATGCAAAACCCCGATGCTTCCATCGAGGCCATCCTTCCCAAGCTCGTCGACGTGTATAAGTACGGCTTTCGCGAGAACAAATGGCAGCAGATGTTCGAGAAGCTCGAAGAGGATCCCGAGGCAAAGATCAAGCGCCGCGTGAAGGGTCAGGACGAGGCCGTTGAGAAGGCCGTCACTGTGCTCAAGCGCTCCGTTATGGGCCTTTCGGGTGCCACCCATTCATCTGGCTCCAAGCCCAAAGGCGTCCTGTTTTTGAGCGGTCCCACCGGTACCGGTAAGACCGAGATCGTTAAGGCCATTACGGAGCTCCTCTTTGGCGATGAGCGCAGCATGCTGCGTTTTGATATGTCCGAGTACGGTGCCGAGAACTCCGATCAAAAGCTCTTTGGCGCTCCTCCGGGATACGTGGGCTATGCCGAGGGCGGTCAGCTTACCAATGCGGTCAAGGCCAATCCGTTCTCGGTGGTTCTTTTCGACGAGATCGAGAAGGCCGCGCCGAGCATTATGGACAAGTTCCTGCAGATCCTCGAAGACGGACGCCTGACCGATGGCCAGGGCAATACCGTGTACTTCTCTGAGACGGTCATCTTCTTTACGAGCAACATTGGCTTTTCCAAGATTGAGATCGATGCACAGGGCAACGAAGTTCGTAATACCATCGCGCCCAACACGCCCTATGACGAGATTTGCGAGCGCGTGCGTACCGAGATGGATCGCGAGTTTAAGCCCGAGTTCTTGGGTCGTATCGGCGACAACGTGGTCATCTTCAACTTTATCGACGATGCCGTGGCGCTTCAGATCCTCAATTCCAAGATCGATGCCGTCAACCGCAACGTGCATAAAGCACAGCCCGATATTACGGTTGAGGCGACCGATGCCGCCCGCGAACTGCTGCACTCCATTGCCATGACGGACGCCGTTAAAGCCAAGGGCGGCCGCGGCATTGGCAACTTGGTGGAGAGCGGTTACCTTAACGGGCTTTCCGATTTTCTGTTTGAACACCGCGCCGAGTGGCGCGGTCGCCCCGGCATGGTGGCACGCGCCGTGCCACAGGGCGAGGGCGACGATGCGCATATCGCATTTGAGCTCGTGCCCGGATCGATGGGAGGCGATTGGCGATGACGAAGTTTATCGCTGCAGCAAAAACCCAAGCGGGAACCAATCACCCCGTCAACGAGGACCGTTTGCTTCTTGACGGTAACGTCCTTTGCTATGGCCTGGTAGGCGATTGCGAGCGCGAGATGGGCTGCATGGCAGTCTTTGACGGCGTGAGCGAAGGCGGGCACGGAGCAGCCGCCTCGACGCTCGCTGCACAGGCGTTTGCACAGGCGACTCAGGTTTTTGAAGCCGATTCGATTGATGTCCTGCAGGATCGTTTGCGTATGGCGGGCGAGCGCGCTGAGAACGATGTTGAGTCCTATGCGGCCCGTTATGGCTTGCCCGTTGCTGCTTCTACGGTTGCCGGGCTTATGGTGGCGCATGATGGGTCTGCCGCAATCTTTAATGCTGGCGATTCGCGTGTGTATCGCTTGCGCGATGGCGTGCTTGCGGTGTTGAGCTACGACCATACGCCCGAATCCCGCCTGGGCGGCGTTGGGTTTGAGTGCAGCGATGAATCGGTCTCGCATTGCATTGAGCTGGCGGTCGGTCTTAATCAGGGCGGACGAAACCTGGAGATCAATACGACCACGTTGTTTCCGGGCGATCGCTACTTAATCTGCTCTGACGGCATCGATGGGGAGATTGACCTTGCGCGCCTGCAGCAGATGCTTGCGAGCGATTCGACCTGTGCGCAGCTGTGCGAGGAGCTGTATGCCGAGGCCCGCATGAGCGGTTCGACGGATGACGCGACGCTGATCGTGATTGAGATAGGGGAATAAAGATGTCTGATGAGACGATAACGGTACACCGAGATGGCGGCGCCGGCAACGGTGAAACCGTGACGGTCCACCGTGGGGACGTACCTGTAAACGGCGAAACGGTCACCGTGTATCACGGCAATCAGGCTCCTGTACCGGGCGAGACCGTGACGGTGCGCCGAGGCACTGCTCCGTTGTCCGGCGAAACGGTGACCATTCGCCGCGGCGACGCCCCGTCGGCAGGCGAGACGGTAACGGTGGGTCGCTCGGTTCCTAGAGCAAACGGCGAGACGGTGACGGTAAGTCATCCGGTTTCTGCGACTGGCGGCGAGACCGTTACGGTTGCAAGGCCGATGGCTGCTCCCGCTGGCGGCGAGACAGTCACGGTTTCCCGGCCGATGACGTCCGTGGCGGGCGAGACCGTAACGGTGCCGCGATCTGCCGCTTCTGGCGGTCAAACGATAACGGTCCCACGCGGTGCGGTGGTAAATCCCAATGGCGAAACGGTGACCGTTTCTCGTGGGGACGTTCGCGCCGCTTCCTCCGTGCCCGTATCCCCTTTCGTTCCGGAAGATGTGACGATTACCTCACGTGACGGCCAGCAGTTTATTGTTCACTTGGGTCAAGTTGTCGGTCATGGTGGTCAGTCCACGGTCTTTGCTGCCGAGCGGGTGGATGACGGCCTCGCATGTGTTGCCAAGGTGTTTCAGCCTCTTATAGAAAAAATGCGCACGGAATACGAGAAGACCGTGCATGCCGTCATGAGCCTCAATGGTCGTCCCGTGTCAGAAACGCATTTGCTGCCTATTTTTGCCTATTTGCACCAGGGCTTGAGCGCGACCGTAGTAGGGGCCCCCGCTCCTCAGCTTTGGGATATTGCCATCACTCCCAAGGCTACCTGTCTTAGTGACCGTCCCCGTAGCAAGCATATGGTTAAAAGTCGCGTGATTCCGGAGCTGAGCCAAGCGATTAACCTACTACACACCGAGTTTGGCATCGTTCATCGCGATGTGAAACCGTCGAATGTCTACCTGTACGATAAACAAATCGCACTTGGTGACTATGGGTCCGCTCGCTCTCTTTCCGGAATTGATAATCGTACGACTAATACCGAGACGCGATCAAACGGGTATACGCCTGGTCACGGCAGAATGGTCGACCCTCGCAACGATTGGTATTCGTTTGGTTATACCATTTGGACTCTTTATGAGGGTAATGTCCACCCGCTCCAAGACCTTGTGGACCACGACATGTTTTTCGAGTTTCAGGAAGCGGGTCAACCTGCTGAGTTCACCCACCCTGATGACGCTACCTTGGGTAATTTGCTTCAAGGCCTTACGTTTGAGCTTGCAAACAAGCGCTTCGGATACGAAGAAATTAAAGACTGGATCGCTGACCCTGATCACTTCTATCGTCAGCTGCCCACCTTCGATTTCAAGAGCGGCCATGCGCCGTATGAATTTGTCGGCAGGCTTTATACCGATCCTGTGTCGCTCGCTCGCGGGCTCGCGTCTCATTGGGACGAGGCAAAACAACGCATGCAGCAGTGGCAGCTCGAGCGCCAGATGCGTAAATGGAATGAAAACGACCTTGAGACAAAGATCCATGAGATCACCGAGGCGAAAGCGAAGGGCGGAGAAAAACCGAATTACGATTTCAATCTTGCTTGCGTGATCTACGAAATGTCGGGCGGCAAGATCATTTCGTGGCGCGGCGAAGATGTTTCGCTGGGCGCTGGCAAAAACGATCTTCCGGCACGTATCGCCACCATGACCGATACCGATATCGATCGCTATGCGGTGAAGTCGGGACTTGATGGCACTGCGTCCATGGGTGTGCTTCCGTCGGGCTTTCTTTCCTACGTTCTCTCCCGTCAGGGCGAGCATGATGAGGCGGTTGCGAATATTGCCAGGAATATCAAGGCAATCGAGGACCTCGCTGCTTCTTCAAACGATCCACATTTTGCTGCCTGCCTATTGAAGGGCTTCCTTACGTTCGACGAGTTGGAAACTCATGCTGCGGCCCAGGAAGAGATCAGGAGGCTCATCGGGAACCCCCGGGCATTTTTTGCCACTTGCTCAACGTCTCGTGCTGTCGATGAGTTCTTCCTGCTCTTTGCAGGAGACGTTTCCATGGACGCTATTATTAAGGCACGTGGTGACGCTCAGAGCAGAGGGTCAATTGACGTTGATGTCGTACTCGATTTCATGGACCGTGTCGCCGACAACAAGGCTCCCGTGCGAGCGTTCTACCGTAAATACGGCAATATGGCAGGCTGGATTTGGCTTTCCGAGCACACCGCTCTTTACGAGGCACTTCCGGGCTCTGCCGGAGAATCCGCAATCGTCAATCTTCGCGGCCTATCTCCTTCGGCGCAAGCATCGGTTGCTTCGCTCATGCAAGCGGGGTCCAATATCCGAATCGAAGGCAGCAAGCTTCGTGCCGACATGGAGGTGACACCTGTTCCCTATGTGAATGGCTGGCAGACGAGGGACGTTCTTCTTACTCGACCGCTTACGTTGAATGCTCTTTTCTGTGCCGAGGCACGAGGAGAGGCAGTACCACGCGGCTATGTGGCAGAACTGCTTGCAGGCGGTGCAGATGAACATCTACTTGATAGCATCGGAATCAGGCTTTTGGCTCATGCGAACCTGATGTCTTCCGCCAGTTATTCTCAATTCCTTGAGGACGAGCGAAACGAGGCGGATGGCGCGCTCGAAGGTGCTATCCGGCAGGATACGCAAGACTACGATGTGACTGAAGGCATTGCCGATGCCACGGCGCGTATTGAGGCCGTGAAGAAAGAGCAAGGCGGGGTGCTGCGCTGGACGTGCATTGTGGCGGTTGTCTACTTTGTTGTTATCCTATGCGCTCGCGGTTCCTTTGGACAGTTCATCGTTATGTGCGGCTCCTTCGCCCCGCTCGCAGTGCTGTTTTTGGTTGCGGCGTTTGTCGGTATCTTCGGCTTCTTGGCATTGAATCTGCTTCGTTCCTTTTCCGCGGTTGACCGCGTCCAGTCACTCGACAGCGATCTGGCGGCTAACGCCGATCTTCTTGAAAGTCGTCTGATTCAGTTGGTCGACTTTGATAGCCGCACAGGCACTACAGCGGAAAAGCTTTCGATGGTGGGCGTTGACGAGGATCTTCCGATGGCACAGGGGGCCGATTTTTCGTTTGGCTCCGAAGACAAGGCTTTCTACGCCGATCCTGAAGTTATGGACAGACTTGGCAGGTTGGCAATTCGCCTGTTGTTTATCACGGCGGCCGTGATTAGTGCGTCTGGGTTTATGGGCACGGTGTTTATTGACGGCGATACGGTGGCCAAGTGCGAGGTTTTGCTCGCCATTCTTGTTGATTGCTTCGCCTGCATTGCCGCATGGGGCGACAACGAACATCCCAGCAGCGCTTCTACGATTAAGAGCTGGTCGTATCTCTGGTTGATTCCCGCAATCATTGCGTTCCTGCTTTGGGGTGTGGTGTCTCTTCTTCAGTCGGCAGGCGCAATCATTGCCATTGTTGTCGTCGTTTTGCTTGTCCTGTTTATTATTGGTCGATAGGACCGAGCTGGGCGTGAGCGGATTGGCCGCCCCATGAACCTATTGATAGGTCGTAACTGCCGTTTGTAAGTACCTGCATTGCGTTGGGTGAACGGCTGAGACGGGTTTTTAAGTTAGGAAAGAGTGTTCTATATGCCCTTTGATTTCACTAGACTACTTCCGAATAACGGACAAGGTCGCAATCAAAATCCCAGCGAGCGTGGTCTCCATGGCACCGAGCGACGCGCCATGGCTGCCTTTGATGACATGTTAGGTATTGAGAACGTGGCATCCCAGCGCGGCTCTCAAACAAATACACACTTGCGTTCGAACATGGCTCAACGTGAGATTCGAAACGACGTGGTGATCAATGAAGGTTTGGGTTCGTACGATGGACGTCCGTGTTCCATCAGGATCTACGAGAACCACCTTGAGATTATCGCCAAGCGTGAGGGGTCAACGCTCGATAACCATTCTGTGGTCAAGTCACTCGTTCCAGGCCTGGGTCATAGCAAGGCAGTGGCGGGCAGGCTTTTCGCTCCGGGCAATTCCAATCCGCCGATTATCATCCCCTTTAATTCTCTGAGCGGGTTTCAAGAAGTGGGCGGCTTTATGCCCACGTTCGTCTTTAACCGGCGTAATCCTCAGACCAGAAAGATGGAGACGCACACTATCAAGACGGTGACCAGGGAGTTTGGGTATGCGCTTAACCGCTATGCCCAGACGCACTTCCATTACTAATAGGTGAAGGCAAAACATATGGCAAACGATAAACAGCAAGAGGGCCTGTCGGCGCAAGAGCGTCTCGCCCGTCTTTATAGTGCTCGTGCTGAGGGACAGCAAGAGGACGCGACGTCGTTCGCGGGTGAGACTGCGGGAGTGTCCATTTCGTCAGAAGTACCGCAGGCTCAAACGGTTTCTACTCAGGAGCGTCTCGACCGCCTGCGTGCGCGACGCGCCGGCGTGCCTCTTCCGGGCGATCCGGAGGCAGCTACTCCGGTAAACAACGAGGGTGCGAATCGCCCTCGCTTTAACATCAATCTTTCGCGCATCGTGGACGCGATTCCCACCATTGTTCGGTTTTTCCCGCTGCGTATTTTTACGGTTTGGGGGCTCTGCTCGGTCTGGTACCGCATGTACTTGAACACTGGCGGAGACGATGTGCTGCATACGGGGCTTCCGGCGCCGGGGTATAGCGCATTCAATCCATTCGCTCTGGGTGCTGTTGTATTCATTGGTCTTCTCGTAGTTTTGACGGAAATCATTGCCGGCCCGTTGAGCCTGATCATTAAGCAGCTAATCATCGGCGCCACGTATTTCTTCCGCGGTTCCGCCGCCACCCGCGAGGCCCGCGACCGTGCGCACGCGAACTTCAGCCTGCGCCGGCTCGTCACCGAGACGGTCCGCCGGCTCCACAGCGGATGATCCGCCGTTGGATCCTGTGGG
>UQHQ01000035.1 GCA_900540945.1 uncultured Collinsella sp. | reverse complement strand
GTACTGCAGCGAGGCGGCGCTGGTTAGCGCGGTGCTCGGCAGCCGTGCCTATGCCGAGGAGCTGGCCGACCGCGAGGCCGAGGAAGCCGCGCAGGCAGCAGAAGCCGAAGTCGCGGAAGCCGCCGAGTCCGAGCTCGACGAATACGGCATCGCCATCGAGGGTGCCGACCAGGAGACGGCTTCAGCTCAGGATGCCGCTTCGCCTGCCCCAGCCGAGCCCCGCATCGCCCGCGTTCTCGAGGTCGGCTGCGGCACGGGTTGCATCTCGCTCTCCCTTGCCTGGGAGCGCCGCGGCCACGTTACCTGCACCGCCACCGATATCGAGCCGCGCGCTATCGATCTGGCCACCAAAAACCGCGACGCGCTCGGTCTCACATCCGATGAGGTCGCCTTTAGCCTCACGAACCTGGTGAGTTCCATTCCCCGCGAGGAGTGGGGCACCTTCGACGTGCTTGTCTCCAACCCGCCCTACATCCCCACCGATGTCATGCGCTCACTGCCGCGCGAGGTCAAGGACTTTGAGCCCGACCTGGCGCTCGAGGGCGGCGCCGACGGCCTCGATATCTTCCGCCGTCTGCTCAACGCGGCGCCCTACATGCTGCGCGCCGGCGGCCTGTTTGCCTGCGAGCTCTACGAGGGCGCGCTCGACGCTGCGGCCGAGCTCTGTCGTCAAGCGGGTCTGTCGGACGTGCGCATCGTCCACGACCTCACCGATCGCCCCCGCATCGTCCGAGCCATCGTCACCGAGCCCAAACAGCGCCAGTAATATTTATTAACTGGTTAGCAAAAATTATAAAGTAGTTTATAATTAGGACGGCTGAAAGAGGTCGGCCCATGCAACCTCCTACCTTTCGGGAAATCATTGCCCTACTCAAGCACGATGGATTCGTGAAGGTCGCGCAAGTCGGTAGTCATGCTAAGTATGTTTCTGGTGACCGTGCTGTCACCGTGAACGGCTCTGGTGGTGATCGACCAAAGAAGGGCACGTGGGCAAGTATTCGTCGCCAAGCTGGATGGTAGTTGGAGGCAAAATGAGGCAGCGATTTACCTATGACTGCGTTCTCATAAAAGAAGACGACGGTTACTGCGCCAGCTTCCCGCAGATTCCCGGCGCCTTTGCCGATGGCGATACGCGCGAAGAAGCGATTGCCCATGCCACCGAGGCGCTGATGGCGTTTTTGGCCGACGATCTCAACAACGGTTTGACTCCGGCAGGGTACGAACGCTCGGCCGAGGTCGTGGCCCTTTCAGTCGAAATCGACCACGAGGGCGCTCGGGAAGCGGCGTGCCGCACATTTAAAGACGCAGCACTGGACCTCAAAGTCTCCGCTCCGCGGATTACCGCGCTGGTCAAAGCCGGAAAGCTCGATGTTGAACTCGTCGACGGTCGTCGGATGATAACGATAGACAGCATCGAACGTTACGCCGCCCAAGAACGTCACGCCGGAAGACCAAAGAAGTTCGTAGCTGTCCAATAACCCCCTCACTTTCACCGACTACTAGAGCCGCTCACCAAACCAACATGCGCTCTGGGCAAATAGGTTGAACGTTTCGTGCGAGAATGCCCCACAGTAAACAAACTTGCACCAGAGCGTAAGGGGCTGGCATACACATGCAGACGGTCTATCGGGTATACGAGGGAGCGCGCGAGCCGCATCGGCTTGCAGTCGAGCGCACGGCCGAGCTACTCGGTCGCGGTGGCCTGGCGCTTATTCCAACCGAGACGGTCTACGGTGTCGCCGTGGCGGTCAACGCCTTCTCGGATGCCGTTCCACAAGATACAAGTGAACCTCTGCCGTGGCCGCGCGATCCGCAGGCCACCGTCAACGGCGCCGCGGCCCCCGCCCTCGGTACCGGATATCGTCGCATCTTTACCCTCAAGCAGCGCGAGCTCACCCAAACGGTTGCCTGGCTGGTCGATGATGCCGAGGCCCTCGACCGCTATGGCGTGGATATCCCTAACGAGGCCCGCGTGCTCGCCCGACGATGCTGGCCGGGCGCCCTGACTATCGTGGTCAAGGCGGCCCCCTGCGTGCCGACCTTTATGCGCGCCGCCGACGACACGGTGGCACTTCGCGCTTCGGCCTCGCCCGTGGTTCAGGCGCTCATCCGCGCCTGCGGCAGCCCTCTTGCCTGCACCAGCGCCAACACGCACGGCGCGCCCGCGCCGGCAAGTTTTGTCACGGTGGAGGAGCGCATCCTGGAGGGGGTCGATGTGGCTGTCGATGCAGGTGAGACCCCGTGTCGCGACGCCTCAACCATCGTGTCGTTTCAGCGCGGCGAGCTCCAGATCCTGCGCCAAGGCGCGCTCCCCGCATCAGAGATCGAGCGGGTCCTGTCCGACCCGATGCAATAGAAAGGTGTAAGCGATGTCGTTGAATCTAGGTAGCCTGGGTATGGAAGACGCCTCGTTTAGCTTTGGCGGTTCCTACATCATGGCGCTCGACTGCGGCACTACCTCGGTACTCGCGACCATCGTCGACGAGTACGGCTGCATCGTCGCCCAGGCGCGCCGTAGCGTCAAAACCAGCTTCCCGCGCCCCGGCTGGGTGGAGCAGGATCCCACGGAGGTGCTTGCCAGCCAGATCGGCGTGATGATGGAGGTCCAGTTTAAGAGCAGCATCCATTCTGACCGCATTGCCGCCATCGGTATCTCCAACCAGCGCGAGACCACGGTGGTGTGGGACCGCATAAGCGGCCAACCCATCTATAACGCCATCGTGTGGCAATGCCGTCGCACCGCACCTTTGATCGACGAGCTGGTCGAGCAGGGCGCAGAAGAACTGGTGCGCTCCCGCACGGGACTCACACTCGATCCGTATTTTTCGGCTTCCAAGGTGCAGTGGATCCTCGACAACGTTGACGGTGCGCGTGAGAGCGCGGTGGCGGGCGACCTCATGTTCGGCACCATCGACACCTGGCTCATCTACAACCTCACCGGCGGTCAGGTCTTTGCCACCGACTACACCAATGCCAGCCGCACCGCGCTCTTTAATATCCATACGCTCGATTGGGACGACGATCTGCTGGCGCTCTTTGACGTTCCACGTTCCATGATGCCCGAGGTTCGTTGGAGCTCGGGCGACTACGGCCGCGTCGCGAGCGACATCATGACCAACATGCCACCCATCATGGGCGTGGCGGGCGACCAGCAGGCGTCGCTGTTCGGCCACTGCTGCTTCCATCCCGGCCAGACCAAAAACACCTATGGCACGGGTTGCTTTATGCTCATGAACACCGGCGACGAGATCGTCGAATCCAAGAACGGTCTGGTCTCCACGATCGGTATCGCCGCGGACGGCAAGATCAGCTATGCGCTCGAGGGCTCTATCTTTGCCGCCGGCTCAACCATGAATTGGCTGCGCAACAACATGGGCATCATCTCGAGCGTGAGCGAGTCCGCGCAACTCGCCACTTCGATCAGCGACAACGAGGGCTGCTACTTCGTCCCCGCCTTCGCAGGCCTGGGCGCTCCCTGGTGGGACCCGCATGCTCGCGGTATCGTGTGCGGCCTGACCGGCGCCTCGAGTCGCGCGACCATTGTGCGTGCGGCCTGCGAGTCCATGGCCTACCAGAGTTATGACGTGCTACGCGCCATGGAACAGGACGTGGGACTTTCGATTGAGCGCCTGTCCGTCGATGGCGGTGCCTCGCGCAACGAGTTCATCATGCAATTTCAGGCCGATCTGCTGGATATCCCCGTGCTGCAGTGCGAGACGGTGGAGACCACGGCGATTGGCGCCGCGTACTTGGCGGGCCTTGCCGTCGGCTATTGGGAGGACCTGGAGGAGCTGGAGCAAAACGCTCAGATCGTTAAGACCTTCCTTCCCCATATGTCCGCCGAGCGCCGCGAGCAAAACCTGGCGGGCTGGCATGATGCCGTCAAACGCTCGCTCGGCTCCGTACAGTAGGGCTGCGACGAGCTGCTCGATACAACAAACCGTTAAACTTATGCACGGCGCGCGGCAACAACATCGCCATGCGCCTTGTCAGCAAGGCCATCTTCCGGCCGCAACGAAAGGGGCAATCAACCCATGACCGTCACCTACGATACGTCCCGTGTGACCCTTGTCGATCACCCGCTCGTCCAGCACAAGCTGTCGATCCTGCGCGACAAGAGCACCGGCACCAACCAGTTCCGCCAGCTCGTGCGCGAGCTCGCACTTTTTGACGGCTACGAGGCCATGCGCGACCTGCCCATGGAAGACGTCGAGGTCGAGACCCCCATCACCACCGCAACGTTTAAGCAGCTCGCCGGCAAAAAGCTCGCCATCGTTCCCATCCTGCGTGCAGGCCTTGGCATGGTCGATGGCATCCTCGACTTGGTACCCTCCGCTCGCGTGGGCCACATCGGTATGGAGCGCGACGAGGTTACCCACGAGCCGCATGAGTATTACTGCAAGATGCCCAAGGATATCGATCAGCGCATCTGCCTGGTTGTCGACCCCATGCTCGCCACGGGCGGTTCGGCCGAGATGGCCATCAGCTACCTGCGCGAGCGCGGTGTCAAGGATATCCGCATGCTGTGTATCGTCGCCGCGCCCGAGGGCCTCAAGTCACTGACCGAAAAGGACCCCGACGTACATATTTATACGTGCGCCATCGACGACCATCTCAACGAGGCCGCCTACATCGTTCCCGGCCTGGGCGACGCCGGAGACCGCATCTACGGCACGCTCTAGTCGTTGGGCCTTGTCGGCTACGGTCACAAATACGAAGAAATGGTGCGCGCGGGCGAGCAAAAGTCGTCCACGCGCACTTCTGTTAACGGACGTTTTGCCCTGAGGGGTTCGAAAAAACGTATTACCGTACCTGCGGCATAAAGAAGGCCTTAAGAAAACGTACAGGTGCGTATTAACCGTTTGTTTTACGGTTGTACTTTAGCGATTGGCTCGTACAATAGTCACCAATGTTTGGCTGGGACTGTGCCGTGAGGCGTAAAAAGGAAAGCGAGGAAGCCAGTGTTTCAGATAGCCGATCTGCTCGCTATCGTTGCAGGCGCCATCGCGGGCGCAATTGCCTTCCTTCCCTTTGTCTTTACGCTCAAGCCGGTTCTTGACGATAAACAGAATGCGGACATGCTCAAGGGCATGGTGAGTCTGGCGGTCTCGGCAGTCGCCCTGCTCGTCTTTACCTTGGTTGTGTTTGCGTTGTTCGGAGAGGCATTTCGCATGTTCCTCCTGGGCGAGGCGATCGGCTTCGTGGTCTTTATGGCCGCCTGCACGGTTCGCGTCGCCAAGGCGCTGCGAGATCCTCATGAGGTCGAAAGGTAAGTCGTGGAAATTTTTGAAAAGCTGCCTGATGAGATTAATCATCTGGTCAGCGAGTTCAGCTCCACCCCTGTCGTGGGCGATCTGAGCTGCGGCATCACGCAGTACTCGTTTTGGCTGATCGTCTCCACGATCGTGCTCCTGATCGTCCTGGCCGTGTTCAAGAAGAAGCAGACCCTAGTTCCCAAGGGCTTCTTCGTCAACGGTTTCGAGTACATCATCGAGTACGTCGAGAACGATATCGGCAAGGGCGTCGTGGGTGAGAACTGGAAGAAGCACTTCCCGTTCCTGTGCTCGCTTTTCCTGTTCATCCTGATCAATAACATGATCGGCCTGATTCCGGGAATGAAGCCCGGCACCGGCGCAATCGGCTCCACCGCCGCGCTCGCCATCTTCGCCTTCGTGTACTTCATCTACTACGGATGCAAGGCTCACGGCGTGATCGGCTACATCAAGAGCCTCGCCCCGCAGGGCGTGAGCTTCCCGATGAACGTGCTTGTGTGGGTCGTCGAGCTTTTCTCGACCTTCCTGCGCCTCATCACGCTCGCCGTCCGTCTGTTCTGCAACATGTTCGCAGGACACGTGGTCATGGGCTCGTTCGCCATCATGGCGAGCATGTTCATGCAGCCGCTGCTTCAGCAGGTTTCCGCGGCCCACGCCGTCGGCGCCCTGCCTTCGCTGGCCTGGCTTGCCATCCTCATCCTGATCTATGCGATCGAGCTTGTGGTCGGCGCCATCCAGGCTTACGTCTTCACGGTCCTTACCGCCGTGTATGTCTCCGAGGCAGAGGAGGTCGCGGAGGAGGAGTAATCTTCCGTTCGCGCCTTAAAGGTAAGGCAATTCGTTAAACCGCCGGTGCCCGTACCCATGGAGCCCGGCAGTTATAAAAAGGTTATCCTGCGTGAAATAAGACACGCACGACAAAGGAGGAATCGTGGGAGTTATCGGTTACGGTCTCGGTGTTATCGGCGCTGGTCTTGCTATCGGCCTGTCTGCTCTGGGTGCTACGGGTGCTATGGCCCGTCAGCCTGAGGTCCAGGGCCGCGTGTTCACCGTCTTCATCATGGGCTCCGCCTTCGGCGAGGCTCTGGCTCTGATCGGCTTCGTTGTCGCGCTGATCGTTAAATAGCACGGAGCGTCAAGTATGAATCTTTCATCCCAGAAGAGCGCGATCGCACTCTCCGCGTCCGCGGCCGCGCTGCTCATGCCGGTTTCCGCGTTCGCCGAGGACGGCGCCGCCGGTGCGGACATCCTCATCCCTAAGATGGCGGAGTTCATCCCGGCGCTTATCGCCTTCCTGATTATCTGGATCGTGCTGGCCAAGGTCGCCCTGCCGGGCATCATGAAAACCATGGAGGAGCGCGGCAAGAAGATCGAGGAGAGCCTCGACGAGGCCGAGAAGACCAAGCAGGAGGCTATCGCCAAGCGCGCTGAGTCCGACTCGATCGTTACCGACGCCCGTCGTCAGGCTGCCGACATCGTTCTCGAGGCCCGTAAGGACGCCGAGTCCGAGCGTGCCCGTATCATCGAGGCTGCTCACAAGGAGGCCGAGGAGATCATCGCCAAGGCCCATACGACCGTCGAGGACGAGCGCAAGTCCATCTACGCCGGTGCCGCGAACTCCATCGCCGACCTGTCCGTTGCCGTCGCCACCAAGATCGTGGGCGAGGCACTCGAGAACGAGGCCGAGCAGAAGAAGCTCATCGAGCGCTACATCCAGGAAGCAGGTAGCCTGAATGCCGACTAGCCGCTATCAGGACAAGGTGCTCGAGACCTACGCGCGCTCCCTTCTGGAAGCCGCCAAGGCCGAGAACCATGTGTTCGAGGACCTCGAGATGATCGAGCGCCTGGCTAGCGCCAGCCCCGAGATCATCGCCGTGCTCGACACCATGTCCAAGCGCGACCAGCTCGACCTTCTTCCCAAGGTGGCAGCTGCCTTTAAGTATGTTGCCGAGGAAGACGAGGATGTAGTGGGCGTGACCGTCACCACGGCGATCCCGCTCGACGACGAGCTGCGTCAAACCATCACTAAGAAATGCGAGCAGGACTTCGGCCGCAAGGTATTCCTTATCGAGCAGGTCGACCCGTCTATCGTGGGCGGCCTGGTGCTCGAGGCCCGCGGCGAGCGTCGTGACATTTCCGTCAAGACGCAGCTGCGCGTCGCGCAGGAGACCCTCGCAAACTCTGCTAATTCGTACGGAGGTGAAGCCTAATGTCCGAAACCCTCAATGCCCAGGATATCGCCAAGAAACTGCAGGAGCAGCTCACGAGCCTCTCCGCGACGGTCGATACGCATGAGGTTTCAACGGTCGACGAGGTAGGCGACGGCATCGCGCGCGTCTCCGGCCTCAAGAGCGCCATGGCAGGCGAGCTTCTGGAGTTCAAGAGCTCCGATACAGGTGAGACCGTCTTCGGCCTTGCCCAGAACCTTGACCGTGACGAGGTCGGCGCCGTTCTGTTTGGTGCCGTCGACTCCATCAAGGAAGGCGACGAGTGCCGCACCACTGGCCGCATTATGGATATCCCCGTGAGCCGTGCCATGCTCGGCCGCGTCGTCAATCCGCTCGGCCAGCCTATCGACGGCCTGGGTGACATCGTCGCCACGCATCGTCGCCCCATCGAGTTCAAGGCCCCCGGCGTCATCGACCGTACCCCGGTGTGCGAGCCGGTTCAGACCGGTCTGTTGGCCATCGACTCCATGGTGCCTATCGGCCGTGGTCAGCGTGAGCTCATCATCGGCGACCGTAAGACCGGTAAGACCGCTATTGCCATCGACGCTATCCTCAATCAGCGCGGCAAGGGTATGGTCTGCATCTATGTCGCCATCGGCCAGAAGGCCTCCACGGTTGCCAACATCCGCGAGACCCTCGCTCAGCACGGTGCGCTCGACTACACCATCATCGTTTCGGCCACCGCTGCCGATTCCGCCCCTATGCAGTACATCGCGCCTATGGCCGGTGCCGCTATCGGCGAGTTCTTCATGTACAACGGCGAGGACGGTAAGCCCGCCAGCGAGACCAACCCCGGCGGCCACGTGCTCGTCATCTACGACGACCTGTCAAAGCAGGCTGTGGCATACCGTCAGATGTCGTTGACGCTGCATCGTCCGCCCGGACGCGAGGCCTATCCTGGCGACATCTTCTACCTGCACTCTCGTCTGCTCGAGCGTGCCGTCAAGATGTCCAAGAAGAACGGTTACGGCTCCATGACGGCCCTGCCGATCATCGAGACCCAGGACGGCGACGTCTCGGCCTACATTCCGACCAACGTCATTTCCATTACCGATGGTCAGATCTACCTGCAGTCCGAGCTCTTCTTCCAGGGCCAGCGCCCGGCAGTCGACGTGGGTATCTCCGTGTCCCGCGTCGGTGGCGACGCACAGACCAAGGCCATGAAGCAGGTTGCCGGCAACCTTCGTCTTGACCTCGCTTCGTACCAGGAGCTCGCCGGCTTTACGCAGTTCGGCTCCGACCTCGACGAGGCCACGCAAAAGCAGCTTACCCACGGAGCTCGCATGACTGAGCTCCTTAAGCAGCCGCGCTACAAGCCGTTTGAGGTTGGCGAGCAGATCGTTACGCTGTTCGCTGGCAACGAGGGCTTCCTGGATGACCTGGAGATCGCCGACGTGCTGCCTTTCCGTGCCGAGCTCATCGAGTACATGGACAATGGCTTTGGCTCGCTGCTCGACAAGGTTCGCGCCAAGAAGATCGACGACGACACCAAGGCCGAGCTCTTGCGTGTCATCGGTGACTTCAAGCAGCAGTTCATGGCCAAGCACCATTCGGATGTTTCTGGATCAGAGGAGAACTAAGCCCCATGGCCAACCTTCGCGACATTAAGAAGCGAATCTCCTCGGTTACCACGACCAAGCAGATCACGCGCACGATGGAAATGGTCTCTACGGCCAAGATCCGTCGTGCCCTCGATCGCTCCAAGCAGGCCGAGCCCTATAAGGAGGCGCTGACCGACGTCATGTTGACGGTCGCCGGCGACGCCTCCTGTTCGGGCACCGATCCCATGCTGCAGAAGCATGAGAGCGTCAAGCATGGCCTGATTGTCGTTATTGCCTCGGACCGCGGCCTTGCCGGCGGTTTCAATACGACGGTGGAGCGCACGGCCGAAAAGCTCGCCGCTTCTTGGGCGAACGACGGCATCGAGTGCGAGATCATCGCATGCGGGCGTAAGCCGGCCACGTATTTCCGTGACCGCGCAAACGTCGTCATGCACTTTGAGGGCAATTCCTCTGAGCCCGATTTTAATCAGGCCCGCATGATCTCCTCTCATATCTGCGATGCGTATCGTGCCGGTGAGCTTGACCGTGTCGAGCTTGTCTACCACCACGCTAAGAACCGCGTGGATCAGGAGCTTCGCGTCGAGCATCTGTTGCCGCTCGACCCCGAGATGATCGCTATGGCCCACGGTCCGCGTAAGAACGAGACCGACGCCCCTAAGCGCATCTCGTCCACGTTCGAGTTCGTGCCCTCTCCCGAGCATGTTCTCGGCAAGCTTGTGCCGTCTTATATCCTGACGGTCATCTACCAGGCCCTGATCGATTCGGCGGCTGCCGAGCAGGGTGCACGCCGCAAGGCCATGCACTCCGCGACGGAAAACGCCACCGCGATCATCTCGACCCTTACCCGCACGTATAGTCGCGTGCGCCAGGCTTCGATCACGACCGAGATTAACGAGATCGTCGGCGGAGTCTCAGCATTGGAGGAACAGTAATGGCTAATAACACCGTAAAGCTTGCGGTCGAGGAAGCCACCAAGAAGACGACTGCCGGTGATGGTCGCATCGTGCGTATCATCGGCCCTGTCGTTGACGTCAAGTTTGACGGTGCGGTGCCCCCGATCTACAACGCGCTCACGGTCGAGGCCGAGACCCCGATCGGTCACCTGAGCACGATCCTCGAGGTCGAGAGCCAGCTTCCGGGCGGCGTCGTCCGCACGGTCGCCATGTCCTCGACCGACGGCCTGCAGCGCGGCCTCATCGCCACCGATACCGGTGAGCCCATGAAGATGCCCGTTGGCCCCAAGACGCTCGGCCGTATTTGGAACGTTATGGGCAAGCCCGTCGACGGCAAGCCTATGCCCGAGGTGGAGGAGTTCTACCCCATTCACCACGCGGCTCCCCGCTTTGACGAGCTCACCACCAAGACCGAGATCTTCGAGACCGGCATCAAGGCCGTCGACCTGCTCGAGCCCTACATCCGTGGCGGCAAAACGGGTCTGTTCGGTGGCGCCGGCGTCGGCAAGACCGTTCTGATTCAGGAGCTCATCAACAACCTCGCCCAGGAGCACGGCGGCACCTCGGTGTTCACCGGTGTCGGCGAGCGCACCCGTGAGGGTACCGACCTTTATCTCGAGATGAGCGAGTCTGGCGTTATCGACAAGACCTGCTTGGTCTATGGTCAGATGAACGAGCCGCCCGGAGCGCGCCTGCGCATCGGTCTGGCCGGCCTTACCACCGCTGAGTACTTCCGCGATCGCGGCCAGGACGTTCTGCTGTTCATCGACAACATTTTCCGCTTCTCCCAGGCAGGTTCCGAGGTTTCCGCACTGCTGGGCCGTATGCCGTCCGCCGTTGGTTACCAGCCCACGCTGGCAACCGAGATGGGCGACCTCCAGGAGCGCATTACCTCGACCAAGACGGGCTCCATTACCTCCGTCCAGGCTGTCTACGTCCCCGCAGACGACCTGACCGACCCGGCGCCTGCCACGACGTTTACGCACCTCGACGCCACCACGGTTCTTTCGCGTAGCATTTCGTCGCTCGGCCTGTTCCCGGCTATCGACCCGCTCGCATCTTCCTCCGACGCTCTCGATCCCTCGATCGTCGGCGAGGAGCACTACCGTGTCGCCGTCAAGGTCCAGGAGCTCCTGCAGGAGTACTCCGACCTTCAAGACATCATCGCCATTCTGGGTATGGACGAGCTGTCCGAGGAGCAGCGTCTTACGGTCAACCGTGCCCGCAAGATTCAGCAGTTCCTCTCGCAGTCCTTCCACGTCGCCGAGAAGTTCACCGGCAACCCCGGCGTCTACGTCCGCGTCGAGGATACCGTCCGCTCTTTCGCCGAGATTGTCGACGGCAAGGCCGATGACCTGCCCGAGCAGGCTTTCCGCTATGCTTCCACGATTGAGGACGTGCGCGAGCGCGCCCGCAAGATGGGGGAGAAGTAGGTTATGCGTATCCGCATCGTGTGCCCCGTGAGCTGCGCCTATGAGGGCGACGCTGCGTTTGTGTCGATTCCGTCCACGGATGGCGAGTTTGGCGTTCTGCCTGCTCACTCCAGCGAAATCTGCACGATCGACCGCGGTTACGTTCGCGTTTCCGATAAGGCCATGGGCACTGTCGACCACACGTTTGCCGTGGCCGGCGGCTATGCCCAGGTTGCGGACGATATCGTGACCGTCCTCGCCGAGCGCGCTTGCGATTTGGCGACCGTCGACGCCGACAAGGTTAAAGCTGATATTCAAGGTTTTGAAGAGAAGCTGGGTAATTTGTCGGAGGATGATGCACGCCGCGCCTACCTCTATAATGAAATCGCATGGTGTAAGCTCAAGCTTGCCCAATAGTCAAACGTTTTAGCGTTCGACCATTTGCGAACACATCATGCCCGGGATGGCCCAGCCACCCCGGGCATGCTTTTTGAAGGGGTAGACCTTGGATATTATCCGTGTTGAGGGTGGCCACGCCATCGGAGGATCCGTGCCCGTCTCGGGCGCCAAGAACTCCGCGCTCAAACTCATGGCGGCAACGCTTCTGGCGCCGGGCAAGACGACGTTGCAGAACGTGCCTGATATTTCCGATGTCCACGTGATGGGCAAGGTGCTCAAGGGCATGGGCGCCACGATTGAAGTTCTCGATGAGCACACGCTCGAAATCGATACCTCCCAGGTTGATTCCTGGGAGGCTCCCTACGAGCTTGTCGCCAAAATGCGCGCCTCTACGGCCGTGATGGGCCCCCTGCTGGGTCGTTTCCATCGCGCCAAGATCGCCATGCCGGGCGGCTGCAACCTGGGCGCTCGCAAGATCGATATGCATATCTTGGGTCTCGAGGCTCTGGGCGTCGAGTTCGACACCGCCCACGGCTACATCAACGCTAATGCGCCCCAAGGTCTGCGCGGTACCACCGTCACGCTCGAGTTTGCCAGTGTCGGTGCGACCGAGAACCTCATTATGGCATCCGTGCGCGCGCAGGGTACCACGGTTATCGACAACGCGGCCCGCGAGCCCGAGATCGTCGACCTCGCCAACATGCTCAACGAGATGGGTGCCAAGATCATCGGCGCGGGCACGCCCGTCGTGACCATCGAGGGCGTGGAGGAGCTGCATCCCGTTACCCATTGCGTGGTGGGAGACCGTATCGAGGCCGGCACCTTTATCGTCGCCGGCGCCCTCATGGCCGATGAACGCGGCGTCGATGTTACGGGCTTCTGCCCCATCCACCTGGGCATGGTGCTCAAAAAGATGGAACTTATGGGCATCGAGTGCGAGCGTATCGAGAACGGTGTCCACGTCAATCGCGCCGAGCGCATCAAGCCGGTCGATATCCAGACGCTTCCGTTCCCGGGTTTCCCGACCGACATGCAGGCGCAGATCATGGTGCTTTCGGCCCTTGCCGACGGAAGCTCCGTAATTACCGAGAACATCTTCGAGAACCGCTTCATGTTCGCCTCCGAGCTCGTGCGTATGGGTGCCGATATTCGTATCGAGAGCCATCACGCCATGATTCACGGCGTCAAGGGCTTCTCGGGCGCACAGGTCACCTCACCCGACCTGCGTGGCGGCGCGGCTCTTGTGGTTGCCGGTCTTATCGCCGATGGCGTTACCGAGGTCTCGGCCATCCATCACATCAAACGTGGCTACGAGCAGTTTGTCGAAAAGCTGCAGGCGCTTGGCGCGCATGTCGAACATGCCACCGTTCCCGATCCCGTCATCTACTAATGCAGGTTGCCTATGTTTAACAAGAAGCCCCTAGCGGATAACACCCGAAGACCCTCGACTGGTGCGCAGGCCAAGATCTACAGTCGCGACAATGTCGCACGCTATTCCGAGCGCGCCCGTCAGCGCCGTCGCGGCCGCACGGTTCGCCGTGTCGCGCTCATCGCCGTGCTCGGTGTGTTGCTGAGCGCCACGACCGCTGCAGGTCTGTGGTTTGCCACTATCATGGGCAAGCTTGGTGACTCCAATGTCATTACCAACAACCTGCGCCAGATTCTGGACGATACCGATGAGGCAAAAGATCCGTTCTACGTGTTGCTTCTTGGTACCGACGGTCGTCCGGGCGAGGATACGTATCGTGCCGACTCGATTATCCTGGCACGCATCGACCCCACGCAAAAGCAGGCGACGCTCATTTCCGTTCCGCGCGACACCAAGGTCGTGTACAAGGGCGAGACCATGAAGATTAACGCCTGTCATACGCATGGCGGCGCCGAGGCGATGGTCCAGGCGGTCAACGAGCTGTGCGGCGTGCAGATTTCTCACTATGCCGAGGTCAGCTTTGACGGCATGCAGTCGCTTATTGATTCGGTTGGCGGTATCGACATCAACGCGACCGACGACGTCGACGATCCCGAGCACCTGGATATTAAGATTACCGCTGGTCAGCAGCATATGGACGGCGCTACCGCCCTTACCTATGCCCGCTGCCGCTACACCTATGCCGACGGCGATTACACGCGCATGCGCCATCAGCGTCAGGTGCTTGGCGCCCTTGCCAACCAGATTCTCAATAACTTCGATGCCACGAAGATCTTTGGCCTGGTTAATTCGCTGTCCGATATGCTCGTAACCGATATGAGCGTTCAGGATATCGTCTCCACGGTCAATGCCATGCGCGGCATGGATGTCGAGGGCATCTACTCGGCCAACCTGCCTTCGTATGCTGACGACAGCACTATGATCGACGGCGTGAGCTATGTCTTTGTCTACGAAGACGAGCTTAAGGAAATGATGGCCCGCGTCGACGCCGGTGAGGATCCCAAGGGTCCCAACACCATGGGCCTTTCAGACGGCTCCAGCTCCACGATCGGTGACCTCAACAACAATACGTCCGAGGACTACGCATATGACACCGCGACCTCGTCGGGTGGGTCGGACGATTCCGACGATTCGAGCGACGGCTCCGATTACTACGAAGAGCCCACCGGTGACGGCAACGGCTACGAAGCCAACTATTAGAGTTACGCGGGCTTACCAGCCCGCGTAACGGCTCGACGCTGCGCGCCGCCCAGAGCGACAATTTGTCATTCAAAAGGCAGGGCATGACCAGAAGGTCAATGCCCTGCCTTTTTCATGCCAACTTGTTCGCTCTGGGCAGCGCTCGCTGACGTTGGCTCAACCTGCGATGCCGACTACTTTTCTTGCACCAAAAATCGCCCCGTTCTCGGTTTTGAGGACGAGGCGATTTTTCTTACCTAGATTATGCGAGTTCCTTATGCGAAGCGGGCGACGAGCTCCTGCAGGACGTCGGTCATCTTGACGAGCGAGCTGACCGGGACAAACTCGTTGACGCCGTGGTAACAGTAGCCGCCTGTCGAGAGGTTGGGGCAGGGCAGGCCGCGGAACGACAGCTGTGCACCGTCGGTGCCGCCGCGAATCGGCAGCACTTTGGGCTCAACGCCGCAGGCAAGGTAGGCTTCCTTGGCAACATCAATAAGCTCCGGGTAGTCGCGAACGATCTCGGCCATGTTGCGGTACTGGTGCTTAATCTCGACCGTTACGCGCTCCTCGCCCAGTCGCTGGTTGAGCAGTGCGGCGGCGGCATTCATCAGCTCGAGTTTCTGCTGGAACTTGGCGGCATCGTGATCACGGACGATATAGCGCGCCGTGGCATGGTCGACCGTTGCCGAGATGCCCTCAAGGTGATAGAAGCCCTCGTAGCCCTCGGTGTATTCCGGGCGCTGCTCGTAGGGGAGCAGGGCGTTGAAGTCGCAGAACAGGTTGCCCGCGTTGACCATGCGCCCCTTGGCGTCGCCGGGGTGAATGGACTGGCCCTCAAAGCGAACGGTTGCCTCGGCGGCGTTGAAGCACTCCCACTCAAGCTCGCCAACCGGACCGCCGTCGACCGTGTAAGCGTACTTGCAGCCGAAGGCCTCGATATCCAACAGCTCGGCACCGTGACCGATTTCCTCGTCCGGGCAGAAGCAAATACCGAGCGCGGGGTGGGGCAGGGAGGGATCCTGCGCGATGCGAGCGACGAGTGCCATGATTTCGGCGACACCCGCCTTGTCGTCGGCGCCCAGCAGTGTGGTGCCGTCACTGCAGACAAGGTCCTCACCCACCAGGTTGTTCAAGGCGGGAAGCTTGGCGGTGCTCATGGACACGGGCTTGCCGTCGACGATGCCACAAACCAGGTCGCCGCCCTCGTAGTGTACGATGTGCGGCTTCACGCCAGCGCCCGGTGCAACTTCGGTGGTATCGAGGTGCGCGATCAGGCCCAGGGCGGGCTTATTCTCGGAACCGGCGCTAGCGGGAATGTGCGCGCAGACATAGGCGTTTTCGGTTACATGGGCATCGGTTGCACCCAGCTCGCGCAGTTCCTCGGCAAGCACGTTGGCAAGGTCAAACTGTACGGTGCTCGACGGCACCTGGTCGCAGTTGGCATCCTCGGACTGCGTGTTGATCTGGACATAGCGCAAAAAACGCTCGAGGACGTCGGGGTTCGTGGTGGTGTTTTCCATAAAGACCGCTCCAATCTTGGTCGTCGTGTGCAACAAGAACTCTAGCACGGTATGCCGCGGCATACCGCGACGCTTGGATGGGGTAGAATCAGCCATTGAGTGCAGAAGGGACGGATGTTCATGGATACGACAAATAGCTCGCGCGAGCTACACCTAACGGTGGCGAACGAAGACTACTTGGAGTGCATGGTTCGCATCGAAAGCGAAGATGGGGAGACCAGCGGCGTGCGGTCGGTCGATATCGCACAGCGCCTTGGCGTCTCGAAGGCATCGGTCAACAAGGCGGTTTCGGCTCTCAAGGCATCCGAGCTTGTCGAACAGTCTCACTACGGCAAAGTTATCCTGACTGACCGTGGGCGCGAGGTCGGCTCGGCTATCTGGTATCGCCATCGTCTGGTCCGCACGTTTTTGGTCCAGGAGCTCGGCGTCGATTTTGAGCGCGCCGATGCCGAGGCCTGCATGATGGAACATGCGCTTTCCGAGGATACGATGAACCGCTGGCTCGCCTATCTCGAAAAGCAGGGAATCAGCGTCGAGGAATAGCGAAATACATATATGGATACGAGTTATTACAATCGTTTTGGTGGCGAGGAGCTTATGCGCCGACTTGCCGGTGAGACATTGCTGGCACAGGGCCCCATGGGCAGTGTGTTGCTGAGCGAATGCGGCGCCGCCGATATTCCGCCGGCATTTTGGAACCTCGCCGAACCGCAGACGGTTTCCCGTATTCATCGACTGTACGCCGCCGCTGGCGCGCAGGTGCTCATCACAAACACGTTTCAGGCGTCGGGCCACGCGCTCGATCAAGATGAAATCGCCCCATCCATGGCGGAGGTCAATCGCGGGGCGGTCGACGATGCCCGTCAGGCAAATCCTCAGCTCCTGTTGGGGTCTATGGGCCCTATTGCCATTGAGTGGTTCGTCGAGGGTTCCCCCGAGTATCGAGAGATCCGCGCAAACGCTCGCGAGCAGGCGTCTGCCTTGCTCAACGCCGGCGTAGATGGCCTCCTGATTGAGACGGTCACGTCCATCCGCAATCTGCAGCCCGTGCTCGCCGGCGTATGCGACGTCGCCGACGGTATGCCCATCTTGGTGAGCTTTGCTATTGACGACAAGGGCGACCTACTGGGCGATGGCCTAAACATCGAAGGCGCCATCTTGTATGCCGAGAAGCATGGTGCGAACTCTGTCGGGGTCAATTGCTGCTCCCTGACAGCAGCTACTGCTGCGGTGCCAAGGATGGTCGCCACAGCCACCACGCCCGTTACGGTTCGGCCCAACGCGGGAAATCCGGTTCAGACACAGGATGGGCCCGTGTGGCACGAGGACCCCGAAGCCTTCGCTCGCGCATGCGTCGAGTGGAAGCGGGCAGGCGCCGCAATGGTAGGCAGCTGCTGCGGAACCACGGCGGTTACGACAGCCGCCATGGGCGGAGGGGCCCAATCGACGCGAGGCGGTTACGACAGCCGCTATGGCAGATGCGCTCAATATATAGAACCCGAAAATAGGAGTATCGAATCACCGCCCCCGCCGGGGCGGTTTTTTGTTGTCGGTGCGCACCTCGACGCTTTTGCCTAAACGGTGAACGAGCGTGCCGGCGGCTTGCCGGATGCCCGTTGCGGGTATACCTCATGCGTACCATGATCCAAACACTGCGAGGTGTCTGCGCGTGTGCGCGATAATTCACTTTGGAACTGACGGTTGGCGAGCTCGCGTCGACGGAGACTTTACTATCAACAACGTCGCTCGTGTCACCGATGCTATCGGCAGGCTATGGCAAAAGACGAATCCCGGTAAAACGGTATATGTAGGATTTGACACTCGGCCGCAAGCGCGCGAGTTCGCCGAGCTCGCGGCGGGCGTGATTGCCGCCCACGGGCTCGATGCCGTGCTCGTGTCTCGACCGGTGCCGACTCCCGCTCTTACGTGGGCGGCTGCGTATGACGGCGAGGCATGCGGCGCGCTTATGGTGACGGGCTCACATCATCCGCAGGGCTATCTATGCCTCAAGCTGCGGATGGGTGATGGCTCGACGGCCAACCAGGATGTCATCGAAGAGCTCGAGGAGACGATGGCCGTCGAGCCGCTGGGGCTTGAGGGGCAATACCGCACGGCAGATATCATTCCCGACTATATGCGAGCGGTGGCATCGTTTGTCGACGCGGATGCCATTCGCGCCGCGCATATGCGTGTGGTGGTTGACCCCATGGGTGGAGCTGCGCAGGGATATCTTGCCGACTTGCTTCGAGAGCTTGGCGTCGAAGTCCACGAGATTCATGCCGACGAGACGACCGATAGGGGAGATATCTGCCCCGACCCGGTCGAGCCGTGGGTGGATGCTTGTGAGCGCACAGTTGTCGAAGACGGGGCGTGCGCCGGTCTGGTGACTGATGGCGACGCCGATCGTATCGGCGCGGTTGATGAGCGCGGCAGATATATACATCCACATCAGATCATGGCGCTCGTTTTGGGCGATTTGGTCCAGTATCGCAATCTGAAGGGACGCGTCGTCGTCAACCTTTCATGCTCCACGCTTGTGCGTCGCATTGCCGAGGCGCTCGGCTGCCGTGTGGTCATCAAGCCCGTCGGTTTTAAATATATAGCCGCCGAGATGAAGAAGGGCGGCGTTCTCGTGGGCGGTGAAGAGGCCGGTGGTATCGGTATCGCCGCGCACATGCCCGAGCGCGACGGCATCCTTGCCTGCCTGATTTTGTGCGAGCTCATGGCCAAGACCGGCGCGCCCTTGGGCGTGCTTATCGATCAGCTCGAGGCGAGCTTTGGCAAGACGAGTTACGGACGTCGAGATTTGCGCCTTGAGGCCGAGGATGCCGAGACGTTGCGCACGCTGCTTCCCGGCGTGAATCCCAAGTCGATATGCGGCAAGGCACCGCAGAGCGTAAGCCATATGGATGGCTTACGTCTGGCATTTGAGGATGACACCTGGCTACTGATCCGTCCCAGCGGGACCGAACCGGTGGTGCGCGTGTACGCCGAGGGCTTTTCGGTGGAGGAGCGCGATGAACTGCTAGATGCCGGCTGCGCTTTGGCCAGGGGCGCATATCGGCTCTAGCCAAGGGGCCGCTCTATATAAAGATGTGCTCGGCGAGCGGTAGCTATCAACTGGCAAGCGTCAGTTGAGGGCACAGTTGTGTAGGAAATGTGTGCGCCCAGATTCCCGCCCCCGGGGCCCCTCCGGTCTGGCAATATATCTCCTTGCCGCGC
>UQHQ01000034.1 GCA_900540945.1 uncultured Collinsella sp. | reverse complement strand
CGGCGAACTGAACCGCCGTGGCGGCAACACCGACCGTCGCGGTGGCCGTCGTAACGATCGCAACGCCTCCGACAGCAACTCCGAGCGTAACGCCTCCGAGAGCCGTCCGCACAGCCATCGCACCAACGCCAGCAACAACGTCGCTGCCGGTATGGACTTCCCCAACCCCGATAAGCAGGGCAAGGGTAAGAAGCGCAAGGGCGGTCACGGCAACGATGAGGACCACTACAGCCGCATGGCTCGTGAGGCCGAGGAGTACAGTCGCGAGAAGGTGCTCGAGGAGGCTCGTGCCGCCGTCGAGGAGGCCTCTCGCGAGTCCACTGGTCGCCGCAAAAAGCGCAAAGAGAAGCGCGAGCGCGAGGCCGCAAAGGCTCAGGAGGAGCGCAAGATTGAGGAGGCGCTGGCCCAGGGCGTGAACCCCGAGGAGCTCGACGCCATCAAGGTCTCCCAGGGCGTTACCGTCCAGGAGCTCGCCGAGGCGCTCGACGTTCCGGCCAACGACATCATCAAGCGCCTGTTCCTGCTGGGCACGCCGCTTACCATGACGCAGTCCATGTCCGACGACCTCGTCGAGCTCGTTGCCGACGACCTGGGTCGCCAGATCAAGATCATCACCCCCGAGGAGGAGAACACCTTCTCGTTCTATGACGATCCCGCCGACCTTAAGCCGCGCGCCCCGGTCGTCACCGTCATGGGCCACGTCGACCACGGCAAGACGAGCCTGCTCGACGCCATCCGCCACACCGGTGTCGCTGCCGGCGAGGCGGGCGGCATCACTCAGGCCATCGGCGCTTCGCAGGTCATGATCAACGACCGCAAGATCACCTTCATCGATACCCCGGGCCACGCCACCTTTACGGCTATGCGTGCCCGCGGCGCCAAGGTGACCGACATCGTCATCCTAATCGTGGCTGCCGACGACGGCGTCATGCCTCAGACCATCGAGTCGATCAACCACGCCAAGGCCGCCGGCGTACCCATCGTCGTCGCCGTCAACAAGATTGATAAGCCGGGCGCCAACCCCGACCGCGTGCGCCAGGAGCTCACCGAGTACGGCATCATCCCCGAGGAGTGGGGCGGACAGAACATGTTCGTCAACATCTCGGCCAAGCAGAAGATCGGTATCGACGACCTGCTCGAGACCGTGCTGCTCCAGGCCGACGTGCTCGAGCTCAAGGCCAACCCCGACACCTTTGCCTCCGGTAACGTCCTCGAGGCTAAGCTCGACAAGGGCCGCGGTTCGGTTGCCACGGTTCTCGTGACACGCGGTACCCTGCACGTGGGCGATACGCTGGTCGCCGGCCTTACCTACGGCCGCGTCCGCGCCATGCTCGACCCCAAGGGCAATGCCGTCACCGAGGCCGGCCCCTCCGACGCCGTCGAGATCCTGGGCCTGCAGTCCGTGCCCAACGCCGGTGACGAGTTCCGCGTGTTCGAGGATGAGCGCGAGGCTCGCGCCCTGGCGGATGAGCGTTCGCTCAAGGCCCGTATCGAGGAGCAGAGCCGCGTGAAGCACGTCACGCTCGAGAACCTCTTCGAGACCATCGCCGATGCCGAGGTCAAGGAGCTCAACCTGATCATCAAGGCCGACGTCCAGGGTTCCATCGAGGCCCTTCAGGACTCGCTCGACAAGATGGATCAGTCCGAGGTCCGCATCAACACGATCCACTCCGCCGTCGGTGCCATCAACGAGACCGACGTCGTCCTGGCCGACGCCTCCAACGCCATCATCATCGGCTTTGGCGTGCGTCCCGACGGCAAGGCCCGCTCCGCAGCCGAGCGCGAGGGCGTCGAGATTCGTTGCTACGACGTTATCTATAAGTGCCTCGAGGAGCTCGACGCTGCCCGCATCGGCATGCTCAAGCCCACCGAGGTCGAGGTCTCCACGGGTACCGCGACCGTCCTGGACACCTTCAAGGTGCCCAAAGTCGGCATCGCCGCCGGTGTCCGCGTCGAGGAGGGCGAGATCGCCGCGACCGATTCCGTGCGCCTGGTGCGCGACGGCATCGTGGTCTTCAACGGTAAGATCGCCTCGATGCGCCACTACAAGGACGAGGCCAAGAGCCTCAAGAGCGGTTCCGAGGGCGGCATTGGCCTGGAGAACTTCCAGGACATCAAGCCCGGCGACCAGATCGAGGGTTACCGCATCGACCAAGTTGCCCGCACCGAGTAGGGGGTAGCGCTATGAAGCAAACGCAGGCAACCCGCCGTTTGGGCGAGCAGCTTCGCGAGAAGCTTGGTTATATCCTGCTCTTTGAGGTTTCCGATCCGCGTCTCGACCTGGTCACCCTGACTGCTGTCGAGGTCGCGGTGGACCGTTCGTTCGCACGCGTGTACGTGTCGTGCGATGCGAGCCGCTACGATGAGGTCATGGAGGCGCTTGCCAGCGCCAAGGGCCGTATTCGCAGCCTGTTGGCTCGCTCGCTCGATTGGCGCGTCACGCCCGAGCTCGATTTTCGCATCGATCGCTCGACCGATGAGGCCGAGCGCATCACGCGTGCGCTGGAAAACGTTCCGGCCACGCTTGCGATCGAAAAGGACGAGGACGGCTACCCGATAGCGGATGCCGCGCTGGAGGCAGCTTTAGATGACTAATTCCGCCGATCTCGCCTTGTGCGAGTCTGCAGATATTAAACGACGCATCCTCGAGCTTATCGAGGGTGCGTCCTCCATTGCGATCTCGGGTCACACCTCTCCCGACGGCGATGCCCTGGGCTCCGTGTTGGGCCTGGGCCTTTCGCTCATGAAGGTGTTCCCCGACAAGGACATCGCCCTGCTGCTGGCAGACGACGATCCCGTTCCGCGCATCTACCGTTTTATGGAGGGTGCCGATCTGCTGGTGCCGGCATCTGCCTACACCGGTAACCCGGACCTGTTCATCTCGGTGGACGTGCCGGTCGTCGAGCGCCTCAATAATTCCGCCGAGGTACTCCGTCGTTCGGCCCATGTGGCATGCTTTGACCATCATCCGGCACGCGAGGAGTTTGCCGAGGTCAGCCTTAGGTGTGTCAATGCCGCTGCTTGCGCCATGATTATCGACCGCTTTTTGGCCGATTGCGGTATTACCGCAAGCGATAGCATCGCTACCTGCCTGCTGTGCGGCCTGGTCACCGATACCGGTCGTTTTCAGTATCAGAACGCCGACGCTGCCGCGTTTCATGCCGCCTCGCGTCTGGTGGCGCACGGTGCCGATCCGGCGCGCGTCGCGCTCGAGGTCTACCAGAGCATGCGTGTCGAGTTCTTGCACCTCAAGTCCATCGTCATGGGTCGCATCAAGACGGTCGCGCACGGGCGCGTGGCGTATAGCTATGCGTACGAAAGTGACCTTAAGGAATGTGGCGTCACCTCGGATGAGTGCGACGGCCTGGTCGATGTGGTGCGCTCGGTGATGGGCGTCGAGGTCTGCCTGTTCCTTAAGGGCATCGAGGGCGATACTAAGGTGCGCGGCAACCTGCGCTCCAAGGGCGATCTTGATGTTTCCGAGATTGCGGCCAACTTTGGCGGAGGTGGGCACCACGCTGCCGCCGGCTTTACCAACGCCGGAACGATTTCCGAGACGCTCACCGCGGCACTTCCCATGCTGGCCGAGCTGGTAGGGGAGGACCCCGCTTCGGTGACCGTCGAGCTCTAACTTTTTGGATGGTACATGGCTCGTCGTACACCTTCTCAACTTAATATGTTGCTCGCCGTCGATAAGCCGGTGGGCTGCACGTCCCACGACGTGGTTTCGCAATGCCGACGCGCCCTCCATGAGCGGCGCGTCGGTCATGCCGGAACGCTCGACCCCATGGCATCGGGTGTCATGGTGGTGGGCGTGGGCCAGGCAACGCGTCTGCTGGGCATGCTCACGCTCGATACCAAAAGCTACGTCGCCGACATTTCGTTTGGCGTCGAGACCAATACCGATGATGCGGAGGGCGAGGCCGTCCGCACAGTGCCCATTGCCGCTGACCTGCGCGATCCGTCCTATGCCCGCGAGCGCCTGTGCGCCATGCTGGGCCCGCAGATGCAGGTACCGCCGGCGTTTTCGGCCATTTCGGTCAACGGCGTGCGCGCCTATAAGGCTGCGCGCGAAGGCAACGCCGTGTCACTGCCCCCGCGTCCGGTCGAGGTGTTCTCCGCCGACCTGATTGCCGTGAGCGGCGAGGGCGAAGCGTGCGTTTGGACCGTGGCGTTTTCGGTGAGCAAGGGCACCTATATCCGTGCGCTCGCTCGCGATTTGGGCCGCGCCTGCGACAACGCGGCGCATATTTCCGCGCTGCGCCGTACGGCCTCCGGTGTTGTTTCCATCGGTGCCTGCCATGCGGTCGAGGAACTTTCTGCCGAATCCGCTGCCGGCTTTGCCTTGGATCCCATTGCGGCACTGGGCGCCACGCGCGTCGACTTGCCGGGTGACCTTGCCGACGATCTGCTGTGCGGACGTCGTATTCCTATTGAGCGCGCGCTTGTGGGCTTCGATGCGTCGAAGGCGCCGTTTGCGCTGGTGCTCGATGGCGGGCTCAAGGCGCTCGCTCGTATCGAGGGCGGTCGCTTTGTAATGGAGTACGTCTTTCCGCAGGCAATCGGCGGTGTTCGATGATGCTGGACTCCCACGAGCTCGCGCGTATTTTTTTCGCGGGCGAGTCAGATGAGCCCCGTATCGTCTCCGCCGATGCGTTTGATGATTGCGCGAGCCTGGGCGCCGCGTCGATCGCCATCGGCGTGTTCGACGGTGTGCATCGGGGGCATCACGAACTGATCGACGCGGTCGTTCACGATGCGCGTGACCATGGCTGCAAGGCGGTCGTGGTCACCTTCGATCCCGACCCGGACGTGGTAGTGAGCCCTTCGCCTGCTCAAAAACTGATGACGACGGCCGACCGTCTGCATGCCCTGGCTCTCACCGGGGTCGATGCGGTTGTGGCCGTTCCCTTCACGCCTGCGGTGGCGGCACTCGACCACGTAGGCTTTCTTAAGCTGCTGTCGCGCGTCGTCGATATCCGCTCGATTCGTGTGGGTAGCGACTTTAGGTTGGGTCGCGGCGGTGCCTCGGGCGTTGCCGAGATGCAGGCATGGGGTACCGAGCGCGGTGTAGACGTCTTTGGCCACGAGCTGCTGTGCGTCGATGGACAGACGATCTGCGCCACCCGTATTCGCCATGAGCTGCGCCAGGGCCATGTTGAGCTTGCCGCCGAGCTGCTCGGCCGCCCGTACATGCTGCGAGGTGTTGTTGCCGGCGGTCGTCACCAGGGCTCCGACATGGGTTTTCCCACGGCAAATATTCAGGTGCCCGAGGGCATTCAGGTGCCTGCCGATGGCGTCTACGAGGGCCTGGTGCTGGTCGACGATACCGTCTGGCCCGCTGCCGTCAATGTGGGCCTGCCGCCGACGTATGCCGACGATGCCGCCTCGGCTCATCTCGAGGCCAACTTGATCGGGTATGCAGGCGACCTGTACGGCGCCTCGGTTTCGCTGGCGTTTACGCGCTGGCTGCGCCCGTCGCGCGTGTTCGATTCGCTGGACGAGCTTATCGCGACCGTCGAGGGTAATATTGACGATATCCGTCATCATTTGGGTGAGCAGGGGGTGAGCATCCGTGATTAGCGATGAGGAAAAAGATCAAGTGCGCGCTGCGTCCGATTTGGTTGCCATCGTGCAGGAAACGGTTGAGCTCAAGCCCCGTGGCCATGAGTTTTGGGGTTGCTGCCCCTTCCATGGCGAAAAGACCCCGTCGTTTCACATTATCCCCGCTACGCAGGTGTGGCACTGCTTCGGCTGTGGCGAGGGCGGCGACGTCTTCACCTACATCATGAAGCGCGAGAACCTGAGCTTCCCCGAGTCGATTCGCTACCTGGCCGACCGTGCCGGTATTGAGCTGCACGATACCGGCGCTTATCGCGAGCGCGGCACCAAGCGCGCCCGCATCTATGACCTGTGCGCCGAGACCGCCCAGTTCTACCACACCATGCTTATGCGCGGTAAGGACAGCCGTCCGCGCGAGTACTTTGCCAGCCGCGGTATGGGCGGCGACGTCTGCCGCCGCTACTGCCTGGGCTTTGCGCCGGGTCGCAACATGCTGGTGTCGCATCTGTCGCAGGCGGGTTTTACCCCGCAGGAGATGATCGACGCCAACGTGGCCGTGAGTCGTGGGCGCGGGCAGCTTGCCGACCGTTTTTACGACCGCGTGATGTTTCCCATTTTTGACGAACAGGGTCATAACATCGCCTTTGGCGGGCGCATTATGGGCGACGGACAGCCTAAGTACCTCAACACCGCCGAGACGAGCGTGTTCCATAAAAAGCGAAACCTCTATGGTTTTAACTGGGCCAAGGAGTTTATCGTCGCGCAGGATACCGCCATCGTGGTGGAGGGATATACCGATTGCATCGCCTGCTGGGAGGCGGGGATTAAAAACGTCGTCGCCACGCTGGGCACGGCGCTGACGGAACATCATGTAAAGACGCTCACCCGTTTTGCCAAGCGTATTGTATATATGTTCGATGGCGACGCCGCCGGTCAAAAGGCCGCGCGCCGCGCGATTCAGTTTATCGAGCAGGATTCGATGGACCTGCGCTGCGTGGTGCTTCCCGACGGCAACGACCCCATGGAGTTCATTACCGCGCATGGCGGCGAGGCGCTGCAGGCGCGCATCGATGCCGCCGAGCCCCTCATGGACTTTGTGTACCGCTCGCTGCAGGAGTCAAGCGACATTACCACGCCGGGCGGTCGTGCCAAAGCGCTCGAGGACGCACTGACACTCATCTATCCGCTGCGCGATAGCTACATGATCGATACGTACTTTATACAGATTGCCGACCTGCTGGGTTTGGATCTGGAGACGGTGCGTTCGAGCTCAGGCCGTGTGTTTCGCGATGTTGCCAAGCGTGAGGACGCCGAGCGTCGTCGCGAGCAGAACTACGAGCGCCAGCGGGCGCAGACCGAGCGCGCAGGCAGCGCAGGCGGTCGGGCGTCTGGTTCGCGGGGGGCGTCTCGCGGTGCTTGGGCGTCGGGGGTGACGCCTCCGATGTCCACACCGGTCGAGGAAGAACCGTACGACTATGTGCCGCTCGAGGCCTATGGGGCCGCGCCGGTCGAGGTCGTCGACGATGTGCCGCCGATCGATGTGCCGGTTGGCATGGATGGCGCGGCGCCGGTTGCCGATGCAACGGGCGCGCCCGCGGCACCGACGATGCCGATCGTGCTGACCGACCTGGAACGAAAGTCTTTGGCGGGGGAGCGCGAGCTGCTGACGATGCTCACGAGCTACCCCGACCTGTTCCGCACGTATGCCGACCGCATCTGCTCGATCGAGTGGGTGGATCCGCGCCACGAGTCCATCGCGTGGGCCGTGCTCGCGACGCCGCCGGGCACCGACCCCACGGCGTGCATGGATGCGGCGCGCGCGGTGTGTCCCGAGGCAGCGTCGCTTGTCAGCGCCGGGCGCATTTCGTCGACGAGCAAGCACCCCACCGAGACGAACATCGTGTTTATGCTCGATACCCTTGAGCTCTACACCATCAAGCGCCGCATGCGCGCCGCACAGGCCAAGCTTCGCCAGGACCGGTCGCTCGACGATGAGGCGCGCCGTGTGCTGACGATGCAGGCGATGCAAGATTCTCAGCGTCAGCGTGAGCTCCAAAAGTCGATCGGCGGCGTGGCAGATCCGTTCCGTTTGATCGGTTTGGAGACCACGGACGCCGACCAAGCCTAGATGTTGTGGTCAACCAGCGTATTCGCGCCTATATCCAGTCTGAATTTTGGGTATAGACGTCAATGTGTGTGCTAAAGTAATGAGTCCTGTGGACTATGAAGGGAGAATCTGTGCCAAAAAAGAGTGAGAGCACGGGTACTGGGCTGGAATCCTACGTTGCAAAGCTCATGGGCAACGGCTCAAACAGGACTTCGGTAACCGAGGACGAGATTCAGGTCGCCCTGAAGGATATCGATGTGTCTGACGAGCAGCTCAACGCGGTGTATTCCGCGCTGCGCAACAGCGGCATCCAGATTATCTCCGCGAGCGGTAACGACGACGCCCCCATGGACGTCGACGATGACGATAACGATAGCGATACCGACGATTTCGATGACGACGAGCACGATTCCGGCTCGCTCGACGATCACGAGCTTAAGATGGCCCGTCAGGCCGACGCCGAGATGGGTTCTTCCAAGAGCAAGAAGAAGCGCACCGTGCGCACGTCCCGTTCGCGTTCGCGCGTGCGTGGCATCGATGCCTCCACGGTGATGCTGACCGGCGACCCGGTTCGTATGTACCTTAAGGAGATCGGTAAGGTCGACCTGCTGACCGCCTCCGAAGAGGTCGATCTGGCCATGAAGATCGAGGCCGGTCTCGATGCCACCGAGAAGCTCGAGGCCGCCGATGCGGGCGAGATCGAGCTCACCCGCGCCGAGATGCGTCGCCTGACCCGTATCGAGAACGTCGGTCTCGAGGCCAAGCAGGCGCTCATCAGCGCCAACCTGCGCCTGGTCGTCTCCATCGCTAAGCGCTATGTCGGTCGCGGCATGCTGTTCCTGGACCTGATCCAGGAGGGCAACCTCGGTCTGATCCGCGCCGTCGAGAAGTTCGACTACCAGAAGGGCTTTAAGTTCTCCACGTACGCCACGTGGTGGATTCGCCAGGCCATCACGCGTGCTATCGCCGACCAGGCCCGTACCATCCGTATTCCCGTGCACATGGTCGAGACCATCAACAAACTCGTCCGCGTGCAGCGTCAGCTTCTCCAGGACCTGGGTCGCGACCCGACCCCCGAGGAGATCGGTGCCGAGATGGACATGAGTGCCGATCGCGTCCGCGAGATCCAGAAGATTTCGCAGGAGCCCGTGTCGCTCGAGACCCCTATCGGCGAGGAAGAGGATTCTCAGCTGGGCGACTTCATCGAGGACTCCCAGGCTATCGTTCCGCCCGATGCCGCCAGCTTCTCCATGCTGCAGGAGCAGCTCACCCAGGTGCTCGATTCGCTTGCCGATCGTGAGCGCAAGGTTATCGAGCTGCGCTTTGGCCTTGTCGACGGACATCCCCGTACACTCGAGGAAGTCGGCCGCGAGTTTGGCGTCACGCGCGAGCGTATCCGCCAGATCGAGTCCAAGACCCTGGCCAAGCTCCGCCATCCCAGCCGCTCCAGCAAGCTGAAGGACTACATCGAAAGCTAGTCAAGTAAGAAGCGCCCTCAACCACATCCGCTTGAGGGCGCTTTCATGTAGTCATTGGGGACGCCCCCAATGACTAGGTCGGAAAAATTCTCAAAAAAGTTCTTGCCCTGAGCTGATTCGTCCGTATAATAAACTTCGTTGCTTGAGAGCACGCACCTATTCCTCGGTAGCTCAATGGTAGAGCACGCGGCTGTTAACCGCGCTGTTGTAGGTTCGAGTCCTACCCGGGGAGCCAGATTTTTCAGCCCATTCCGTTGGGCTTTTAAATTCCTCGGTAGCTCAATGGTAGAGCACGCGGCTGTTAACCGCGCTGTTGTAGGTTCGAGTCCTACCCGGGGAGCCAGGTTGTAAAACCCGTCGCTTATGCGGCGGGTTTTTTCATGCCGCGATCGCCTGGCGAGAACGTTGCCATATCAACATTTCGTGTCGAGGATGTAATCCCGTGACCCACCACCTCAACATGGCGCGGTCGTTGTAGAATATTGCAATGATTGCTCCCACGAGATGGTGCCGTGAGCACCAGATAAGGAGATTCTTGTGTCTGAGACCATTAACGGCAGCCTGAGCGTCTCGAACGACGTTATTGCCGATATTGCCGGTTATGCAGCGATGACGTGCTATGGCGTCGTCGGTATGGCCGAACAGCTCCAGGGCGCCGAGAGCGTGCGCCTGCTTGCCGGTCAGCGCCTCCGCAAGGGCGTGCTTGTCTCCGCCGACGAGAACGGCCTTACGGTCGATCTTCACGTCGTGCTCGAGAACGGCGTCAACATGAAGTCCGTCTGCCACAATCTTTCGAGCTCCGTTGCCTTCACCCTGCAGGAGATCGCCCAGATCGATCCCGCCAGCCTTAAGATCGGCATCCACATCGACGCGCTCAAGAGCCGTCTGAACTAGCATCCGAAAACGGAGATTCAAATACCCATGATTGCAAAGACCATTCGCACCTGTTTTCCGATCGCTGCGGCTGCCGTTTCCGACAAGGCCGAGGAGATCAACAAGCTCAACGTCTTCCCCGTACCCGACGGCGACACCGGCACCAACATGTCGCTCACGCTCGCCTCGGTGACCAAGGAGCTTTCCGCCCTTCCCGCCGATGCCGATATGGAGGCCATCGCCGGCGCCATCACCCACGGCTCCCTGATGGGCGCCCGCGGCAACTCCGGCGTCATCACCTCGCAGATTCTGCGCGGCGTGGCCGAGGGTCTCGTTTCTGCCGATGAGCCTATCACGTCCGCCAACATCGCCTTCGCCTTCCGTCGCGCCGTCAAGGTCGCCTTCCAGGCCGTCCGCAAGCCCATCGAGGGCACGATCCTCACGGTGCTGCGCGATGTCTCGACCAAGGCCGACGAGTGCGAAAAGAAGAAGTTCTCGGCCGAGGACGCGCTCGACGCCATCGTCGTCGAGGCCTACCAGTCCGTCGCTCGCACGCCCGACCTGCTGCCCGTTCTGAAGGAGAACGGCGTGGTCGACTCCGGCGCCTTTGGCTTTGCCATCTTCCTGGAGAACTTTGTTGCCGCCGCGCTTGGCCGCAGCACCGTTGTCGAGGATTTCTCCGCCACGTTTGATTCTGCCGGCTCTGCCCGCGACGCGGCCCTTGGTCGCGTTGAGATCGAGGCCAACGACGACTGGGAGGGCTCGGAGTTCCGCTACTGCAACGAGTTTCTCTTTAAGGCCGACGCCCCGTTTGACGAGGACGAGTGCCTTAAGTTCCTGGGCTCCATGGGCGACTGCGAGCTGCTCGTGGGTGCCTACCCCGACTACAAGATCCACGTGCACTCCAACACCCCCAACCTGGTGCTCGAGCACATGCTGCAGCTCGGTCAGATCTACGAGGTCTTTATTCACAACATGGAGATGGAGGCCCACGACCGTACCGCCAAGATTCATGAGGATCAGGAGAAGGCCGCCGAGCCCGCCAAGGCGTTGGGCTTTGTCGCCGTTGCCGCTGGTTCGGGCGAGGCCGACATCCTCAAGTCCCTCGGCGTTGACGTGATCGTCTCGGGTGGCCAGACCATGAACCCCTCGACCGCCGACCTGCTGGGCGCGGTGGACCAGGTCAACGCGACCTCGGTCATTATCCTGCCCAATAACGGCAACATCCGCATGGCTGCCGAGGCCGCCGCCTCTGCCTGCACCGACAAGAAGGTCGCCGTCGTTCCCACCAAGACCGTCCCGCAGGCGTTCTCCGCGCTGTTCGCGGTCCTGCCCGATTCCGAGCTCGAGGACGCCGTTGCCGCCATGGTCGACGCCATCAGCGAGGTTCGCGATGGCGAGGTCACTCGTGCCGTGCGCGATTCCAGCGCCTCTGACGGCTCTCCGATTCACTCCGGTGATGTCATGGGTATCATTGCCGGCTCCATCGACGTGGTCGGCTCCGATGTGAAACAGGTCACGCTCGACTGCATCAACCGCATGCAGGAGGAAGAGGAGGGCGACGCGCTGACGATTCTGGCCGGCGAGGAGCTGTCCGATGAGGCCTTCCAGGAGATTGTCGACGCCATCGAGGAGGCTCAGCCCGACCTGGAGATCGACGCCCATCGTGGCGAGCAGCCGCTCTACCCCGTGATCTTCTCGATCGAGTAGGCATCTGCCCATGTCCGAGCTGTGCTCCGTGCCGCGCGTCTCGGAGCGCTTTGCCCAGAGCAATGCGCTCGACGAGGATATCGCGCGACTCAAATATGTTTCGGGTAAACGTGAGGAGGCCCTTCGCCGTCTGGGAATTCGGACGGTGGGGGACCTCCTTCTCCATATCCCTCACCGATATCTCGACTTTACGCGCTCCTGGTCCATTGAGATGGCTCCCATCGGTACCGTGTGCACGATTGTCGCCACGGTCGACCGTATCGTCCAAAAGCAGCCTCGTCCGCGTATGCAGGTGACCGAGGTCTCGCTGGTGGACGAGACGGGCGTGCTACAAGTCGCCTTTTTCCGTCAGCCATGGATTGCCCAGCAGTTTAAGCAGGGAGACCGCCTGGCCGTGATGGGTAAGGTCGAGTTTGCCTACGGCTTTAAGCAGATGGCCTCTCCGCATTTCGAAAAGCTCGAGGGTGGGCGTGCCGCGGGCACCATTCTGCCGGTCCATTACGTGAGCGATGGCGTGAGCCAGGCGTGGATGCGCCGCATCGTTAGCGGCGCGCTCGAGGTCGTCGGCAATCCCTTCGACCCGATTCCCGCACGCTTGCGTGTCAAGCGCCGCCTGATGAGCAATGCCCGCGCGCTGCGCTCAATTCACTTTCCATCGAGCATGGCCGAGCGGGATATCGCGCGACGTCGCCTCGCCTACGAGGAGTGCCTCTGCCTTCAGCTGGCGCTGCGCCTGCGCAACGACGGCGGCTTGGTCGAAGTCGCTCCCTATGCCCACGCCGCGGGTGAGCACCTGGCGGCGCTCAGGGAAGCCCTGCCGTTTTCGCTGAGTGACGAGCAGGAGGCCGCGTTCCGAGACATCCTGCACGATATGTGCGATGGCGGGCGCGTGATGAACCGCCTGCTACTGGGCGACGTCGGTACCGGCAAGACGGCCGTCGCCGCCTGCGCGCTGGCTGTCGCGGCCGATTCGGGCACTCAGTCCTGCGTTATGGCGCCTACGGGCGTGCTGGCGCGCCAATATGCCGATAAGACTGGCCCCTTGCTCTCCCAGGCTGGCATGTCTTGGGCACTCCTGACGGGTGCCACGCCGGCGGCCGAGCGCGAGCAGATCCATGCGCAGCTGGAATCGGGCGAGCTCGACGTCCTCTTTGGAACCCACGCGGTCCTTTCGGACAACGTGGCGTTTAAGCATCTGTCGCTTGTCGTCATCGACGAGCAGCACCGCTTTGGTGTGGGCCAGCGCAATGCTCTGCGTGCCAAGGGCCCGGGTGCCGACCTTCTCGTTATGACGGCCACGCCGATCCCGCGCACGTTGGCGCTCTCGGTCTACGGCGACCTGGACACGAGCATCATCCGCCGTCGACCTGTTCCGGGGGCGGGCGTTACGACGCGCGTGCTCACCGAGTCGAGCCGCGATTTGGCCTACGGTGCCATCCGCGAGGCGTATGAAAAGGGCCAGCAGGCTTACGTGATCTGCCCGCTTGTGGAGCCGAGTGACTCGGCCGATGAGCTGGAAGACGTACCCGGTATCGCCCGCGACGACGAGGGCCGCGTGACCGTGCCTGTACCGCTGCACGATACGGCAACCGAGCTCGAACGACTGCGTCTGGCCCTGCCGGGACTTACCATTGAGCGCCTTCATGGCCGCATGCCGGCGGGGGAGAAGGACCGCGTGATCGATGCCTTCAAGCGCGGTGAGATCGACGTGCTCGTCTCGACCACGGTGGTCGAGGTAGGCGTCGACGTGCCCAACGCCACCGTCATGGTCATCGAGAACGGTGAGCGCTTTGGCTTGGCGGCCCTGCACCAGCTGCGCGGCCGCGTGGGCCGCGGCAGCGTGTCGGGCACTTGCCTGGTCATGACGCACTCCAAGGGCAACGGTGGCGCGTCGGCGGCACAAGACCGTCTCCAGTCGCTCGAAAAGACCTCTGACGGCTTTGCGCTCGCCCAGATGGACCTGCGCCTGCGCCACGAGGGCGAGATTCTGGGCTACCGCCAGCACGGCGGCGTGACCCTGCGCTTTGTGGACCTGGACGCCGACGAGGATCTTATCGAATGGGCCCATTTGGACGCGGTCGAGCTCTTGCGGTATGCTTGCAACCTTGACTCCGTGGCGACGCGCCCCTTGCGCGACGCGGTCGCCATGCGTTATCGACATATCTTTAAGGAGGTCAGCGGAGGATGAGAATCATCGGCGGTGAATGGCGCGGCCGCAAGATCGAAGAGCCGCGTGGGCGCGATGTCACCCGTCCCACGACCGATCGCGTGCGCGAGGCATGCGCGTCCATGGTCATGTCGGCGTTCGACTTCGATCTGGACGAGGTCCGCGTGCTGGACGCCTTTGGCGGCTCCGGCGCCCTGGGAATCGAGATGCTCTCGCGTGGCGCCCGCTCGCTCACCACGTTCGAGATCGATCGCAATGCCGCCCGTCTGATCACCAAGAATATCGAGTCGCTGTGCCGCGACCGCTCGCGTTGGCGTGTCGTTACCGGTGATGTGTTGGCGAGCGCCTCGCGCGGCCGTGTGCCGGGTGGTCCCTTTGGCCTGATCTTGCTCGACCCGCCCTATGCCTTTGGCGCCGAGCCGGTCGAGGAGCTGCTGCAAAATCTTTCCCAGCAGGGACTGCTGGCGCCCGGGGCCTTTGCCCTTTTTGAGCATGCTGCAGCCGATGCAGGTGCTCATCCGGCTTGTTTTAAGACCGTGCGAGAGAAGCGCTACGGCATTACCTCGGTTGACTTGCTGCGCTGGGTGGCCGAGGACGAGAACGGCCATGCTGACGAGAACGAAAATGACGAGGATGTGCCTTCGGAGGACACCCATGAATGACACCATCAACCGCGTAATCGTCCCGGGCACCTTCGATCCCATCACCTTTGGCCATATCGACGTGATCCGCCGAGCTCGCCGTATCTTTCCCAGCGTGATCGTCGCCGTGGCCGAATCGCAGGGTAAAAACGGCGTGGGTACCACCTTTATGCTCGACGAGCGCGTGGCGCTGGCCCGCGAGGCCCTCGGTGATTTGGACGGCGTCGAGGTACTGCCCTTCACCGGCCTGCTGGTCGACTTTGCACGTGAACAGAGGGCGGGTGCCGTCGTTAAGGGTCTGCGCGCCATGACCGACTTTGAGTACGAGTTGCAGCAGGCCGACCTCAACTATCGCCTGGATAGCGAGCTGGAGTCCATCTTTGTCATGAGTGCTCCGCAGTACGGCTATATCTCGAGTTCGGTGGTGCGTCAGATCGCGTCGCTTGGCAGCGACGTGTCGACGTTTGTGCCGCCCAACGTGGTCGAAGCACTCAAACATCGCTTTTCGTGACGTTTTTTATTGCCTGGTGGCATGTGGTAAACTAACACGATGATATGTTACCTATGAAAGGAGACCGGATGCCGGGCGAGAATTTTCCTGGCGACAGGATCGTGAGTCTTGTCGACGAGCTCGAGGGGCTCATCGAAGAGGCTAAGACGCCGTTCGGCAAGAACGCCCAGATGAAGGTTATCGACGCCGACGTCTTCTTTAACATCCTCGATGAGATCCGCATGAGCTATCCCGAGGAGTGGCAGAAGTCCCGCCGTATCCTCAAAGAGCGCGAGGAGCTTATGGCCTCCGCCGCCGCTCAGGCCGATTCCATCATTGCCGATGCTCAGCAGCAGGCGCTCACCATTGCCGGTGAGCAGGAAATTGTCCGCTTGGCACAGCAGCAGGCCGACGACATCCGCGACCGTGCCCAGCAGTACGAGCGCGAGACGCGCTATGCCGCCGAGGATTACGCCGAGCAGGTCTTTACGCACCTCGAGGAGAACCTTAAGAGCCTGACCGGCACCGTCACCCGTTGCCGTCAGCAGCTCAACGAGGGCGCCGCTCAGCAGAACGGTCAGTGGTAATGGCCGAGTTCCCGAGCGTAACCGTCGATCTTTCCGAGCAGCTCGAGTTTCCCGGAGACTCATACCCGCTGACCGGCAAGGTCGATGTCGCCACCTACACGGTGGGCGAGAAGGAGTACCAGCTGCAGGACGGCATTGCCTACGACGTGGTCTTTACCAACGCCGGTACCGGTGTTCTGCTTTCGGGCATGGTCCGCGCTCACGCCACCGGCGAGTGCGATCGCTGCCTGGAGCCCGCCTCGTTTGATATCGCAGGCGAGATCGAGGAGTTCTACCTCTTTGAGGAGCCCGAGGACCCCGAGGCCTACGAAGACGGCTACGAGTTGCTGGGCGAGGATCGCATCGTCGATCTGGGTGAGCCCATCAACGATGCGGTCGTCATGGACACGCCGTTCGTTGTCCTGTGCAAGCCCGATTGCCGCGGCCTTTGCCCCACCTGCGGCAACAATCTCAACGTCGAGCAATGTGAGTGCGCCGCCAAGGCGGAGGCCGAATGGGCCGCTGCCACGGAAAATCCATTTGCAGCATTGAAGAATCTCAAGCTTGACGAGTAAAACTGTGGTAGTATCGCTACTTGCGCGTAATCGCCACACTGGATAGTTCATAAGGAAGGTCACTATGCCCGTACCTAAACAAAAGCAGGGTCGTATCCGCACCCATACCCGTCGTTCCGCCAACATGAAGATCTCGGCTGCGGCTCAGTCCACGTGCCCCCGTTGCGGCGCTGTTAAGCTCCCGCACCACGTGTGCCCCAGCTGCGGTTTCTACAAGGACCGCGAGGTTATCGTTACCGAGTAACTGTATACTCTGGATACGATGCCGTTCCAACTGGAACCACAATGGCCGGCTCAATGAGTCGGCCATTTTTGTATAAGGAGCATATGAAATGAGTAACGTTCGCGTTTGTGTAGACGTTGTGGGCGGAGACGAGAGGCCCCAGGTTGTCCTCGACGGTATCGAGGCTGCGCTCGAGGCAGATTCCGAGATCGAGATTTTGGCCGTCGGTCCCGCCGAAATCGTCAACCCCTTTGCCGCAGCGCATGCCCGCGTGGAGGCCTTGGAGGCCCCCGACGTCATCAGCATGGAGGACGATCCTATCCGCGCCGTGATGACCAAGCGCAAGTCCTCGATCGTGCTTGCGTGCCGTGCCATTAAGAAGGGCAATGCGGACGCGTTTTTCTCGGCCGGCTCGACCGGTGCCATGACCGCTGCCGCCACGGCGTACGTCACGCCGTTTAGGTATTTGGCGGAGGGCAAGAAGCAGCCGGTCCGTCCGTGCTTGACCAACGCACTGCCCAATCGCGCCGGCGGCCTGACGGTGCTGTGCGATATGGGCGCCAATCCCGATGTCACGGTGGACGACATGGTGCGTTTCGCCCAGATGGGCTCTGCCTATGCTCGGGTGGTTTTGGGCATTGAGCATCCCCGCGTGGGCCTGCTTGCCAACGGCACCGAGGACGAGAAGGGCTCCAACTTTACCAAGTCGTGCTTCCCGGCCATGAAGACCGCGGTTCCCGGCTTTGTGGGCAACTGTGAGGGCACCGACCTTACGTCGGGCAATTTTGACGTCGTGGTCGCCGACGGCATGTCGGGCAACATCGCGCTCAAGGCCACCGAGGGTGCTGCCAAGTTTTTGCTGCAGGAGCTCAAGGGTGCCTTTATGTCCTCGCTCGGCACCAAGATCGCCGCGCTGCTCATCAAAAAGCAGATGCGTGAGATTAAGGCCAAGCTTTCGGGCGACGCCAAGGGCGGCGCGATTCTGCTGGGCCTGCGCGGTGTCGTGTTGATCGGCCACGGCGCCACGTCGGTCGAGGCCGTCAAGAACGGTACGCTTGCCGCGGCCCAGGCCGTACGTGCCGGGCTTGTCCAGGACGTTGCCAATTCCATGGACGGTATCGTTTTGTAAGAGCCCCGTTACGTGGCTCAACCTGTACCGTGTGGGGTAGAATCGGAGCCGTATTGCAACGCGGCTCCGATTGCCGTGTTGTGTTGTGTTCCATGACATACGAGAGGAAGCGCTATGGACCGCTCCGAAATCTTCGATAAGATCGCCGAAATCGCCGCTGACGTGCTGGGCGTCGATGTCGCCGACATTAGCGACGAGACCACTTTTGACGATCTCGATGCCGATTCGCTCGAGCGTCTGCAGCTGGTGACGGCCATCGAGGACGAGTTCGACCTCGAAATCGATGACGAGACCCTGCTGTCGCTCAACTCTGTCGCCGACGCCGTCGACGCGATCGAAAACGCCAAGGAGGCCTAAGTCTTGGCTTTGTCTGAACGACTCACGCGCGCCCAGGAGATTCTGGGCCATGAGTTCAATAACAAGGTGCTGCTGCGCGCGGCGCTCACGCATCCCTCGGCCGTCGAGGGCCTGCCGGTCTCTGCCAGCTATGAGCGCCTTGAATTTTTGGGCGATTCCATTTTGGGCGCCGTGGTGGCCCGTTCGCTCTTTGAGTCCTATCCCGAGTTTGACGAGGGCAAGCTCACACGCCTGAAGGTGTCCCTTGTCTCGGGCGCCACGCTGTCCGAGGTGTCGCACGAGCTGGGTATCGACGACATCATCATCTTTGGCGCCTCCGAGACCGGTACCGGCGCGCGCGGCCTGCACTCGGCGCTTGAGAACGTTTACGAGTCGCTCGTGGGCGCGTTGTATCTGGATGCCGGTTGCGATGCGGCGGCGGAGTTCATCCACCGTACGCTTAAGCCGCACCTGGCCACCGAGCGTGCCGAGCACCCCGCGAACCCCAAGTCGTTCTTGCAGGAGTGCGTGCAGGCAGACGGCCACGAGCCTCCCGCGTATAAGCTGGTCGGCTCCGAGGGCCCCGCACATGCGCCCACCTTTACCGCTGTGGTGCTCATCGACGGTATTCGCCAGGGCCGCGGCACCGGTTCCTCCAAGAAGGAGGCCGAGGGGGCCGCTGCACTCGAGGCGCTCGACCGCATGGGCTACACCACCAACGGCGTGATTCTTAACAAGAAGCCTGTTTAAGCGAGGAACCGTGTATCTCAAGTCCCTCACGCTCAAAGGGTTCAAGTCGTTTGCCGACCGCGCCCATATGTCATTTGAGCCGGGCCTGACCGTCATCGTCGGTCCCAACGGCTCGGGAAAATCGAACATCTCCGACTCGATTCTGTGGGTCCTGGGCGAGCAGAGTGCCAAGCAGCTGCGCGGCCAGGCCATGGAGGATGTCATCTTCTCGGGCTCGTCGGCGCGCAAGCCGGTGGGTGTCGCCGAGGTCACGCTGGTGCTCGATAACTCGGACCATATGCTGCCCGTCGACTTTGACGAGGTCGCCATTACCCGTCGCATGTACCGCTCGGGCGAAAGCGAGTACCTCATCAACTCGAGCCCGTGCCGCCTGATGGACATTCAGGACATCCTGCACGATTCGGGCCTGGGCAAGGATACACATTCCATCATCAGCCAGGGCAAGCTCGACGCCATTTTGCAGAGCCGCCCCGAGGAGCGCCGCGCCCTGATCGAGGAGGCTGCCGGCATCTCCAAGCACAAGCGCCGCAAGGAGCGTGCGCTCAAAAAGATTAAATCGATGGACGAGCACCTGACCCGTGCCCGCGACATCAATAAGGAGATCGCCCGCCAGCTGCGGCCGCTGGAGCGTCAGGTCGATCGCGCGCGCAAGTACAAAGAGCTGTCCTCGCGTGCGAACGAGCTTACGCAGATGCTGGCCGTCGACGAGCTTCGTTCGCTGCAGTCGCAGTGGAACGACCTGGAGAGCCGCTCCAAGGAGGGCGCTGCCGAGCTTGAGCTTGCGCAATACCGCTTGGGCGAAAAGGAGCGCGAGCTCGAGAAGCTCCAGGTCATGCTCGAGGAAAAGGGCCTGTTTGTGGGTGATCTGGGCGAGCAGCGCCGTCATATGCAAGACGTGGTCGGCCGCATCAACTCCGACATGCGCCTACTCGAGGAAAAGGGCCACAACATGGTGTCGCGCCTGTCCGACATGCGCGGCCAGATCTCGAGCTCCGAGCATCAGCGTCGTCGCGTGGTCGAGGAGCTCGAGGATGCGCGTGCCCAGCTTGAGGAGGTGACCGGTGCGCACATGCAGGCCCAGGACGACGTTGACGCCGCCGGACCTGCCGCCGCCCAGCTCCACGAGCGTCGCGTGGCGCTCGACAATCAGATTTCGCAGCTCACGCGCGAGCAGCGCGATGTGCAGCGTGTGGCCGATAACGCCGCGCTCGGGCTCGCCAAGGTGAAGGACTCGCTGAGCAACGCCGAGGTCGAGGACAACATGTACGCCTCGCGCCTGGAGCAGATCGACGAGCAGCTCGAGGAGGTCACGGCCTCGCTCGAGAGCCGTCGCGACCGCGCTGAGGAACTTGACGGTGCGCTCGATCAGGCCCGCCAGGCCCAGATTGATGCTCGCGAGGCCACCGAGGTCGCCCGTGCGGCGTTGAAGGACTTGCGTAATCGCGAGAGTGAGGCGCGCAACAAGCTGTCCGAGGTGCGCTCGGAGCTTGCCAGCCAAAAAAAGCTCGATGCCCGCATGGCTGACAGCTCGCCGCTGGTGAGCCGACTGATGGGCGCGCTGGGCGATGATGTCTCGGGTCGTCTGGGCGATGTGCTCGAGGCCCCTCGTGAGCTTGAGGGCTTGGTCGAGCAGCTGCTTGCCGGCGATATCGATGCCCTGCTGTTTGATGACGCCGCCACGCTTGAGCGTGCCGGTCGTGCGGCACTGGACCAAAAGAAGGCTTCGGGCGAGGCGCTGCTGGTGGCGCGCGGCGTGAGCGGCGGGGCGGCCCCTAAGGGGGCCGCCGGGTTGCGGGCAGCCAAA
>UQHQ01000033.1 GCA_900540945.1 uncultured Collinsella sp. | reverse complement strand
TCACGACGGAGGCCACATTAAGTGGCCTCCTGTTCGTGCGGAACTCGCGATAAACCTAAGCCGGTGTCCCCGCTCTCCCGGGGCCTGTGGTTACTTGGTTGTTGCATGCGGCTCGCTTTTCGGAACAGGGCTGATAATTCTAGATGCAAGGCGCTCTTGGTCGTTATGGGCCTGGGGCGTCTGTCTTATATAGGTAGATTCCTTGCGGGTTCGAATCCCTCCGCTTGGCGGCGTTGGCTCGATTTTCTTAACGCGAGGAGCTCTCGGTCGATGTGGGACGGAGGGATTCCGCGTCCGCCTGCCGGCGGCCGCGCCCCGCTGCGTCGCTTCGCTCCTTGCGTGCTGCGCTGGAAAACGCTTCGCGTTTCCTCAGCTCTGCACCCTTGCGGGTTCGAATCCCTCCGCATGCCCACGAAAAAGCGCTCCAGGTTCATAAGAGCCTGGAGCGCTATGTTCTTTGGGGCTGGGACGGAGGGATTCGAACCCCCAACAGCCGGCACCAAAAACCGGAGTTCTACCGTTGAACTACGTCCCAATGTGTGGTGTTGCCCAAAAGCAACCCGTTTAGTTTACCTAATCTGCGAGGGCATCGCAAACGCCATCGAGCAGGCGTACGGCGAGTGTCTGCGCATCACTTGCGGTGAAGGTTCCGTTGTAGCGCGTCATGCCCGTGAGCTCAATGCGGATGCGCGCGGGCTTTTGCTGCGCGGCGACATTGGCGGTGCGGATGCGCTGTGCAAGGTTGTGACACTCGGCAAGGGCGATCGTGGCGCGCGGCGCAGCATCTGCGGGCAGCTCATCGCTTGCAATCTCGAGCACCAGATCCACGTCGGTCGGAACCTCGGAATCGCAAAGCATCATGCCGCTGCTGTCGGTCGTCGCCGTGGCGATGTTCCACATGCGCGATGCAACGCTGCGTGCGATGGGGTCCTCACCGATGACGGCAATCTGGAAGCGCTCGAGCACGTTGGCGGCGCGGGCAAAACCGATGCGCGACTCGGCCTCGGTAACCGAGGGCTTGCCCTCCCACACGTGATGCAGGCGGTTGATATAGGCGTAGGTATCCTGGAACGCCATGCCATCGGCAAACAGGCCGACATTTTCTTGGAACTGCTGCAGAGCGGCCTCGGTGTGCGGGCCAAAATAGCCGTCGTCCTCACCGCAGGCAAAACCCAAAACGTTGAGCGCGCGCTGCAGGGCCTGAACGTCGGCGCCATGGAAATTGGGCATGCGCAGATAGAGCGTGCGGTCGCCCAGTTTATACGAGGCGTCTACCAGGGCGCTCCAACAGGGGATATCGACGGCGCAGCCAGCGGGAAGGCCACTGTCGAGCCTAAAGGTGCCAACAGCCTGCTCGGTGGTGGTGCCAAAGCGCTTGTCGGAGACCTCGGTGTCATCGATTGTATAGCCGAGCTGCAGAAGGCGGGACTGGACGTCCTCGACGGCTGCTCCCTGCATGCCCGTTGTAATAGGTTCCATGAACGAACCCCTTTCGGCGTACCATTCGTACTATTTGAGCGTGTGTCGGATAGACAACGCAAAGGGATGCATAAACATGCACTCAACAGTGTAGCAAGTTGTACCCAAATACGCTGCTGACAGGTTTTATAACCCCCGCTAGTTGAGTCGCTCCACAAAGAAATCTGCCATGGAGAGGAACAGCTCGCGTGCGTGCTGATCAAGCTCAACGTTCTCGATGGCCGCTTTGGCCTTGGCGGTCAGGTCGAGCGCGTAAGTGTGGGCGTAATCGATGGAGCCGGTCTGCTGGAAGATCTCCACGGCGCGTGCAAGTTGCGCGGGGTCCTCGGTGCCCGAGGAAAGGATTGCCTCGACCTCGTCGTGATAACGCTCGTCTGACAGGGCGTGCACGGCGACGAGGGTGCGCTTGCCCTCTGTGATATCGGTGCGGAAGTCCTTGTTGGCGGCCTCTTTGGTGCCGATCAAGTTGAGCAGGTCGTCTTGAATTTGGAAGGCAAGGCCCGTGTGCAGGCCAAAGGCGCGCAGCGCCTCAATCTGCTCCTCGCTGCCGCCGCCGATAATGGCTCCGGCGGCAAGTGGCGTGGCTCCGCTGTAATACGCGGTCTTGTGCGTCGCCATGTCCAGATAATCGTCGACCGAGATGTCAAAGCGCCCGTCGCGGACCCAACCCAGGTCGAGCGCCTGACCCTCGATGGTTCGGACGATCATCTCGGTGAGCTCGTGGAGCACGCGGAGTTTCACGTCTGCCTCGAGCGTGGGGTCGTCGAGAACCGTCTTGGTGACCATGGTGAGCGCTAGGTCGCCGCAGTTGATGGCAAGCCCCGTGCCCTCGGTAAGGTGCATGCAGGGCTTGCCGCGACGCAGTTGGCCGTTGTCGGCGATGTCGTCATGGATAAGCGCTCCCGATTGAAAGTGCTCGATAGCTGCCGCCGCGCTGCGGGCGCTCTCAAAGCTGCCGCCTACCGCGGTGGCGGCGAGCATGCAGATGAGCGGGCGGTGGCGCTTGCCGGCATTGGCCGTAAATGCCGAGAGCGGGGTATACAGGTAACGCTCGATATCGGCGGAAGTTGCCTGTCCGTCAAAGAACGTGGCCAGATAGTCGTTAATCTGGTCAAAGTGCTGGGCTAAAAAGCTGGTAAACGGACTGGACACGGGTTCTCGCATTCTTTCTTAGGTTGCACCGTTGCATTATGCAGACTACATATTGCCACATTGGGGCGTCGAGCGCGGCGGTTGAAGACGATTGAGTCTTGCGGTCGCAAACGCGGCAAGGGGCTCGGCTAGATAAGCCCAAAGTGTTCGAGCGCGGTGACGACGCCGTCGTGGTCGAAGCTGTCGGTTACGTAGTCGGCCTTTTCCTTGAGGAAGTCCGGCGCGTTGCCCATGGCGATGCCAACATCGACCGCCTCCATGAGGGCGATGTCGTTGCTCGCGTCGCCAATGCCATATACGGTGCCGTGGTCTGGTCCCAGGGCGTCAAGCACAGCCTTGATTCCGGCCCGTTTGGTGCACTCGCGCGGCGAGATTTCTGTGACCTCGAGCTCGAGCTCGTTGAGGCAGAGCAGAGGTCCAAGCTCTTCATCTTGGGCGATGCGGTTGGCAAGTGGTGTGGACATAAGAATTTTATAGGCGTTGTAGTGCTCAAGTTGCGTGACGGCGTCGCCCACGGTGCGTGCGTATCCGTACGTCTCGGGGGCATCTGCACTCATGCGCACGACGCGATCGATGCCCTCAAAGCGAATGACCTCGCCCGATTGCTCGAGATAGGGGGCGAGGCGCTGTAACATGCCGGGGCTTATGGCAGCGTTTCGCACGACGCGCCCCTCGAGTTCGGCGTAACCGCCCGCGAGGCACACGACGCCTGCCCACGGCAGTTCGAGCAGCTTGGGATGGATGCAGCTGAGGGTGCGCCCCGTACAGATAAAAGCTTTGTTGCCGTTGGCGACAAACGTGCGAATTGCCTGTGCAACCGTCTCGTTGGGATAGGGGGAAAGATCTCGCTCGCCCTCGGGGAGCTCTTGGGCAAGTTTGGGATCTTGCCAGGCGAGCGTACCGTCGATGTCGAAGAAGCAGACATTGCCATACTTTTTGGCGCCATCGCCGGCATGAAAAGGCGAGGCGGCGAATGCAAAACCCGGTTCGAGTCCCATAATCTGATCAAAGTGTTCTTTGACGCGGGGTACCGAGATGCCGATGATTACCTGAGCGGTCTTGCCGGTGACGATGAGGCCTTTGGCACCCGCTGCGACAAAGGTCGCATTGTCCGCGACGATGGAGGGATCCACGACTTCGACGCGCAGACGCGTGGCGCAGTTGGTTGCGCCCGCAATGTTGGAGACGCCGCCCAGAAGCGTCACAACCTGCTCGGCGAGGAGATGATCTTGTGAGGCTTGGTTGCCGGAAGCGCCGGTTTTGGATGAGCGCTTTTCGTCAACGTCGTTTCCCGTCAAGCGTGAGAGCGCCGCGTTGCTGGCGATATGGTCCTCGCGTCCCGGGGTTTTAAGGTCAAAGGTCAGGATAAGACCTCGAAAGCTCAGAAAGAAGATGACGCTAAAGATGAGTCCGATTCCGAGTGCCAAAAGGTAGGAGCCGGCATGCGCCCGCATGAGCGGGATAAAGTTGAAGGCAGCCATTTCCATAAAGCCGCCCGAGAAGATGCCAACGACGCCAAAGAAGTTCATAGCCATGGCGAGGCAGGAAGATAGGGCGGCATAGAGCAAAAAGAGCCCGGGATAGGTGAACATAAAGAGAAACTCGAGCGGCTCGGTGACGCCGCAGACCGCCGAAGCGACGATGGTGGGCAGAAGGATGGCCTTGAGGCCAGCGCGGCGTTCGGGCTTGGCGGTGGTGTAGAACGCAACGGCGATGGCAGGAAGGCCAAAGAGCTTGACCCAGCCGGTGGCGGTGAAACCAGCCCACGGCGCAAGCTCATTGAGGGGGCGCGTGCTATGGGAGAGAATGGGGAGCAAATTGGTCCACGTGGCGTAGATACCGTCGTTAATAACTAAATTGTCGTAGTAGATAGGCATGTAGAGCAGGTGGTGCAGCCCCATGGGCTCGAGTGCTCGCTCCAAAAACGCAAAGATACCCACGCCGAGGGGGCCGACGCCCACAAGTGCGTGGCGCAGCGTTTCGGTCGCTGCGTATACGAAGGGCACGATGGCGGCCGAGATGGCGGCAAGGGCGAACACGGCAAAAAAGCTGATGAGGTAGACCAGCGAGGAACCCGAGAAGGTGCCGAGCCAATCGGGGACCTTGGCATCGTAGAAGCAGTCATGGATGGCGACGACGGTTGCCGATACCGCTAGCGGGCCGATAATGCCGGTGTCGAGCGTCTTGATGCCGTCGATGATGGTAATGCCGCTAGCGGGGGTCAAAGACGACGGGTACTTAAGTCCAAGGTTGTCTCCGCTTAGCTTGATGATCTCGCTCAAAAAGAAGCAATAGGCAAAATAAGCCACGAGCGCCTCGAGGCAACAACGTGCCGGTTGCTTTTGGGCAAGGCCGATGGGCAGCGCTACGGCAAAAAGGAGCGGAAGTCGCTTAAAGACCGTCCACGAGCCGCGCTGAATGATAGTCCAAAAAACGTACCAAGGGGTTCCGTATACGGCGAGGTCGCCGACGATATCCGCAGACGTTGCGAGGGCGGAGACGCCGACCATAAGGCCCGATATGGAAAACAACATGGCGGGCGCGAACATTGCCCCGCCAAAGCGTTGGATTTTTTGCAGCATGTTCTGCCTCCCGTATATCGAGGCGCGTTGCGCGTGGTGAAACGTTTAAACAATGGATTCATTGTAGAGGACCAGACGATTGTCGTACCGGCAGTTTTGAGCGAAACCGGTTTGGGCGCGACAGAAACCGTCAACGGTTAAATCCTGTCGCTTTGCCGATAATCTGTTTAAACAACTTTAAGAAATGCTATGCTGCCTAGCCATACATATTCATTAGAGGTGAAGTCATGCCAAAAGCGATATACGAAGGAATCTACCGAGAAATACGCTCGCGCATCATTAACGGGACCTATGCGTTTCAGGAGATGCTGCCAACCGAAGCCGAGCTGACCGCGGAATTTGGCTGCACGCGCAATACCGTCCGCCGCGCTTTGAGCATGCTGGCCGACGGGATGTTTGTGCAGCCCATACACGGCAAGGGCGTGCGCGTTATTTGGCTTAAGGGCGAAACCGACATGTTGGGCGCACTCGAAGAGGTTGAGTCGTTTGGCGAGTTCGCAAAACGCAACAATGCCGTTGCTTCGACCGAGGTCAAGTCTTTTGAACATCTGGTGTGCACCGAGCAACTTTCTCGACGCTTGGGATTTAAGACAGGTGAGCAGTTGATTCGCGTGGTGCGCGTCCGAAGCCTTAACGGCAATGCGCGCCAAGTAGACCATGGCTACTTTTTGGAGTCGATCGCCAAGGGCCTGACCCCCGAGATCGCGGCAGATTCTATTTACGGCTATCTGGAGCACAAGCGCGGTGTCAAAGTGATGGCGAGCCGTCGTACGGTGAGTGTCGAGCTCGCCAACGATGAGGACTGCAGCTATCTTGACCTCGGCAAATACAACTGCGTTGCCGTCATGGAGAGCCAGTCGTACACCTCGGATGGCATCTTGTTTGAGGTGACGCACACTCGCACACACCCCGAGATCTTCCACTACCGCGTCAACTCCAAGCGATAGCCGGCCAGCTCGCAGCCTGACGAGACTCATGCCCTCAAAGCGAAAGCGCCCGGTCAAACCGACGATGCATCGGCTTGACCGGGCGTTTTCTCTGCATTTGGTAACAATTAATTGTTTATACAAAACTTGTCAAGTATCAAGTTGAAATTACCGTTCACCGAAGTTTTTCTACCGCTCTAGTAATACTTGTTCAAACAAGTAGCCAAATAGCGTATCGTACAAATCAGCAAAAGGGGCAAAGTCCCCGAGCCAATCTCCGAAGGCGGCGGCAAAGGGTGCCGCCACGGTGTGAAAGGGTGGATTGTAATGAAGAACGAAATGAGCAGAAGGCAGTTCCTGGGCTTTGCTGGTTCCGCGGCTGCGGTTCTTGGTCTGGGTCTCGTGGGCTGCGGTGGCTCCGCCGGCTCCGGCTCCTCTGCTTCTGGTGACGCTGCCGAGGTCTACTTCCTCCAATTCAAGCCCGAGGTCGACAAGGAGTGGAAGGAGATCGCCAAGGCCTATAAGAAGGAGAAGGGCGTCGAGGTCAAGATCGTGACCGCCGCCTCCAACACCTACGAGGAGAAGCTCAAGTCCGAGATGTCCAAGAGCTCCGCTCCGACCCTGTTCCAGGTCAACGGCCCCACCGGTCTTAAGAACTGGAAGGATTACTGCGCCGACCTGTCCGATACCAAGCTCCGCGGTGAGCTCATTGACGACTCCCTGGCTCTGCAGTCCGACGGCAAGGATGTGTGCATCGACTGGGTTCAGGAGAGCTTCGGCATTATTTACAACAAGCAGCTGCTCGAGAAGGCTGGCTACAAGGCCGAGGACATCAACTCCTTCGACAAGCTGAAGGCTTGTGCCGACGACATCCAGGCCCGCAAGGACGAGCTTGGTGTTGAGGGTGCCTTCACTTCCGCCGGCATGGACGACTCCTCCAGCTGGCGCTACACCACCCACCTTGCCAACATGCCGCTCTACTACGAGTTTGAGAAGGAGCACAACCAGGAGGACGACGAGATCAAGGGTGAGTTCCTCGACAACTACAAGCAGATCTTCGACCTGTACATCACCGACTCCACCTGCGATCCTTCGCAGCTTGCTTCCAAGACCGGCGACGACGCCACCAACGAGTTCGCAACCGGCAAGGCCGTCTTCTACCAGAACGGCTCTTGGGCCTACTCTGACCTCGTCAAGGCCGGCATGACCGACGATCAGATTGGCATGATGCCCATCTACATCGGTGTTGACGGCGAGGAGAACCAGGGCCTGTGCTCCGGCGGCGAGAACTACTGGTGCGTCAGTTCCCAGGCTTCCGAGGATGCCCAGAAGGCCACCGAGGACTTCATGTATTGGTGCGTCACCGCTGACACCCCGACCAGCATCATCGCCGACAAGATGGGTCTGACCGCTCCGTTCAAGAGCGCCAAGGAGACCACCAACGTCTTCTCGCAGCAGGCCGTTGCCATGGCCAAGGACGGCAAGAAGACCGTCGCTTGGGACTTCGTCTACATTCCCTCCGAGGAGTGGAAGAAGAACCTCAAGCAGGCTCTGATTGCCTACGCTGCCGATAACAGCAAGTGGGACGGCGTCAAGAACGCCTTCGTCGATGGCTGGAAGACCGAGAAGGCTGCTTCCGAGTAAGCAGTTGCTGCCCAAGCTATCTGATTAGCGACAGGGGGCGGGCAGACGTAGGTTTGCCCGCCCCCTGCATATTGAAAGGACCCTTTTATGGGCAAAGCACTCAAGCGCTGGTGGCCGCTCTTTATGCTGCCCACGTGCCTGGCGTTTATGATCGGGTTCGTGATTCCCTTTATCCAGGGCTTCTATCTCTCGTTCTGCCAGTTTATTACCATTAACAACGCGCACTTTGTCGGTATCGAGAACTACGTGCGCGCATTGTCCGATCCGCAGTTTGCCACGTCGTTCTTCTTTACGGTGGCGTTTGCCTTCCTGTCGACGGTGCTCATCAACGTGATCGCCCTGGCCATCGCGCAGGCACTCACCCGCAAGGCGCTCAAGGGCACCAACATCTTCCGTACGATCTTCTTTATGCCTAACCTCATCGGCGGCATCGTGCTGGGCTACATCTGGCAGATCTTGATCAACTGCCTGCTCTCCAACGTGGGCGCCCAGCTCATCGCCCTTAACTCTGCTGCTGGCTTCTGGGGCCTTATCATCCTGACCCTGTGGCAGCAGGTCGGCTACATGATGATCATCTACATCGCTGGTCTGCAGTCCATTCCGTCCGACTATATCGAGGCCGCCAAGGTCGACGGTGCCACGGCATGGCAGACGTTTTGGAAGGTTAAGATCCCTAACCTGATGCCGACCATCACCATCTGCCTGTTCCTGTCCATCACCAACGGCTTTAAGCTGTTCGACCAGAACCTCGCCCTTACCGGCGGCGCCCCCGCGCACTCCACCGAGATGCTCGCCCTGAACATCTACAACACGTTCTATTCGCGTGCCGGTATCGCATGGCAGGGCATCGGTCAGGCCAAGGCGGTTATCTTCTGCATCCTGGTCGTAGCCATCTCCATGATTCAGCTTAAGGCCACGAGGTCCAAGGAGGTGCAGCAGTAATGAAACGCGATAAGGTTATCAACCGTGCGCTCTCGATTTTCTTTACGATCCTGTCGCTCGCGTGGATCTACCCCGTGTTCATGATCGCGCTCAATTCCTTTAAAAAGGCAACTGCAATCAGCACCACCACGGCGTTCGATTTGCTCACGCCCGAGACGTTCAACGGCCTTGCAAACTACGTGCACGCTCTTAACGAGCAGGGCTTTGCCTCGGCGTTTATGTACTCGCTCATTATCACGGTCACGTCGGTCGTGCTGATTTTGGTGTGCTGCTCCATGTGCGCTTGGTACGTGGTGCGCGTCAACAACAAGATCTCGAACTTCTTCTATTACCTGTTCGTGTTCTCGATGGTCGTACCGTTCCAGATGCTCATGTTCACGCTGTCCAATTTGGCGGACCGCATTGGCTTTAACACACCGTTCAACATCTGCTTTATCTATCTGGGCTTTGGCGCGGGCCTGGCGGTCTTTATGTTCGCCGGCTTTGTAAAGAACATCCCGCTCGAGATCGAGGAGGCGGCCATGATCGACGGCTGCAATCCGGTCCAGGTGTTCTTTAAGATCGTCCTTCCCATCATGAAGCCCACCTATCTTTCGGTCGGCATCCTCGAGACCATGTGGGTCTGGAACGACTACCTGCTGCCCTACCTCACCCTCGACTCCACCAAGTACAAGACCATTCCTATCTTGATCCAGTACTTCCGCGGCGGCTATGGCCACGTCGAGCTCGGTCCCATGATGGCCTGCATCATGATGGTTGTTATCCCCATCGTCGTCATGTACATCCTCTGCCAGAAGTACATCATCGACGGCGTGGTGGCAGGTGCCGTCAAGGGCTGATGCCGTAACTGTTTTGCAAGTTTCTGCGGCGCCCTCAACATGGTGCCGCATATCGAAAGGTAAAGACATGGCCGAGATCGTTCTCAAACATGTTCAGAAGGTGTATCCCAACACCGAGTCCAAAAAGAAGGGCTTCTTTGGCAAAAAGAAGAAGACCGAGGAGAAGAAGCACAACCTCAAGGTTACCGAGGATGGCGTGCTCGCTGTTGAGGACTTTAACCTCACCGTTCACGACCAGGAGTTCGTCGTCCTCGTTGGCCCGTCTGGCTGCGGTAAGTCCACGACGATGCGCATGGTTGCTGGCCTGGAGGACATCACCTCGGGTGACGTGTTCATCGACGGCAAGCGCGTCAACGACGTCGCTCCCAAGGACCGCGACATCGCCATGGTGTTCCAGAGCTACGCTCTGTACCCCAACATGACGGTGTACGAGAACATGGCGTTTACGCTTGAGCTCAAGAAGGTCCCCAAGGACGAGATCGACCGTAAGGTTCGCTCCGCTGCCGAGATCTTGGGTATCACCGAGTACCTCGACCGTAAGCCCAAGGCGCTTTCGGGCGGCCAGCGTCAGCGTGTCGCTATCGGCCGCGCCATCGTGCGTGATCCTAAGGTCTTCCTGATGGACGAGCCGCTGTCCAACCTGGACGCCAAGCTGCGTAACCAGATGCGTGCCGAGCTCATCAAGCTGCGCCACGAGATCAAGGGCACGTTCATCTACGTCACCCACGACCAGACCGAGGCCATGACCCTCGGCGATCGCATTGTGGTCATGAAGGACGGCGTCGTCCAGCAGATCGCCACCCCGCAGGAGGTCTTCAACCATCCCGCGAACATCTTCGTTGCCGGCTTTATCGGCGTGCCGCAGATGAACTTCTTCGATGCCCAGCTGGCGCGCTCGGGCAACGGCTTCACCGTCAAGACCGAGGATATGAACGTGGCGCTCGCCCCCGAGACCTGCTCTCAGCTTGCTCTCAACTGGGACGGCGGCGACGTGAAGGAGATTACGGCCGGCGTGCGCCCCGAGCAGATTCTGCTTGCCGACAAGGGCGAGGAGGGTGCGCTCCAGGGTACCGTCGAGGTGACCGAGCTCATGGGTTCGACCGAGCATGTCCACGTGACCGCTCCCGATGGCCAGTTCGTCCTGATCATTCCCGTTGTCGACCTTGAGGCCAAGGGTGCGCTCAAGGCGGGCGACTCCATCTGGTTCAAGTTCGAGAAGAACGCGACCCATCTCTTCGATAAGGTGTCTGGCAAGAACCTTATCTAGGCCCGGTGCATCCAGGCCCTCCCTTTGGGCGACTGCGGTATTGCCATCCTTTTGCCGCGGTCACATATAAGACTCCCCTCCCGTCCACTGGGCGAGAGGGGAGCCTTTCTTTGTGTTGGGACCGTTCGTCTGTCAGTTTGTCTCAATCTGTAACAGGAGGAGGGCCAAATTGGGTCTAGATGTTACAGATTGAGACAGCATCGAGCTGCCTATCCTTTCATCTCGATCTGTAACACGGGAGGCTGATTTCGGCAGCTACCTGTTACAGAACGAGATTGTTTGGTCGAGACAAATCACGGGCCGGCGTATCGGCACAAAAAGCGGAGCCGCGTTGCCGCGACTCCGCTTTCAAGAGGATGGGTAAAGGAAACGAAATTAGCTCAGGTGCCAAATCTCGTCGTTGTACTGGGAGATCGTGCGGTCAGACGAGAAGGTGCCGGCGTTGGCGATGTTGATCAGCGCCTTGCGCATCCAAGCGTCCTGGTCCTCGTAGTCTGCCAGCACGCGCTCCTTGGTCTGGATGTACTCCTCAATGTCGAGCAGGGCCATAAACCAGTCCTTGCCTTTGATGTCGTCGTGCAGACGCTGCAGGCGCTCGGCGTTGCCGGTCGCCATAAAGGCGGGGTTGGTGATGAAGTCCACCAGCAGCTTGATGCCGGGCTTGCGATAGAGCGCGCCGGCGTTATAGCTGCCATTGGCGTAGAGCTGCTCGACCTGCTCGGAAGAGGCACCAAAGGTGTAGATGTTCTCGTCGCCCACGAGCTCGGCAATCTCCACGTTGGCGCCGTCGAGTGTGCACAGGGTCAAAGCGCCGTTGAGCATGAACTTCATGTTAGAGGTGCCGCTCGCCTCCTTGGAGGCCAAGCTGATCTGCTCGGAGATATCGGCGGCGGGGATCACACGCTCAGCAGCGGTGACGTTGTAGTTCTCGATCATGACAACCTGCAGGTAGGGGGCCACGTCGGGGTCGTTGGCGATCCACTGCGACAGCGTCAGAATCAGATGGATGATGTCCTGGGCGATGGTGTAGGCAGGTGCTGCCTTGCCGCCAAAGATGATGGTGACGGGATGCTTAGGTCTGTTGCCGTTCTTGATGTCGAGATACTTCCAGATGATGTAGAGCGCGAGCATCTGCTGGCGCTTGTACTCGTGGATGCGCTTGACCTGGACGTCGATGATGGCGTTGGAGGGAATGGTCACGCCCTGCTCGAGCGCCATGAACTGGCGCATGATGGTCTTGGCTTCGGCCTTGGTGGCGGCCAGGCGCTCAAGAACATCCTTGTCGTTAGCGAATTCGGCGAGCTTGCTCAGGTCGCCGGTGCTGCGCCAATCGGTGCCGATCACATCGTCGAGCAGGCTGGCGAGCGCGGGGTTGGCGCCATGGATCCAACGGCGGAAGGTGATGCCGTTGGTCTTGTTGGAGAACTTCTCGGGATAGATCTCGTAGAACGGGTGAAGCTCGGTGTCCTCCAGAATCTTGGTGTGGAGTGCGGCGACGCCATTGATGGAGAAGCCAAAGTGAATGTCCATGTGGGCCATGTGGACGGTGTCGTGCTCGTCGATGATGGCGACGCGCGGGTCGTCGTGCTCGGCCTTGGCAACCTCGTCGAGCTTGACGATGATGTCGGCGATGGCGGGCGAGACCTTCTGCAGGCTGGCGAGCGGCCACTTCTCGAGCGCCTCGGCAAGGATCGTGTGGTTGGTGTAGGCGACCATGGAGCGCACGATGGCAACGGCCTCGTCAAACTCGATGTCGTGCTCGGTGGTGAGCAGGCGGATGAGCTCGGGAATGACCATGGTGGGGTGCGTGTCGTTGATCTGGACCACGGCGTAGTCGGCCAGATCGTGCAGGTTGCTGCCGCGCTCGACGGCCTCGTCGATCAGGAGCTGGGCGGCGTTGCTCACCATGAAGTACTCCTGGTAGATGCGAAGCAGGCGGCCCTGCTCATCGGAATCATCCGGATAGAGGAACAAGGTGAGGTTCTTGGCGATCTTCGTCTTGTCGAAGTCGATGGAGCTGCCGGGGACCAGGCCGTCGTCGACACTTGCCAGGTCGAACAGACGCAGGCGGTTCTTGGTGGGCTGGCCGTAACCGGGCACATCGATGTTGACGAGCTTGGAGGTGACGGCAAAATCGCCAAACTCGACGGTGTAGGAGCGGTCGTCATCGATCAGGATGTCCTGCTCGCTAAGCCACTCGTCGGGGACGGCCTTTTGCTGGTTGTCGGTAAAACGCTGACGGAACAGACCGTAATGGTAATTGAGGCCCACACCGTCGCCGGTAAGGCCCAGCGTGGCAATGGAATCCAGGAAGCACGCGGCCAGACGGCCCAGGCCGCCGTTGCCCAGCGACGGTTCGACCTCAAACTCCTCAATCTTGTTGAGGTCGTGGCCGGCAGCGGTGAGCTGGTCTTTAACCTCGGCATAGATGCCAAGGTCGATCAGGTTGTTGATCAGCAATTTTCCAATCAAAAACTCAGCAGAGATGTAGTAGAGCTTTTTCTTGCCATTGTTGAGTGGGCAGGCAGCAGAGCGCTCCTGCACGAGCTTGACCAGCAGTTTGTAAATGCGGCGGTCATCGAGTTGCTCGAGTGAAGTTCCAAAGGACTGCTCGGCAAGATCCGCAAGATTGATACGGGGCATGTTTCCTCCTGTGGCGAGTTGACGACATGTCAGAAATTCAAAAGAAGCCCGCGCGAGGGGATTGGAGTGGCCTCGCGCGGGAAAAGCGGTCGCGTCCGCACGGTGGGGCGGGGTCGGGCGCGGTGGCTCCTATTGAGGAAGCTCGATTTCGGCTTCCGATGGGATGCGGAAGTAGGTCTCGGTCCAGCCGGTGAGCTTGTGCTCGAGTTCGCGGGTGATGGCGCCATCAAGCATGCGCCAAGTCCAGTTACCGCCCAGGGTGGCGGGGGTGTTAATGCGCGCCTCGTTGCCCAGATTGAGCAGGTCCTGCATGGTGTAGATGCAGGTATCGCTCACGCTGGCGGCGATGGTGCGGTTGAGCGCATCGGCCATGGACTCGCCTGCCTGCTGGTGGGTATACAGGGCCGCCTGCTCGCGCTGACGCGGGGTGGCCGTTCCCTCATACCAGCCGCGTGCCGTTTCGTTGTCATGCGTTCCGACGTAGGCGACGGTGTTGGCAATGTAGTTGTGCGGCAGGTAGTACGAGTTGGTGCCCTCAAAGGCAAACTGCAGGATCTTCATGCCAGGGAAGCCCGTGGTGTCGCGCATGTCGATGACACCAGGGGTAAGAAAGCCCAGGTCTTCGGCAATGATGGGAAGCGTGCCGAGCTTTTCCTCGAGTGTCTTGATGAACTTGAGGCCGGGACCCTGCATCCACGAACCGTAGGACGAATCGGGCGAGGAGAACGGCACCTCCCAATAGGCTTCGAAGCCGCGGAAGTGATCCAGGCGGATGACGTCGTACATGTCGAGTGCGGCGCGAATGCGGCCCTCCCACCAGGAGAAGCCGTCGGACTCCATGGCGTCCCAGTCGTAGATGGGGTTGCCCCAGTACTGGCCGGTGGCCGAGAACTGGTCGGGCGGCGTGCCGGCGACGCTCACGGGATTGCCGGCGGCGTCGATCTTAAAGAGCTCAGGTGTCGCCCACATCTCGACGGAGTCACGCGAGACATAGATGGGCAAATCTCCGATGATGAGAATGTCGCGCTCGTTGGCATAGGCCTTGAGGCGGCTCCACTGGCGATCGAAGAAGTACTGCGTCATCTGGTGGTAGAGCATGCGCTCGGGATGGGCGGCGCAGATCTTGCTGGATGCCTCGCCGCGGCGGCGGAGCTCCTCGGGCCACTCCCAGAAGGCCTTGAGCCCGCACTCCTCTTTGACGGTCATGAACTCGCAGTAGGGGATGAGCCAGTCCTCGTTGGCTTGGATAAAGTCATCAAAATCGGCCGGCTTGTCGGCAGCAAAGCGCTCAGCGGCTCGGTCGAGAATCTGACGGCGGCCGCCAAAGATAGCACCGTAGTCGACATTGCTGGGATCGGAGCCCAGGTACACGCCGTCGATATCGTGCTGCTCCAGATAGCCGGCCTCGATAAGCTCGGCAAAGTCGATAAAGTTGGGGTTGCCTGCGCGGGCCGAGAACGACTGATAGGGCGAATCGCCATAGCTGGTCGTCGTAAGGGGCAGAATCTGCCAATAATGTTGTTTGCACGAGGCGAGGAAATCGACAAAGTCGTAGGCATTCCAGCCAAAGCCGCCGATTCCGTATGGTCCGGGCAGAGATGAGACGGGCATGAGGACGCCGCTTGCACGCTTCATGAATGCGCTCACCAACCTTCTTGTTGTGGGGTCGGTCTGCCGATGGGTGCGCAGTCCGCCTCCGATGTTCTGATTCGATATGCCTATTGTAAAACATGTTGTTTAAACATGTATAGGCAAGATAAAAAAGTTGGTCGATTTTCGGCGAATGGTTACATGCCATGAAAAAGCCCCGACCTCACAACGTGAGATCGGGGCAAGAGCGGTATGTAGGTTTTTGCTACTCGGCGTCGGCGAAGCCGTTGGGGTTGTGGCTCTGCCAGTTCCAGCTATCGCGGCACATATCCGCGATGTCGTACTGAGCCTTCCAGCCCATCATGCGCTCGGCCTTGGAGGCATCGCACCAGTTGGCGGCGATATCGCCGGCGCGGCGCTCGCGAATCACATAGGGCAGCTCCTTGCCGCAGGCCTTGGAGAAGGCGGCGACGACCTCGAGTACCGAGGTACCGGTGCCGGTGCCCAGGTTAAAGATCTCGACGCCGGTCTTGCCGTTCATCCAGTTAAGGGCGGCAACGTGACCGGAGGCCAGATCGCACACGTGGATGTAGTCGCGCACACCGGTGCCGTCGGGTGTGGGGTAGTCGTTGCCAAAGACCTGAACGGCCTCGAGCTTGCCCACGGCAACCTGCGCGACATAGGGCACCAGGTTGTTGGGGATGCCCTTGGGATCCTCGCCGATCAGGCCCGACGGATGGGCGCCGATGGGATTGAAATAACGGAGCAGCACAACGTCCCACTCGGGGTCGGCGGTGTGAACGTCCATAAGGATCTGCTCGATCATCCACTTGGTCCAGCCATAGGGGTTGGTTGCGGGCTTCTTGGGGTCTTCCTCGGTGACGGGCGGGTTGTCCGGGTCGCCGTAGACGGTCGAGGAGCTCGAGAAGATGATGGACTTGCAGCCATGGTTGCGCATGACGTCGATGAGCACCAGGGTGTTCTCGATGTTGTTGTGGTAGTACTCGACGGGCTTGCTCACCGACTCGCCGACGGCCTTAAAGCCGGCGAAGTGGATGACGCGGTCGATCTGATGGGTGTCGAAGATCTTGTTCATGGCCTCGCGGTCGAGCACGTTGGCCTCGTAGAAGGTGAGGTTCTTGGCAGCCTCTTCGCCCACGATGGTCTTGACGCGGTCGACGGCGACGGCGCTGGAGTTGGAGAGGTCATCGACGATGACGACCTGGTAGCCGCCCTCGAGCAGCTGAACGACGGTGTGCGAGCCGATAAAACCGGCGCCACCGGTTACGAGGACGCAGGTGTCTTTGGGGTCGAGTGCTTTGGACATGTAGTCTCCTATCGAATCAGGAACACTTCTTCAGGGGAGTATAGCGCAGGCAGGGGCACCCAAAAGGTGCAGGGCAGGAAAAGCAGATGAACATGCTAACGTACTCATTGAAATGTTTGGCGTGGGCGTAACCTTGACTTTGACGTTTGCATACGAGCCGCCGACCATACGGTTTGCTGCCGTTCGTGGAAATCGTTGGGATGCGCCGGATGTACGCTAATATGTATGAGTTGAGCGACATATAAATAAACATGTAACGGAGTAGATATGTCACCAAACAGCGATTCCATCCTTTCCCAGGAGCTTTCGCGTCGCACTGCCCTCAAGGCCCTGTTCGGCGCAGCTTCTGCAGCCGTTCTTTTTGGTCTGCCCGCTCGCGCCCATGCTGCGGAGGCCACCAAGGAAACCACCGACAAGCTCAATGCGGCCCAGGCTCAGCTTGACGAGGTCCAGGCCCAGCTCGACAGCATCGCAAATGAATACGCGGCGCTGGCCAACAAGAACGCCCAGACCCTCAACGATATCGAGGGCGTACAGGGCCAGATTGACAGCACGCAGGCGCAGATTGACGAAAAGAAGGCCGAGCTCAAAAAGAAGCGCGGCGATCTTTCCGATCGCGTTTCCGCCAGCTATAAGTCGGGCGGCACCAACATCCTGTCGCTGCTGCTCGCTTCGGGTTCGTTTGAGGAGCTCGTCGCCAATGCGCACTATGTTGAGAAGATCAACAAGAGCGACCGCGACGCCATCGAGGACATTCAGACCATCCAGGAAGAGCTCGATGCGCAAAAGACCGAGCTCGAGTCGCAGAAGGCCGACTTGGAGAAGCTCGAGGACCAGCAGACTGCCCAGATGCAGGATATGCAGGCCAAGCAGCAGGAGGTCCAGACGGTTCTGAACGGCCTCTCTGACGATGTCAAGGAGCTCATGGCTCAGCGTGATTCCGAGATTCTCGCTGCCGCCCAGGCCGAGGAGGCTGCCAGGAAGGCCGCTGCTGCCGCGGCCGCCGCGAACAAGAACAATTCCTACTCGGGTGGTTCGAGCTCGGGCGGTGGATCGTATGCGCCCGGAACTCCGCAGCAGAATGCCGGCTCGGGCAAGCAGCAGGCCGTCGTCAACGCGTGCTACTCCACGCCTTCGCCGGGGCAGAACTGGTGCGCGGCGTGGGTTACCAATGTCTTCCGTAACGCCGGCGTTGGCTACTTTGGCGGTAACGCGTGCGATATGTTTAACGCCTGGTGCTATAGCTCCGACCGCTCGGCGCTGCAGGTGGGCATGATTGTTGCCGACTCATCGCATAGCGGCACCGGCATACCGGGCCTGATCTATGGCCACGTGGGCATCTACGTTGGCGGCGGCATCGTTATGAGTAACGAGGGCGCCATCACGTCGAGGTCGCTTGACTCGTTCATTGGGTTCTACGGCACTGGCTCTGGCGTGCGCTGGGGCTGGCTCGGCGGTATTGCGCTGTCGTAACGATAAGTTGGGCCGGGACAGTCCGAGAGGCATAAGGTTGCCTGCTCGGACAGTCCTGCTCGCACGGAGAGCACATTAAGTGCTCTCCGGCTCGTGCGGAACTCGCGATCAACCTTATGCCTCTCGGACTGTCCCGGCCCTCTCGGGTCCTGAGCGCGACACACCGGACTGGGTTATCTGAATAAATATGGTGAAGGCCCCTTTCGGGGCCTTCTTTGTTAGAGGAATTCGCCTACTCGGTGGACTTCGGGTTCGAGGCCTACGTCGAACTGCTGCTTTACCTCGGATTGGATGTGGCGGATGAGTTCGTCGACGTCGGCGGCGGTGGCGTGGTCGGCGTTGACGATGAAGCCGCAGTGCTTCTCGCTCACCTGGGCGCCGCCGATAGCGTGGCCGCGCAGGCCGGCGTCCATGATGAGCTTGCCGGCAAAGTAGCCCTCGGGGCGTTTGAAAGTGGAGCCGGCGCTCGGCATGTCGAGCGGCTGCTTGTCCTCGCGGCGCTGGCGGTAGTCGTCCATGTCGGCCTTGATCATCGCGGCGTTGCCCGGGGCGAGGTGAAAGGTGGCAGAGAGCACGATAAAGCCGTCGTCGGCGATGCGGCTCTTGCGATAGCCCAGGTTAAGCTCGTCGACATCGAACTCAATGATATTGCCGCTGCCGCGGGTGCCGTCGTCGAGCGCGCGGGCGGGCTTATAGACGCGCACGGACTCCAAAACATCGGCCATGCAGGCGCCGTAGGCACCGGCGTTCATATAGCAGGCGCCGCCGACCGAGCCGGGGATGCCCGAGAGGGGCTCCATGCCGGTGAGGCAGGCTTCGGCGGCAGCCGCGGCGACATCGGAAAGCAAGGCGCCGGCTGCTGCCGTAACATGCGTGCCGTCGACGGTGATGTTAGAGAGGCCTTCGCCCAGTGCCACGACGACACCGCGGATACCCTTGTCACCGACGAGCAGGTCGGAACCGTTGCCCACAATGGTGAGCGGCAGATCGCAGCGGTAGCAGGTGTCAAGCGTGGCGACGAGTCCCTGCTCGGTATCGGGCGTGACAAAGACGTCGGCCGGGCCGCCGATCTTAAACGTGGTGTGCTCGCGCATGGGCTCGCTCATGAGCACGTTGTCCTCGCCGGCAACACCGGCGAGCGCGCAGAGCAGGTCCTCGTTAAAAAAGTCATTTTCGTGCATACGAATATCCGCCTTATGGTTGGTGGTCGTTTTCATCAATCGAATGCAATATACCCCACCCGGATGGATTTGGTGCAAAGCAACCTGACCCCAATGCATCACATGGTGCAAAGGGGTCAGGTTGCTTTGCACCAATCGCGGCGATAAAACAGCCGTCTACCGGATTGGTAAAGTGTTTATCATCGAGGTAGAGGGACGGTCGCTATACTTTTAAGAGATTGCGCGAATATTCGGAAGGAGCGAGATGGGCAACAAAGTTACTCTCAAGCAGATTGCCCAGGAGGTGGGGCTTTCCCTTTCGTCGGTCTCGCTTGTTCTCAACAATCGGCCTTGTCGCATCTCGGAAGAAAACCGCAAGCGCATCAAAGAGGTCGCGGCGCGCAATCATTATGTTCCTAACCAGATCGCGCGTAGCCTGGTCATGCGCGAGTCGCGCACGCTTGGCCTTATCGTCCCTAACATCGAGAGCCGCTTTTTTGCTTCGCTCGCCGGCAGCTTGGAAAAGCGCTGCCGCGAGGACGGCTATGCGCTCTTTATTACCAGCTCGGGCGGAAGTGCCGAGGACGATCTGGAGCTCCTGCGCCAGCTAGTGACGCGCGGCGTCGATGGTGTGTTCTTGGTCGTGGGTGACGAGTTCTCCGACGACCGCGCCCTGCGCGAAGAGGTCAGCCATCTACCCATCCCGGCGGTAATGGTCGACCGTGCCATTGAGGGGCTCGAGTGCGACAAGGTGATGTTCGACCACGAGATGGGTGGCTACATGGCTACCCGCTACTTGATCGAGCAGGGGCACCGTCGCATTGCCTGCTTGGTTAATGCGCGCCGTTCCAATACGGGTCGTAAGCGTCTTGCCGGCTACGAGCGTGCGCTGCGCGAGGTGGGGCTGCCTATTGACGCGCGTTTGGAGTTTGAGAGCGAGTACTACATTCCGAGCGCATACGAGGCCTCGGAGGCGGTGCTCGCAACTGACGCCACCGCCGTGTTCGCAAGCTCGGATAACATTGCCCTCGGTCTGCTCAAGCGCTTGCACGAGATGGGGAAGAGCATTCCAGGCGATATCTCGGTCGTAAGCTATGACAACTCGGCGGCCGACGTTCTCTTTGAGCCGGCGCTGACCGCGATCGAGCAGGATCCTGGTGTCCTTGCGGAGCATGCTTTTGGCTGCATGTCCAAGCGTCTTGCCGGTAGGGGCGGTAGGCGTGCCGAAGAGGTCGTTCTGGAGCCGGCGCTTATCGTTAAGGGCAGCGTTCTCGAGCTTACCGAATGTAGCTAAGCGTACTTGTTTGTTTGCATAGATTGCATGCGGAGTGTCCGCTATTTGCCGGCAGGCACCCCGGCCCTCGTCCGTGAACTCTTCCGCTGGGCGAGCCATAGACGCCGCGCACCGATGCGATAAAGCAGTGGCTTGAAATTGGTGCT
>UQHQ01000032.1 GCA_900540945.1 uncultured Collinsella sp. | reverse complement strand
CCCTCGGGTCATTTCACACAGCCGCCCCCCGCCCGCCCCCGGCCGGTTACGGCGTTTGGTAAAACGCCGTAACCTACACCCGCTCCGCGATTTCGTGGATGAGGTAGTCGGTCTTTTCCCAGCCCAGGCACGGGTCGGTGATCGACTTGCCAAAGACGCCGCCGTCGACCGGCTGATTGCCGTCCTCCAGGTAGGACTCGATCATAAAGCCCTTGACTAGCTTAGAGATGGACTCATTGCGGCGGCAGCTGTCGAGCACCTCCTTGCAAATACGATACTGCTCCAGCGGACGTTTGCCCGAGTTGTCGTGGTTGCAGTCGATGACCGCTGCCGGGTTGGCATAGCCGGCATGCTCGGTATAGCGCTCGGCCAGGCGCTCCAGGTGCTCGTAGTGGTAATTGGGGTAGGTACGACCGTCGAGACCGATGTAGCCACGCATGACGGCGTGTGCGAGCGGATTGCCGTCGCATTCAACCTCCCAGTTGCGGAAGATAAAGCTCTGATGTGCCTGGGCGGCGTAGATGGAGTTGAGCATGACGGTGGTGGAACCGGCGGTGGGGTTCTTCATGCCCACAGGCACCGAAATGCCGCTCGATACTAAGCGATGCTCCTGGTTTTCGACCGAGCGGGCGCCTACGGCGACGTAGCTCAGCAGGTCGACGAGGTACTGGTAGTTGGACGGGTAGAGCATCTCGTCGGCGGTAAAGAAACCGGTCTCCTCGATGACGCGCAGGTGCATGTGGCGAATGGCCTTAACGCCTTCGAGCAGGTCATCGGGCGCCTCGGGGTCGGGGTTGTGCAGCAGACCCTTGTAGCCGGTGCCTTTGGTGCGCGGCTTGTTGGTGTAGACGCGCGGAATGATGATGAGCTTGTCCTTGACCTCTTCGGCGACCTTGGCCAGCCGGTTCATGTACTCAAGCACCGAATCTTCGCGGTCGGCAGAGCACGGGCCGATGATGAGTACCTTGCGCGCGTCCTCGCCGGTAAAGACTTTGGCGACCTCGGCGTCAAATGCCTGCTTTTTGGCAGTAAGCTCGGCGGAAAGCGGCATCTCCTCGCGGATCTCCATGGGGATCGGCAGCCTGCGTTTGAAATCCATGGCCATGCGGGGCCTCCTCAATCTATAGAAAGAACAATAAGCGTATTGTCGAGTGTTCGGCATTATCCGCTGTCGCACGCTAAAGTGCAAGCCCTTGTCACCCCGAAACCTGCCAAAAAGGGACAGGTTTATTTTGGTCGGTTTTATCTGGGGAAATGTCGGCACTCGCCGGAAGGGGAGGACTGGCGTACGGCACGCTGGAGCAAGTTGGATCTTCTGCGGCATACCCCGTGGACAAAAAATGGCAAATATGAGTACTGTTGCTAGCTTAGTATCATATCGACCTTACAAGATAATAGACACAACAGTAAATATGTTCATTAACGTTGGCACACAGAAGCATGCTACCGGGCGTTTTGATCAATTTGAAGGCATGTCTAGGCCGCAAAGACGTCGTTTGGGCAGTTTTGGCTGTTACTAAAAAGATGACAGTACTCATATTTGCCATTTTTCCCCACGGGGCCTTGAGGGAGAGCGTCAATCAGGCCCCAGGGGAGGCGTTTCGAGGCCCAAAGGACACAAAACGGGGGCGCAGTTCATTCTGCGCCCCCGTTTTTGGGCATTGCGGTTGTTTGCCGCCGGTTTTACGCCGCCTCGTCGAACTGCGAGTTGTACAGGTCGGCGTAGAAGCCGCCCTGGGCGAGCAGCTCGTCGTGCGTGCCCTTTTCGACGATGTCGCCGTCGCGGATCACCAGGATCACGTCGGCGTTGCGGATCGTGGACAGGCGGTGCGCGATGACAAAGCTCGTGCGGCCCTGCATTAGCGCATCCATGGCACGCTGAATAAGCTCCTCGGTACGAGTGTCAACGTTGGAGGTCGCCTCGTCCAAAATCAGCGCCGGACGGTCGGCCAAAATGGCACGGGCGATGGTCACGAGCTGGCGCTGACCCTGCGACAGGTTGGTGCCCTCCTCGTTGATCATAAAGTCGTAACCGCCGGCGAGCGTATGGATAAAGTGGTCGCAGCGTGCGGCGCGTGCGGCGGCCTCGACTTCGGCATCGCTCGCATCGGGGCGTCCGTAGCGGATGTTTTCGCGGATGGTGCCGTTAAACAGCCAGGTATCCTGCAGCACCATGGCAAACTCGCCGCGCAGCGCCGCGCGGTCCCAGTCGCGCACGTCGACGCCCTCGACACGCAGCGAACCGTCGTCCACATCGTAGAAGCGCTGCAGCAGCTTGATGAGCGTGGTCTTGCCGGCGCCGGTGGGACCGACGATGGCGATGGTCTGGCCGGGCTGCGCCTCGCAGCTAAAGTCGTGGATGATGGTCTTGTCGGGCGTGTAGCCAAACTTGACGTGGTCGAACTCCACGTGACCGGGGCGCTTCTCGGGAATCTGCGCGTCGGCCTTCTGCTCCTCCTCGGGCGCGGCCAGGAACTCAAAGACGCGCTCGGTGGCAGCGGCCATCGACTGCATCGTGTTGCTCACGTTGCCCAGCTGCTGCACGGGTTGCGTAAAGTTGCGAACGTACTGGATAAAGCTCTGGATGTCGCCGGGCGTGGCATTGCCGGTCAGCGCGAGCTGTGCGCCCACCACGACGACGCCCACGTAGCCCATGTTGCCCACCAGGCTCATAAGCGGCATCATCAGGCCCGACAGGAACTGCGAGCGCCAGCCACTAATAAAGAGACGGTCGTTTTGACGGTCGAACTCTTCGATTGAGGCCTCGGCGCGGTCGAACACCTGAATGACGTTCTGGCCGGCAAAGTCCTCCTCGATAATGCCGTTGACGGCGCCCAGAACCTGCTGTTGCTCGCGGAAGTACGGCTGCGAGAAGTGAATCATTACGGTCAAGATAATCGCGGCGGCCGGCAGCGTGAGCACGGTGACGCCGGTAAGCGGCAGGCTGATCGAAAGCATCATGACGAGCACGCCGATAATCTGCGTCACCGAGGTGATGAGCTGCGTCACGCTCTGGTTGAGCGACTGGCCCAGCGTATCGACGTCGTTGGTGATGCGGCTGAGCACGTCGCCCTTGCTGTGGCCGTTGAAGTAGCTCATCGGCACGACGGCAATCTTGGCGGCGATCTCCTTGCGCATACGGTAACAAATCTTTTGCGTGACGCCGGTCATGAGCCAGCCTTGGATGAGGCTGCAGACAGAGCTTGCCAGATACAGGCAGAGCAAAAAGCCGAGCGTCTTGGCAATCCAGGCAAAGTCAACGTCGCCGGTACCGTTTACCTTGGCAACCAGGCCCTCGAACAGTTTGGTGGTAACCTGGCCGAGCACCTTGGGCCCCACAATGTTAAAGATGACCGAGCACACGGCAAAGGCGACGGCGGTAAACACGGCAATCTTATGCTGACCGATATAGCCGAGCAGCTGCCTCATGGTGCCCTTAAAGTCCTTGGCCTTTTCGCCGCGACGCATGCCGCCCATGCGGCCCATGGGTCCACGCTGACGGGTGGGCTTGGGAATTTGAGTCTTGGTCTCGTCTGCCATTAGTGCTCGCCTCCTTCCATAACGGCTGCAATTTCTTCTTGGGTAAGCCCCAGCTCCTCGGCGGAAAGCTGCGACTGTGCGATCTCCAGGTACGCCGGGCAGCTGCGCAGCAGCTCCTCGTGCGTGCCGGTGCCCACCACGTGGCCGTCATCGAGCACGATGATCTGGTCGGCATGCATGATGGTCGCGATGCGCTGGGCCACGACCACGAGCGCCGCGTCGGTGACGTTTTTGGCCAGTTCCTCGCGCAGACGAGCGTCGGTCTTGTAGTCGAGCGCGCTAAACGAGTCGTCGAACACCACGACTTCGGGCTTTTTGGCCAACGCGCGGGCAATGGCCAGGCGTTGGCGCTGACCACCCGAAACATTGGAGCCGCCCTGGCTGATGGGGGAGTCGTAGCCGCCCTCGCGCTCGGCGATAAAGTCCTCGGCTTGGGCGATGCGCGCGGCCTCGTGCATGTTTTCGTCGCTTACCATGTCGCCGGCAAACTTGAGGTTGCTCTCGACAGTGCCCGAGAACAGGCGACCCTGCTGCGGGATGTAACCGATGCGGCGGCGCAGCTCGGAAAGGGTCATGTCGCGCACGTCGATGCCGTCGAGCGAAATGCTGCCGCCCGTGACGTCGTATAAGCGCGGAATCAGCTGTACGAGCGTAGACTTGCCCGAGCCCGTGGAGCCAATGATGCCGAGCATCTGACCGGCATGCGTGGTGAAGTTCACGCCGCTGATGACATCGGCGCGGGCATCGGGATACTGGAAGCTCACGTCACGGAAGGTGAGCTCACCACGCGGCGCGCTGGCAGCAGGCAGTTTGGGCGAGGCAGGGTCGTTGATGCTCGTGGGGCAGGTGACGACCTCTTCCACGCGCTCGGCCGCGACCTCGGCACGGGGCAGGATAACCGAAACCATGGTGAGGATCATAAACGCCATGACGATCTGCATGGTGTAGGAGATAAACGCCATCATGTTGCCGACCTGCATCACGCCGTCGGACACGCCCTGCGCGCCAAACCAGACGATAAGCACAGTGACGCAGTTCATGACGAGCATCATGAGCGGCATCATAAAGCTCATGGCTCGGTTGGTGTAGAGCTGCGTGGTCATCAGGTCGAGCGAAGCCTTGTCAAAACGCTCGAGCTCATGCTCCTCGCGGTTGAACGAGCGGATAGGCATAAGGCCGTCGAGCAGCTCGCGGGCGGTAAGGTTCACGCGGTCCACGTAACTTTGCATCTTTTTGAACTTGGGCATGGTGAGGCCCATGAGCACGCCGACGACGGCCGAGACCGCGATGATGGCAACGGCGATGGTCCACTCCAGGCCGGTATGGTTGGCCAGGACGCGCATGACGGCGACGATGCCCATGACGGGGGCCATCAGACACATGCGGATAAACAGGGTTGCGGCCATCTGGATCTGCTGAATGTCATTGGTGCAGCGGGTGATGAGCGAGGCCTGGCTAAACTTGCCCACCTCGGCCGGCGAGAAGTGCATAACCTTGTTGAAGGTCTCGCGGCGCAGGTCGCGGGCGATGGAGCAGGCAGTGCGCGAAGCAACGGCACCGGTCAGGATGGTGGCGACCAGCGACACCAGACACAGCCCAAACATCGTGGTCGCCATGCGGCCCAGGTAGGCGTTCTGCACGTCGGCGGGGTCGATGCCCTGTGCCTTGTACTCGTCCTGCACATAGCTCACGGCGCGCTGCGTGACGATGGAGCCCGACATGGAGCCCATTTTGTCCGCCATTTGGTTGGCGCCCTCGACGAGCTTGCTTTGGTCTACCAGACCGCCCTCGACACCCAGGCGCAGGCTCTTCATGGTGATCTTACCGCCGTCGGCATCAATCTGCTTTTGCATGTTCTGCGCCGCTGCGGCCTTCTGCTGCATCTCGGCGAGCTGCTCGGGCGTCATCGCTGCTATTTGCTCGGGGGTGGGCATGGCCTGGGCAACGTTGTTGTCTTTCTCGCTGGACGAGCCCATCATGTCGCCCATGGAGTCGGCGTCGATGCCCTGGTTGAGCGAAAGGACGACGGTCTCGGGCAGGCTCATAATGTCGGCAATCTTGCCTCCATTGGCACGCTCTTCCTCGGTGCCCATGTACGTTCGAATGCCGTTTTTGTCAGCCTTGCTAAACACGGCCTCCACAGCCTTGGCGTCCTTGGCGCTCATAAAGAGCTCAAGGTCATCGAGCGATTCGGCGCGGATGGTGTCGGGCACGGGCGAGGCGATGCCGCCTTGCTGCACGCCCACGTCGACGATATCGCTCATATAGGTAGGCAGTGCCAGATCGGCGTTGCAGCTGATTACGATAAGTACGATAGCTGCGAACAGTGCCAGGATATGCTTTTTAAAGAGCTTGAGAATCCTCACTCGGCATCTCTCCTTTCTTGATTGCGGTCGATAATTTCGTTGGCACGCCTTAGAAGACGCACCATCTCCTGGGTATCTGTTTCGCCGAGCTGCTCGAGGAAGGCCGCGGTGCGGTTCTCGAATTCCCGACGTTTGATTTCGAGATCCTGGAATCCTTTGTCGGTTACCGTGACGTGTACGCGACGACGGTCGGTCTTTGAGTGCTCGCGCTCGACCCAGCCCTTGGCTTCGAGAGCGCGTAGGATATTGGCGATGCGGGCACTCGAGACCCAGGCGCGATCAGCGAGTTCGCTCGGCGTGAGCGAACCGCCGGCGAGTATGAGGGCGCGCATGACGGCCATCTCGCCGCCGAGGGCTTTGTCCGCAAAGCGCGAAATGCGCTGATGCATGCTGCCGAACTCGGTAAGGAGCTGACGCCCAAGCTCACGGAAATCGGTATCTTCCACCGAAAACCCCTAACACTAGAAACTATTTTCGGTGAAAGATGATACCCTTGCACGCGCACCCTATACGGTAATTTTTGGGTCATGCCTAGAAAACTACCTTTAGGCGACCTCCGTACACCGTCGGTATCAGCAAGGCTAGGGGTAGATCTCTGGGCATGTCCCAAAACCTACTCAGAGGTACTTTACCCTGATAAAGCTGGCATAACAGCTAGAGTGAACGTCGTACAAAGGCAAGGAAAAAACCAAACAAATCGGTGAACGGTAGTTGTTCACGCTCGCATTTCCTGCGGGTTTGTAAAAAACGCCCTTATGATATAAAAAAAGAAACATATAACAGCCCAGATGGAGAGGGTCGCTATGTTATCCTTCTCAAACGGGTGAAATCTTGGGTTTTGGGTTGCAGTTCCAAGGTGGACAAACGTTTTTCCCTGCACCAACATGTGGTGAAGAACGGAAGAAGCCGGTAGTGCAAGCCGAAAATTCAAGAATTCAATAAGCAGCGGTGTGAGAGAGCGCCGCATTACACGTAACTAGGAGCGTGGTTACACAATGCAGGAGGCATGGGAAGGCTTCAAGGAAGGCATTTGGACGGGAGAGGTTGACGTCCGAGACTTCATCCAGAAGAACTACACCCCTTACGAGGGCGACGAGTCGTTCCTCGTAGGTCCGACCGAGCGTACCAAGGAGCTGTGGGGCGAGGTTCTCGACCTGCTGCTTAAGGAGCGCGAGCAGGGTGGTGTCCTCGATATGGACACCAAGACCGTCACGGGTATCGTGAGCCACCCCGCTGGCTACATCGATAACGCCCACCGCGAGAAGGAGACCATCGTCGGCCTCCAGACCGACAAGCCGCTCAAGCGCGCTCTGCACGTCAACGGCGGTATCCGCATCGCTTGCCAGGCCGCCAGCCAGCACGGCTACAAGGTCGACGAGAACGTTGTCGAGCGCTACACCTTCGAGCGCAAGACCCACAACGCCGGCGTCTTCGATGTTTACACCCCCGAGATGCGTGCTTGCCGCTCGGCTCACATCATCACCGGTCTGCCCGATGGCTATGGCCGCGGCCGCATCATCGGCGACTACCGTCGTGTCGCCCTGTACGGTGTCGACTACCTGATTAAGGACAAGGAGGCCCAGAAGGCTTCCACCCCGACGGTCATGACCGCCGACAACATCCGCGATCGTGAGGAGCTGCAGGAGCAGATCCGCGCCCTCGGCGAGCTCAAGATGATGGCCGAGACCTATGGTTTCGACATTTCCAACCCTGCTACCAACACGCAGGAGGCCATCCAGTGGATGTACTTCGCCTACCTTGCTGCCGTCAAGGAGCAGAACGGCGCCGCTATGTCCATCGGCCGTACCTCTACGTTCATCGACATCTATGCTGAGCGCGACCTTGCCAACGGTACCTTCACCGAGGAGCAGATCCAGGAGTTCGTGGATCACTTCATCATGAAGCTCCGCATGGTCAAGTTCGCCCGTACTCCCGAGTACCAGGCCCTGTTCACCGGCGACCCGCAGTGGGTCACCGAGTCCATCGGCGGCATGGGTGTTGACGGCCGTACGCTCGTTACCAAGATGAGCTACCGCTACCTGCACACGCTCGAGAACATGGGTACCAGCCCCGAGCCCAACATGACCGTTCTGTGGTCGACCCGTCTGCCCGAGAACTTCAAGAAGTTCTGCGCCAAGACTTCCGTCGCCAGCTCCTCGATCCAGTACGAGAACGACGACCTCATGCGCGTCTATCACGGCGACGACTACGGCATTGCCTGCTGCGTGTCCTCCATGCGCATCGGCAAGGAGATGCAGTTCTTCGGCGCCCGCGCCAACCTTGCCAAGTGCCTGCTCTACGCACTCAACGGCGGTGTTGACGAGGTCTCCAAGAAGCAGGTCGGCCCCAAGTATCGCGCCGTCGAGGGCGATACGCTCGATTACGACGACGTTGTGGCCAAGTACAACGACATGATGAAGTGGCTCGCTGGCGTGTACGTCAACTCGCTGAACATCATTCACTACATGCACGACAAGTATTGCTACGAGCGCATCCAGATGGCTCTGCACGACAAGCACGTGCACCGCTGGTTCGCTACGGGCATCGCTGGCCTTTCCGTCGTGGCTGACTCCCTGTCCGCCATCAAGTACGCCAAGGTTCACCCCGTCCGTGACGAGAACGGCATCATCGTCGACTTCGAGACCGAGGGCGAGTTCCCCAAGTACGGTAACGACGACGACCGCGTCGACCAGATTGCTCACGACGTTGTGCACCAGTTCATGGAGTACATCCGCATGAACGACACCTACCGCAACTCCGTGCCCACGACCTCGGTTCTGACCATTACCTCCAACGTCGTGTACGGTAAGAAGACCGGCTCCACGCCCGACGGCCGCAAGGCTGGCCAGCCGTTCGCCCCGGGTGCTAACCCCATGCACAAGCGCGATAGCCACGGCGCCATCGCTTCGCTGTCTTCGGTTTCCAAGCTCCCGTTCCGCGATGCTCAGGACGGCATCTCCAACACCTTCTCCATCATCCCGAGTGCGCTCGGCAAGGAGGACCAGGTGTTCTTTGGCGATATCGACCTTGATCAGCTGGGCGAGTAACTATTGTTAGTGCTATACTAACAATAACGATTACTGATTAGTGCGCCGGTTTCGGCCGGCGCCTATTAATCGAAGGAGACACATTATGAAGGTTTCTGAAGTTTCCGAGACTCAGGCCGATAACCTGGTCCACATGCTCGACGCTTACGCCGAGAAGGGTGGCCACCACCTGAACATCAACGTCTTCAACCGTGAGACGCTGCTCGACGCTCAGGCTCACCCCGAGAAGTACCCGCAGCTGACCATCCGCGTTTCCGGCTATGCCGTGAACTTCCACACGCTCACCAAGGAGCAGCAGGACGAGGTCATTGCGCGTACCTTCCACGACAAGTTCTAAAGGGACTCAACTCCCACCGGAGGCCCGGTAGGGCCTACGCACTTTGCCTCTCAAACGTCCTCGCCGCTTCGCGGCTGCGGAATGTTTGCGAGACAAAGTGCTCCCGGCCTTGCCGGGTCTCCTGCGTTGTCGCCCTTTAGGGAACCACGCTAAATTAAATTGGTGTCCTCGGACATGCAAGAAGCTCTCGCTGCGCACTTCGTGCGGCGAGGGCTTCTTGCGTCCTGTGGAAAGTTTTGGGAGGTAGCCCAAACAGCCCCGGCTGGGGTCCTGTGTAGTCACCCTTTAGGCGGAACTCTCCTAATTATTTGGATGAGTCGTTTACTTACTTGTGCTGTTACCGTCTTCCCGCTCTTGTTGGGGTATGCTTTGTTCGTATGTAAACGTATGACATGTTGATGGGGGAGGGTGCTATGGCTCGCGAGGGTGCTCGTTCTAAGGATACGGTTAAGCCTGGTATCAAGGAAGTTGCAGCGGTGGCGGGGGTTTCGCCTACTACGGTATCTCGCGTGCTTAATAATCGAGGCTATATTAGCCAAGAGACCCGCGATAAGGTCCATGCCGCGATGAAGCGCATCAACTATACGCCCAACGATATCGCCCGTGCCATGCTCAACGGTCGCCTGAATCTAATAGGTATGATCGTCCCCTATGTCAGCAGCCCGTTTCATGCCCAAGCGGTCCAAGCCGTTGAGCGTACCCTGGCCGAAAACGGTTTTAAGATGTTGCTGTGCAATAGCGCCAATCGACCTGATCTTGAGCGTTCTTATATCGATATGCTTCGGCGCAATATGGTTGATGGCGTCATCGTCAACTCGCTTAATATCGGTGCCGAGGCGTATGCCGAGATGGGCTTGAGTCTGGTTGGTATCGACTGCGACCTTGGCGAGACCTCTGTTCAGATTGCGAGCGACAGCTATGGCATCGGCGAACTTGCCACGCGTCGCCTGATCGATGACGGGTGTTCGCGCATCTTGTGCCTGCGCAACAATAGCCGCATGCGTATGCCTGCCAATAAGCGTACCGATGCCTACCACGATGTTGTGGAGCAGGCCGGTTTGCCCGCGCTTGTCCGTGAGGTCGAGTTCGTTAAGTCCGACGACGAAAAGAGTGCGGTCGTTGCGAAGATCCTCGATGAGAACCCCGATATTGACGGCATCTTTGCGGGAGACGACACGATGGCGGCCCTCTGCCTCAACGTGATGAAGCGGCGCGGCTTGAGCGCTCCGGACGATATTAAGGTCGTGGGCGCGGATGGCGCCCGCCGCACTATGACGTTTATGCCTGACTTAACAACCGTTCGGCAAGATATCGATCGCATCGGAGAGCTCGCGGCGCAATCCATCATCGCTCTTGTTAACGGTGAAAAGCCCGAATCGAATACCAAGCTCCCCGTTGAACTCATTGAGGGCAAAACCGCGTAGTTCATCCCGTGCCAAAAGAATTCCTCAAACGCCTCTGATGACCGTTCGCCGGCATATGTCAACCGTTTGCCGACGACTGGAACTGCGAAAAGACGTATTAGTGTGAAAACGTTTGACATATGAAAACGATTGACATATCTTGCAGTTGTACCGAGTTAGTATCTTGTGGGAAAGGAAGTCTCGGATGCACAAGGTGTATTACCAGCCTGAGGGAATTTGGGTAGGCGACATCATGCCGTACGGCGAGGACGGCACGTTCTATCTCTATCACCAGCGTGACACGCGAAACCCCGGTCCTTTCGGAGAGCCGTTTGGTTGGGCACTCGCGACGACCAAGGATTTCGTCAACTACAAGGACTTTGGCGAGAGCCTTGAGCGTGGCGGCGACGAGGAAGTCGACCAGTATGTTTATGCCGGCACGGTGTTTAAGGTGGGCGACAAGTACCATGCGCTCTACACTGGTTGCAATCGCGATAAGGTCCGCGCACGCTTGATGAAGCAGGTTCTTCTTCACGCAACGAGTGACGACGCCGTCAGGTGGGAGAAGAACATCGCCGAGACGCTGCTTCCGCCCCAGGAAGGTTACGATGACCGCAACTGGCGCGATCCCTTTGTGCTTTGGGATGAGGAGAACGAAGAGTACATGCTCATCCTCGGCACGCGCGTGGGCGAGGACAAGCGTCTGATGACCGGGCGTCTGGTCAAGTTCACCTCCAAGGACCTGGATACCTGGGAGTTCCAGGGCGACTGGTGGAATCCGGGCCTTTACACCATGTTCGAGATGCCTGATCTCTTTAAGATGGGCGACTGGTGGTATCTGGTGTTCTCCGAGTACAGTGATGGCAACAAGACCCGTTACCGCATGTCTCGCTCCATCAACGGTCCTTGGATCACTCCTGCTGACGATTCATTCGATGGCCGCGCGTACTATGCCGCGCGTACCGCATTTGATGGCGAGCGCCGCGTTCTCTTTGGTTGGGTTCCTACGCGTGACGAGGGTGGCGATCCCAGCTCTTACCTGTGGGGTGGCACCTTTATGCCTCTCGAGATCGTTCAGCGTGCCGACGGAACGCTCGGCACCAAGCTCCCTGACAGCATGCTTGGCGCCTTTGGCGAGGCTAAGGCAGTCGAGGCCTTTGAGCTTTCCTGCGAGTCGGGCAAGGTCGAGCAGGTGCTCGCCGCGGATGCCGGTTCCACCTATATGCTCGATGCCGACATCGAGCTCGCCGGTGACGCTGCCGGCTTCTCGGTGAAGCTTGCCGAGGACGCCGAGTCCGGTCTTGCCTATGAGTTCCGCGCCAACCTGCGTGAGGGCAAGCTCGAGTTTACGGCGGCCCCCCAGTATCCGTGGTTCCAGGTCAACAACATGGGCCTCGAGCGTCCGTTGTTCTTTAAGGGCGAGGGCACTCATCATGTGCGCCTGGTCGTTGACGACGATATCGCGACCATCTTTGTCGATGATGTTGCGCTCAACGCTCGCTTCTGCAATAAGCAGGGCCAGGGTGTGGCACTAACGGTCACCGACGGTACGCTCAAGTGCGCAAATGCAACGATCGCGTCTCTGTAATGGCATCAAAACGTCTTATGATTTCGTAAAGGAATGGAGAGGAACATGGACTACAAAGCAGTGTCTCAGCAAGTCGTCGATAACGTCGGCGGTCTGGAGAACATCGAGGGCGCCACGCATTGCGTTACGCGTCTGCGTCTGGTGCTCAAGGATACGAGCAAGTACAACAAGGCCGAGCTCGAGAACATCGATGGCGTCAAGGGCGTGCTGTACAACAGCGGCCAGCTCATGATCATCTTCGGTACCGGTACCGTCAACAAGGTCTACGACGAGTTTATGGCTCTGACGGGCGTTAAGGAGATCAGCGCTTCCGAGGTCAAGGGCGCCGAGGCGGACAAGAAGGGCAAGTTCTTCTCGGTCCTTAAGGTATTCTCGGATATCTTTATCCCCATCATTCCCGCTTTTGTCGGCGCTGCTATCATCATCGGCCTTAAGTCGCTGATCGTTGCCAACGGACTCTTCGGCATGGAGGGCAGCCTTGCCGACCACAGCGAGTTCCTCAAGAACCTCGCAAGCTTCTTTGCCATTATTGCCACCACTTTCGACTACCTGCCTGTCCTGGTTATGTACAGCGCGGTCAAGCGTTTTGGCGGTAACCCGATCCTGGGTATCCTCGTCGGTATCGTCATGGTTCACCCGAGCCTTATGAACCGTAACGCGTTCGTTATGGATCCGACGGGTGCTGAGTACTGGAACTTTGGTCCGCTCTCCATTCCCATGGTTGCTTTCCAGGGCGGTGTGTTCCCCGCAATCCTGACTGCCTGGTTTATGGCCAAGGTCGAGAAGATTGCCCAGAAGTACATCCCCGAGGTCGTCTCGTTCGTTTTCGTCCCGACCGTTACCCTGATTCTTGCTAACGTCGCCCTGTTCACCGTGTTCGGCCCGCTCGGCAACCTGATCGGCGACGTCCTCGGCGGCGTAATCGATATCCTGTACAACAGGATGGGCGTCTTTGGTGCCTTTGTCTTCGCCGCGTTCCTGCAGCCGCTTGTCGTTACCGGTACGCATCAGTTCATCCAGGGTATCGAGGCAAACCTCGTTGCCACGACTGGCTTCAACTACATCCAGGCCATCTGGTCGGTTTCCATCATCGCCCAGGGCGGCGGCGCCATCGGCATGTACCTCATTCATAAGAAGCATTCCAAAGAGCGCAACATCTGCATGTCGTCCTTTATCCCGACGCTGGTCGGAATCTCCGAGCCCGCAATCTTTGCTGCAAACATGCGCTACTCGATCATTCCGTTCCTCTGCGCTTGCATCGGTGCAGGCTGCGGCGGTGCCTTCGTCAAGCTCTTTGAGGTACGCGCTATCGGTCAGGGTCTGACCGGCGTGCTTGGCCTGCTCATCGTCACGCCCGAGACCCTCGTGTGGTATGTGGCTGGCAATCTCATCGCCTTTATCGTGCCGATCGTCTTGATCTTTGCCTACAACAAGGCAAAGGGCGTTCCGACCACCGATGAAGAGGGCGCTGGCGCTGGCTTCGATGTCAGCTTCTAGTTGAGCCGTTCAGCGTAATCTGAGGATAAGTCCATTTGAGGAAGGGCGTTCGGCTCGTGTGAGTCGAGCGTCCTTTCCTATAGACGAGAAGGTCATGGCGATGTTTAATCAAAAAAACAAGGTGACACGCGCGGACTATGAGCAGTGGCGTGCCGGACAGGATGAGACGGCGGGTCGCATCGCGTCCGACCCCGATAGGCTTTTGTTCCATGTGGAGCCTGAGCTTGGCTGGCTCAACGACCCCAACGGTTTGGTGCAGATTGGTGATACATATCACATCTATCATCAATACGATCCGTTCGACGCTGCACATGGCGGTCCAGTGCTTTGGAACCATCTGACGACAAAGGATTTTGTGACGTACGAAAAACACGGCCCCGTGTTGTTCCCCGATTCCGATTTGGATTCGAGTGGAGTGTATTCTGGTTCTGCCTTTGTACGTGATGGCAAGATTCACTACTTCTATACCGGCAACGTTAAGCATTTTGACCGCGATGATTACGACTACGTGTTGACGGGCCGTGAGCAAAACCAGATTCATATGGTTGCCGAGAATCCCGACGAATTGGGCGAGAAGCGCATAGCTATTGGGCCGGTCGATTACCCCGACGATATCGGTACGCACGTGCGCGACCCCAAGATCCTTGAACACGACAGTATCTACTACATGGTTCTCGGCGCTCGTACGAAAGACGACCGCGGCTGCGTGCTTGTCTATACCTCGCGTGATCTAGAGGACTGGGGCTATGCGACGCGCATTGAGCTGGGCGAGAAGTTTGGCTTTATGTGGGAGTGCCCTGATCTATTTGAGCTTGATGGCGAGCTAATTCTCGTTTGCTGTCCGCAGGGCGTGCCCGCCGATGGTTGGCGTTACCGCAATCCGCACCAGTGCGTGTGGTTCTCCATCGAGGCCGATTGGGAGGCGCCGAGTTTTAAGATCGCCGGGCAGGGCATGCCCCCGATGGTCGATGCCGGCTTTGATTTCTACGCACCGCAGTCCTTTGAGGATGCTGCGGGTCGGCGTTTGATGATCGGATGGTCGGGCTGCCCCGATGCGACGGCAGAAAGCCCGACGGTGGCACGCGGGTGGCAGTGCGCGTTGACGGTGCCGAGAAAACTGAGCATGCGCGATGGTAAGCTCTGTCAGCAGCCGGTGCACGAGATTGAGAGGATGCGCGGCGACTGCGTTTGCGCGACAGGCGGTGAAACCGTTGAGGAGCCGGGCCGCCTGTTTGATCTTGTGGTTTCCTGTGAGGGCGCCCAGGTGATCGAGCTCGAAATCCGCAAGGGTGTCTTTGTGCGCTATGCAGACGGGATGCTTACCCTCGACATGGGTGACGAAGGCTATGGGCGCGACCAGAGGTCGATCGAGCTCAGCGAGCTTCGCGACCTGCGCGTGCTTTCGGACACTACGATGGTCGAGATTTTTGCAAATGGCGGCGAGGCGGCACTTACGAGCCGTACCTATTCGCCGGCGGTTCCGGCGATGGAGCTGCACGCCGAGGGTGCGGCATCGATGAATTTCTACCGCCTCGTGCATTAACCGTGCGTGGAGCACGATTGGATTTGCTGGACGGAATGTGTCGCAGTTGTCGCGGCCAACTACCGCTTACCGCATATAGCGACCGTTTGCGGAATAAGTAACCCTCCTTAATAAACCGTATGGAATCCTAGATAAGCACGGAGTTTTCCAAGGAGACGCTGTCCTTTGTTGTGTGCAAGGGGCGGCGTCTCTTTGGTGCTTGGACACTGTTGTACAACAGTGCGGCGGCGCGTGCCATGTATTGAAAAGCCAATGTTGAGATGGGTCGTGATAATAATGGGCAAGTACGTAATCGTGGTTGAGTCTGGGTCGGATGTGACGCCGGAGCTTTGCGAGCGCTACGGCATCGTGCGCGTGCCCATGCATGTCTCGATTGGTGACGAGACCGTCGAGGACGGTTCGATCGATCCGCTCGAGATTTACTCGCGCTGCAACGAGTTTGGCGTAATGCCCAAGACCAGCGGCTGCGCGCCTGCGGATTTTGCTCACGTGTACGACCGTATCCATGCCGAGCAGCCCGATGCGACCATTCTGCATCTTGCGTACTCCGAGGCCACGACCTGCTCGCATCAATCATCGAAGATCGCCGCCAAGGGTCGCGACTACGTCTACTCCATGGACACGCGCTTTGTCTCGGTGGGCCAGTCGCTCGTTGTCGTCGAGACTGCCAAATACATCGAGGCTCACCCCGATGCCACCGTCGAAGAGATCTTTGCTTTTACGAACTCCGTCATGGACCGTGTGTTGCTGGGTTTTGTTCCTACGGACCTTGCCTTCCTTAAGGCGGGCGGTCGCTTGTCCAACGTCGCGTTCCTGGGCGCCCACCTGCTCAAAATCAAGCCCTGTATTGAGGTGACGGACGGCAAGTTCGTGGCGACTAAGAAGTTCCGCGGCTCTATGCTCAAATGCGCCCGCGCCTTTATCGACCACATGGTTGCGAAAGGCGAGATTGACTACTCGCACATTGGCTTGGCGTATTCGGTGGGCCTTTCCCAGGAGCTGCGTGATGACATGGAAGTCTATGCGCACGACCTGGGCTTTAAGGACGTTACCTGGACTCAGGTTGGCGGCGTCATCTCGAGCCATTGCGGCCCGACTGCCTTTGGCGCGGTGCTTACGCTTAAGGCGTAAGGTCTGGCGTCTATCGATCTCTATTGCCACGGCGGCGGGCGGGTTGCGATAGCCCTCCTGCTGCTCTTGCGTGGGGCCAAATAGGACAACCCAATTGACCGCTAAACCGTTTCACCATCATGCGTATGGGCTAGAATGGCTCTGGCGTTTTAATTGGCGAAAACCAAAGAGAGGCAAGGTAGCGGGAATGGCTGAGATGACGCTTGAGGGTGTGGACGCTCATCCCGAGGACTCTGCGTATGCCCTGGGTCGCGTGCATTCGATTGAGACGATGGGAACGGTCGACGGTCCCGGCATTCGCTTCGTAGTGTTTGTCCAAGGCTGTCCTATGCGCTGCGCGTATTGCCACAATCCAGATACTTGGTCGGTTAACGGCGGCACGATGGTGACCGTCGAGCATCTGATGGACGAGTTCCAGAGCAACCATGAGTTCTATCGTAGCGGCGGCATTACCGTTTCGGGCGGCGAGCCGCTCCTGCAGCCTGAGTTTTTGGCAGACCTGTTCCGCGTGATGCACAACAACCCCGACGGACGCGTACACACCTGCCTAGACAGCTGTGGCTATGCATTTGATCCCAAGCATCCGGAGAAGTTCGATGCCGTACTCAACGAGACCGACATGGTGCTGCTCGACATTAAACACGCCGATCCGGTTGAGCACAAAAAGTTGACCGGATGCTATCCTGCGCGCATCCTGGCGTTTGGCGATGAGCTTGCCCGTCGCAAGATTAAGGTCGTTATCCGTCACGTGGTGGTGCCGGGCATTACCGACACGGTGGAGGAGTGCGAGGCACTCGGTCGTCTGATCGCTCCATGGCATAACGTGGTGGGCCTGGAAATGCTGCCGTATCACACGATGGGTGTCGTCAAGTACGAGCAACTGGGCATTCCCTATAAGCTCGAGGGCGTGCCACAGATGGATACCGCGCGCATGCCCGAGCTGCGCAACGCCGTCATGACGGGCATGAAAAAGCGCCGTGCGGAGCTCAAAAACGCTATCGACTAGTGAGCCATTTTCGCTCCCCAAAGGCACTCATTGGGGACAGACTTAAATGAGTGCCCCTGGGCACCAAGTTGATTGCCAAAGAGTCCCGTCAAGTTGCGGTGGAATAGTTCCTGTTTGGGCGGCATAAGCCGAAAAACAAGAACTATTCCACCGCAACTGCGTTTTGGGTAGAGATGCGCAACAGAATTGGCAAAAATGCATAGAAACGCTTGTGGTTTCTTTAAAGACGCCTTAGACGGTGTCAAATAATTTGGGAAAGAAATGGCTGCTCGGTATTATGCTGCTCGTATATAAACGGTAGCAGTCAGGAGACCACGTGCGAAATAACGCATCGCGGGACGAGTATGTGCCGCAACATGGCAGCAGATATAAGACGAAGGGCACGCCCTCGCGTGGCCTTGCTGACGCTCGCATCCGCGTGACGAAGATTGCCGCCATAGGAATGCTAGCGTTGGCGGTTATTATCCTCGGAATTACCGCCAAAACCTACGCGTCGGAGCGAATGGCACACTCAGATGCGTCAACGGTACAGACGTAAAACAAAAAGGTCTCTGAATCTAAAGCCACCGCAAGTCAAACCCTGTCGACAGCGAGCCTCAAGACGAGGCTTTCGAAGGCGGACTTCAACGATATCCCCTCGGGTGATACCGTTCAGACCTTCTCGTTGGTGGATAACAAGACTCCTACCTTGGAGGATGAGAGCCTTGCCTTGCTCCAGGATGCCCTGAGTCGGGCGCAGGAGCTGGGCGACGTGGGTGTAGTGTTCTACGACCTATCGAGCGGTAGGGGCGTGACGTATAACGACGATGTCGAGGTATATGGAGCGAGTAGTTACAAGGCGCCGTATGCACTCTATATTTGTGAGACGTTGGTCGAATCGGGGCAGGTGTCGCTCGATGGGCCTTTAGCCACGTATGGTGGTTACAGCATGGGCTGGCAGACGGTGCGCGACCTGATCGAGAATGCCGTCGTCAACTCGGACAACGATTCGTTTATGGCGTTACGCGCGGCGTTTGACCATGCTGGTTACGAGGATTGGATCGTCAGTCTTGGCATCGATTACGATACCGCGCTCGATCCGATGAGTGATTTTCCGACCTACTGCCCGCGCACCTCGGCAAAGTTGTGGCGCGAGATGGGTGAGTATTTGAGTTGTGACACCGAGACGTCGCAATGGCTGTCGGGCCTTCTGGCATCAACATCGCGTTCGTTTATTCGCGATGGCATTGCGGACGATCAGGTCTTGGTGCGCAACAAGGCGGGGTGGATCAGCGAGGATGGTTGCTATTCGACATGTGATGCCGGACTGATCGACGTCGACGGCCATAGCTATGTTATGAGCATCATGACGTCGATACCGTGGAGCGACCAATCGAGTGAGGCCGTGGCCGCCATCGCCAAAGCGCTCTACGATACCCGCACTGCGCTGGCCTAACGGCTTCGTATCGCGCGGTTGAGTCAAAATGCTGGTACCATACCGTGGATAAGCAATTTGCACGGATTTGGGGGATGGCATGGCAACCATCGCGATCATAGGCGCACTCGAAAAAGAGGTTGCGCAGATTAAGGAAGAGCTGAGTGGCGCGCATGAGGCGCAGGAGGCGGGCTTGACCGTTGTGGGCGGCGAGCTTGACGGTCTGACGGTGGTCGCCACGACGGCAGGCATGGGGACCGTGAACGCCGCTGCCGCAACGCAGCATCTCATCAGCAAATACGGCCCGCAGGCCGTTGTGTTTTCGGGTATCGCGGGAGGCCTAAACCCTAAGCTCCATATCAACGACGTGGTTATAGGCAAGTGCCTGCGCTATCTGGATACCGATACGGCGCTCATTGCGGAGTCCGCGCCGGGGCTCGAGGAGTTTGTCTCGACGCCGGCGCTGGCTGATGTTGCCGCCGCCGTGCTTGCCGAGCATGGATTTGTGGATGCCTCGACGGAGGAGTCTTCTGCGGAGAAGGACCCCAAACAGTTCCTGGTTGGTACTATCGCCACAGGCGACCGTTTTGTAACGGGCGACGCCATGCGCACCGCCGCCATCGAGGCGACGCATGCCGATTGCGTCGAGATGGAGGGCGCCGCAATTGCGCACATTGCGGCCAAGAATGGTGTCGATTGCTTGGTACTGCGCGCTATCAGCGATAATTGTGACGAGGCATATGACGCGTTTTGCGAGCGCGAGTTCGATTTGGACGAGTACGCCCGCACCGCGAGCGGCATCACGCTTGACATCGTTCGTCGTATCGCCGCCGCGTAATAGCACACCCGTTTTGTAAAAACCTACGACCAAGGAGTGTCCATGGCCGATTCCATTAACTACCAGCTTGCCAAGTTCGTCGCCAGCTACGGCAAAGTTTCGCAGATTCCCGAGTCCACCTGTCCCGAGGTGAGCTTCGTCGGCCGCTCCAACGTGGGCAAGTCGTCCATCATGAACAAGCTCTTTGGCCGCAAGAACCTGGTCAAGGTTTCGAGTACGCCGGGCAAGACGAGCAACATCAACTTCTTTGAGGCCGATGACGTGCACTTTGTCGACTTGCCGGGCTACGGTTTCGCCCGCCGTTCCAAGGCTGAGCGCGACCGCTGGGCCGAGCTCATTGGTGACTTCTTTGACTCCGAGCGCAGCTTTAACCTGGTTGTGTCGCTAGTGGATATCCGCCACGACCCCAGTAAGCTCGACCATGACATGATCGACTACCTGCAGGGCAACGAGTTCAACTTTATCGTCTGTCTCACCAAGGCAGACAAACTCAGCCGCACCCAGCAGGCCCGCCAGGCAGCAGCCATCAAAAAGCAGCTCAACGTCCCGGCCGAAAACGTAATCATCACAAGCTCCCAAACCGGTGTGGGCATCGATGAACTCAAACGCCGCATCGCCGAGGCATGCCTCTAATAAGTGCTCCAGCCTAGCAAGAGCCCCTATCAATAAAAAGCCAAACTATCAGCCCGGCGCTTTTACAGAGCGTAGGTCCCTGTAGCCGCCGCCAGCGAAGTTAACGTAGGGGAGGCCAGGGACTTTGCCCCCAAATCTTTCCGCAGGACGGCAGGACCCCCGCCGCACGAAGTGCGCAGCGGGGGTCCTGCAATGTCCGAGGACGATTTGGGGGCAAAGTCCCTGGCCTCCCCGGCGGGTATACGGGACGGTGACTACAGGTATTCGATCTGGGCGCCCTCGGTGTCGCACGTTAGAATATGCGTATCACACTTAGGGAACTGCTCGCGCAACTTGACCTGCAGGAACTTTGCCACGATGGTGTCGTCGGTCACGGCCATGAGGGTCGAGCCCGAGCCGCTAATCCAGATGGTTTTGGCGCCGCCGTTAAGGCAGGTGTCGCGCACGGCGTTGTAGTCGGGAATCAGGCGGCGGCGATAGGGCTCCTGAATGCGGTCGTCATTAGCGGCGGCAATCAGGTCCAGGTCACCAGTCTCCAAGCCGCGCGTCATGCCGGCGATGCGGCCCATCTGCCACACGGCGGTGGAGAGCGGAATTTCCTGCGGCACGACCTTGCGCGCCTCGCTCGTGTGTACCTCGTAAGGTGGAATCACGGTAATAAAACGCAAACGATCGCTCACCTCGTAGCGCAGGCACTGGGGGAGCGAATCGGTCGGCGTAAAGGAGCAGACGGCGCCGCCCAGGATAGCGGGGGCGACGTTATCGGGATGGCCCTCGACCTCGGTGGCAATGCGGACGAGCTCGGCGCGGTCGACGGTGTGGCCCGTCAACGCGGCGGCTGCCATAATGCCGGCGACGACACAAGTGGAGCTGGAACCTAGGCCGCGAGCGA
>UQHQ01000031.1 GCA_900540945.1 uncultured Collinsella sp. | reverse complement strand
TGGGAGCGCCGGCAGCTCGCTCCCCAGCGCAGCCTCATCGGCGGCCGTCAGGTTGGCGGCACGGCGCTCGGCGGTCGCGCGTTCGTCTGCCAGCGCGGCCTCAGCCTTGCGTGCCTCCTCGACCTCATCGTTCCAAGGCAGCTCAACACGCTGACGGGCAGCAGCCTCGGGGCTCAGCACCTCGGCATCCAGATAATTGAGGACTTCCTCGACGAGCATCTCGGTCTCGGGACGCGGAATGAGCACGCCGGGGGTGCACGCGACGTCGATCATGCGAAACTGCGTGCTGCCGGTGATGTACTGCAGCGGTTCACCTTTAGCGCGACGAACAACGGCCGCGTGCATGGTCTCGAGCTGAGCCGCGTTAAGCGTCTCGTCCATGCGCATATATAAGTCGATGCGTGCCAAACCCGTGGCAGCGCAGAGCAGCCACTCGGCAGAAAGACGGGGGTGCTCCTCGCCGCGCTCGGCCAGGTACTCCTTGGTCCACTCGAGACAGCGCTTGATGGTCCAAATCTCGTTTGCCATGGGGCCCTCCCCTCTTAAGCGCCGGACGGCGCGCGAATGTCGGAGCAGATTGTACGCGAGGCCAGCGCTTGGCAAGGGACGATTGAAGGCGATTATCGAGAATCAGCCCAGAATTTTGCTTGGAGCCCACCTGAAGTGTTCATTCGTCGACGTCTAAATCTGCATTCGTCAAGCTTTTGGCAAGGTTGACCCAAAACTGACCAATATCTAACCAAGAACTTGCCAAATCACTTGACGCGCGACGCATCAAAAAATGACACGCGACTTCTTGGACGATTTTTTGAGCATTATTTTCGATAGCAGATGAATGCCGCTAATTTCTTTGAGCAGGTAGCCGGCTTAATGGCCATCAAAGCCGATTAAATAACATCTCAAAGCAATGTGCCCAACCTAGTCATTTAAGAACGTCCCCAATGACTACATCCAAGGCGCCGCAGGTAGAGGACGGACAGCGAAAACGCCCCTAAGCGAGCAAGGTGACGTGAAAGAGGAGGGAAGCGTACTTCGGTACGCGACCGACGATTGAACGTCAGATTGCCGCTTAGGGGCGTTTGCAGCGTCGAGTCGTTACGGCGTTTGGTAAAACGCCGTAACTTAAACGGCCTGTGCCAGCTTCTCGGCTCGCTCGGCGGCGGCGAGTGCCTCGATGACGGTGCCGAGCTGATCGCCCAGAAGGACGCCGTTGTAGGTGGAGTTGAAACCGATGCGGTGATCGGTCACGCGGTCCTGGGGCTGGTTGTAGGTACGGATCTTCTCGGAACGGTTGCCATGGCCGATCTGGCTCTGGCGCTCGGCACCAAGCTCTGCCTGCTGCTTCTCGAGCTCCATCTCGTACAGACGGGCGCGCAGCATCTGCATGCAGACTTCGCGGTTCTGAATCTGGGAGCGCTGCTCCTGCGACTGCACCACGGTGTTGGTGGGCAAGTGGGTGATGCGCACGGCGGAGTAGGTGGTGTTAACGCACTGACCGCCAGGGCCGGAGGCACAGTAGGTGTCGATGCGCAGGTCGGACTGGTTGATCTGGACGTCGATTTCCTCAGCCTCGGGAAGTACGGCGACGGTAGCCGTGGAGGTCTGAATGCGGCCCTGGGACTCGGTCTTGGGGACGCGCTGAACGCGGTGCACGCCGGACTCGTACTTCATAACGGAGTAAACGCGGTCGCCCTCGACCTTGAACTCAATGGACTTAAAGCCGCCGGCCTCGCTGGGGCTGGAGTCGAGCACGGTGGTCTTCCAGCCGCGCGACTCGCAAAAGCGCTGATACATCTTGTACAGGTCGCCGGCAAAGATGGCCGCCTCGTCGCCACCGGCGGCGGAGCGGATCTCGACGATGGTGTTCTTGTCGTCGTTGGGGTCGCTCGGGATGAGCATGTACTTGATGTCTTCCTCGAGCTGGGGGAGCTTGGCCTCGTTTTCGGAGATGTCCATCTGGAGCATCTCCTTCTCATCGGCATCGGTGGTATCGTGCAGCATTTCCTTGGCAGCCTCGATGTCATCGAGCGCGCCGATGTACTCGCGCGAGGCGGCAATGAGGTCGGACTGGTGCGCGTACTCCTTGTTGAGACGCGTGAACTCCTTGATATCGGAGGCGACGGCCGGGTCGGAAAGCTTCTTCTCGAGCTCCTCGTAGGCCTTGATGATCTTTTCGAGCTTGTCGCGCATGACGGACTCCTTTATATGCGTGAAGGCGAAAATCGGCAGAATTGATGGGACGCGAGGCGCCACTGCGGGGGTAAGCCCAGCTAGAACATGTCGATCTTCAGATACATGCGCATCCCTTCGCGTATGAGGTACATAGTTGCGGTCTAACCCATACATGATAGCGTGCGCAGGCATACCTGCATATAACCCGCACGGAATGCGACAAAGGGTCAGTCTCTTTCCTTGAATACAACTTCATCCGAACGCCTCCCGCATTCATCCGCACATATACGGATAAATTTGGGAATCCGATACCCTGAGGGCCGGATCGGCCGGCCCCGGGAGATCGGAGGACGCCATGTCCGGAAAGGGCGGGAAGGGCGCCGCGAGGGCGGTCCCGAGGACCCACGGCAGGCTCACCGGGTACGAGCGGGACACGGTCCAGAGGATGCTGAAGCGCAGGGTTCGCTCGGCCACTTCCTCGAGAGGTTCAAGGGCGTATCGACCCGCAGGCTCCACAGCTGCCTGATGTGGTTCAGATGGCTGCGCGAGGCCGCACGCGTCGGGGACAGGACGTCGCTCATGCGCGAGCAGCTCGACGACGGGCGCTACGAAAAGATCCGGAAGAAGATGATGGAGCCGGAGTACGAGTTCCATCTGGAGCCGGACGTGCAAACGGCGGGTTAACATAGCCTTTCACCAAAAAGGGCGAGCGGCCGCGCCCTGCGACCACCCGCCCTCAATCAAAGCCCTTCTCGGCCGCCGTAGCTACCGGTTCCGGCGCCGCAGGATAACGCCTGCGGCGATCAGCACCACCGCGCCGCCCGCGATGCCACCCAGGGCCATCGGCGACAAGCTGGTATCGCCCGTATACGGCAGACCCGGCTTCTCCTCCTTCGGCACCGGTGACTTGCTCGGCGGATTGGTGGGCGGCTCCGTCGGCGGGGTGGTCGGCGGCGTGTACGTGTTCTTGAACACCGGCGCCACGGCGCCGTCATAGGTTACCGTCGCCACCAGATGGCCCGCACCGTCGTCCGTCACCGTCACCGTTACCCGGTGCTCGGCCGCGTCGTACGTCACGTTCTTCTGACCGTCGTCCACCTCGGAGATGCTGTAGGCGTACGTTCCGGGTTTGTCGTACGAGATCGCCTCGAAGCCCACCGTGCCGTCCGCCGCGTTCTTTGCGGTCTGCAGCACCTTGCCGTCGGCATCCTTCAGCTGGAAGGAGAACTGCCCTTCCTTCAGGTCCTCGCCGCTCAGCACCTTGGAGGCCCCCAGCTTCACCTCAGTCGCGGCCGGCGCGTAACTGTTGCTGAACGCCACCGCATCCGCAGCCTTGCCGCCCTTGCTGTAGGCAACCTGCGCCTCCAGCGCGTGCGTCTCCGCATTCTCCGTCACCGTCACCGTCGCGGTAAAGACCGTCGTGTCGTAGGTGACGCCGTTCGCCGTCGCCCCTGCCCGCTCGGACACGGTGTAGACGTACGTCCCCACCTTGTCCAGCTGCAGCGGCGCGAAGCCGAACGTGCCGTCGGCGCCGTTCTGCACCGTCTGCACCACGTTACCGTCGGCGTCCTTCAGGTCGAAGAAGAACTCACCCTCGGCCAGGTCGCGGCCGGTCAGAGCCTTCGTTCCGGTAATCGTCGCCGTCGTTGCCGTCGGCGTGTAGGTGTTGGTGAAGGTCAGATCCGCAGCCGTCTTGTTCGCCGTCGCGGTCAGCTGGCCGCTGCCGTCATCGGTCACGTTCACCGTTACGTCCAGCACCGCATCGCTGTAAGTGATGGTGCCATCTTGGCCCGCAACCTCCTTCACCTGGTACGCATGCGAACCAGTTGCGGTGTACGAGATGGCCTTGAAGGTAAACGCTTTACCCACGTTCGTGGTCCGGTCGATCTCCTGCCCGGTGGCCACGTCAATCAGCGCGAATGTGAACTCGCCATCGGCGGGCGTCCGCGTGGTGGCCGGGTCGGCATTCTCAAGCACCTTGGTGCCAGAGATCTGGTAGGAGGTCTGACCCGGCTGGTAGCTGTTCGCAAACGTCATGGTATTGGGGGTGACGCCGCTCTCGGTGCCCTCGCTCGGTTTCACCGTAGAGCTCTCTACCACCAGCTTGCCGTCGTTGTTGTCCTTCACCACGTAGGTCAGGGTGTACGTCTTGCCGGTGTAGGTCACGCCCGGCACGCCCGGCGCGTCCCCCGTCGGCTGCACCTCGCGGACCGTGTAGGTAAAGGTGCCTGCATGGTCGAAGGTCAGCTTGTCGAAGGCAACCTTGCCGTGCGCATCGTTCTTCTGGGTCTGGATCACCGAGCCGTCAGACCCCACCAGCTCGAAGGCGAAGTCTCCCGCCTTTAGCTGATAGCTGCCGTCGTGCACGTTAACGCTCTTGGTGAGGGCGATCGCACCGGAGTCCGTCGCCTTTGCCTCGTAAGTGTTGGTGAAGGTGGGCTTCGTGGCGTTCGTACCGTCGTAGGCGACGCTCGCCTGCAGCGTGCCGGCATTGTCCGCAACCGTCACCACGGCATGGTGCACCGCGGCGTCGTAGGTCACGTAGGCCAGATCGCCCTTCCGCTCAACGATGGTGTACTCGTGCGTGCCCGGCTTCGCGTAGGAGAAGGCGTCGAAGCCGACGCTTCCGTCCGCGCCGTTGGTCGCGGTCCGGACGGGCTTGGCCCCGGCAAGCTGCTCAGCCGTCAGGTTGCCCTCGTACACATCGAAGGTGAACTCGCCGCCCTTGAGTACGATCGGCGTGTTGTCGTCCTTCTTCACGTAGCTCTTCTGTGCACCGAGGGCCAGGCCAGTCGCGGCCGGCTGGTAGGTGTTGGTGAAGGTCTCCGGGCCGGATGTGCTCGTCACGATCGCCTTCGCATTCAGTGCTCCGTTCCCGCCGTCTGTGACCGTCACCGTATAGGTGAGGGCATGGTTGTCATAGACCATGCCGGCCTCCGCGCCCTTCTGCTCCACGATGGTGTAGGCGAAGTCCTTGCTCGCGGCGCCGTCCAGGTCGGAGAGCTCGAAGTCGCGCGTGAACTTCACCGTGCCATCGGCCTTGTTCGTCGTGGTGTCGAGCACCTTGCCGTCGGCGTCCTTCAGCTCGAACGTGTATTCGCCGCCCTCCAGCTTGGTGTCGTGCGTGAAGCCCGGCGCGACCGCAACGATCTTGGTCGCCGTCAGCTCCACGGATCCCTTTGCGGTGTAGGTGTTCGTGAAGGTGGGGGCATCGGCCTTGTCACCATCGTAGGTAACAGCGGCGTCCAGCTTGCCAGCTTTGTCCATGACCTTCACCACGGCATGATGCACCGTGTCGTCGAAGGTCACGTGGGACAGGTCGCCCTTCTTCTCTACGATGGTGTACTTGTACTCGCCGGCCTTGGTGTAGTTGATGACCGGGAAGGTGACGGTACCGTCCTCGCCGTTCTTAGCGGTCTGGATGGGTTGCTTGCCCTTCAGCTGCTCAGCCGTCAGATCGCCCTTGTACAGGTTGAAGGTGAACTCGCCGCCCTTGAGCGCAGCCGACGTGTTATCGGACTTCACGTAGGTCTTCTTCGCCGCGAGCGTCACCGAGGTCTCGGCAGGCTGATACGTGTTCTTGAAGGTCGGGATATCGTTCTTGCCGTCGTAAGTGACGGTCGCCTTCGCCTTGTCGCCCTCCGCCTTCACCGAGACGTGAACCTTCACCGCCGTTGAATCGTAGGTGATGGTCGAGTCGCTGCCAGCGACCTCCTTGAGTATGTAGTCGTACTCGCCCAGGTTCAGGTTCTTGACGGCCAGCTTGACCTTGCCGTCCCGGTCGTTGGCGCCCTTGGCGACCTCGTTGCCGGCCTGGTCGTACAGGCCGAAGTTGAACGCGCCTTCCGTCAGGTCCTTGCCCTTGAGGGTCTTCGTTGCCTCGATGGTTGCATCGGCCGTCGGCTTCGCGTTGGTGAAGGTCGGCACAGCCTCATCGCCGTCGTAGGTAGCGGTTGCGCCCAGCGTGCCGTTCTTGTTATCGGTGACGCTGACCTTGACCTTCACTTTCTGACCGTCGTAGACGACGGTCGGGTCGGCGCCCTTCACCTCCTTGATGGTGTACTCGTAGTCACCGGCCTCGGTGTAGTTGATGGGCTGGAAGGTAATGTTGCCGTTCTCGTCGTTCGTGACGGTCTCAAGGGGCGTGCCTTCCGCCTTGTCACCCTTGTACAGAGCAAACGAGAAATCGTTCCCCGCGAGCGCACCGCCCGTAAAGTGCTTCTTCGCCGCCAGGGTCACGGAACCCTTCGCAGCATAGCTGTTGGTAAAGGTGGCGAGGTTCACCTTGCGGTTCTTGACCTCAAGCGTCTCGCTCTTGTCATCGCCGTCCTTTTTCACCGCCACGCCTGTGACAGTCAGCTTGGCATTCTTGTCCTCAACCTTCACCGTGACGGTGTAGGTGGAATCGTCCATCGTCCAACCAGCGTTCTGCACACCAGTCGTATTAGGATCGTCATCTTCCCCGTGGGCCTCGGTGAGCTTAAACGTGTATTCGCCTGCCTTGTTGAATTCCATGTAGGAGAAGTCGAGGGTCCGACCGTCCTTGCCGGTGATCTCCCCCTTCGTGGTCTTGGACTCCGAGGATGTGTCACCCTTCAGGCCGTCAGCCTTCAGATCGCCGGCGGCAATCTTATCCTTCGTCTCCGACGTGGCAGCCAGCGTGAACGAGAACTCCTTGTCCGTACTCTCGGTGCCGGAAACCTTCTTCGTTACCTGCGGGATCAGCTCGTCGCTGACGTCCGCCTTGTAGCTGTTCTCGAACAGGATAGTCACCGTGTTGCCCTCGAGTGAGACGCCGGGGTCAAACTTACGGTAATCGACCCTCTTGCCATCACTGTTCAGAACCGTCGTCTCGACTTTCAGTGTGCCGTCGCCGTTGTCGGACACTGCGATCTCGACGGTATAGACCGTCTTGTCGTAGGTGTAGCCGGCGGGAACGGGCTTCGGCACGTTCTCTTCCACCCTGTATTGGTAGACGTTGCGGCGATATTCATTGCTCACGTCGTCGTGTGTGAACTGCAAGCCCTTCGGCAGCAAGCTCACGGTCTTGGTGTCCCCGAGCTTCATCTCAGGAATCTTGAAGGTCTCCGCCCCACCCGTGATGCCGAGCTTCTTCGCCGCGGCATCGGCAGAAGTCAGCGTGAACTTCGTGCCGTCCTGGCCCTCGACTTGGTAGTCCTCGGGCGTCACGGTGAAGCTGAACGCGCGGCTCACGCCGCCCATACCGACAAACTCCTTCTTGATCTGCAGGCCGGCCTTCGCGCCGTACTCCACCGACGTGACGCCGTATTCGTTCTTGAACGGGACCGTGGGCGCGGGGGCGTCGGCGTCCAAGCTCGAGACCGTCTGCTTGTAGTTCGCATCGCCCAGCGCGGCGATGGCCGCGGGCGTCAGGGCATCGACGCCGCCGTCCGCCACCAGGACCGTCACGCCCGGGCCCTTCACGATGGTCGTCTCGGTGTAGAGCTGGCCTTTGTTGTCCGGATTCGGCTTCACCGCAATGAGCACGTAGGCATCGCCGGGGCACGCGGTGTCAAACGTGTAACCATTCCCGTCGGCACTGTGATGCTCGGCCACCTTGTACACGTACGTCTTGTTGTAGCTCAGCTGCGTGAACTTCAGCGAGGAGAGCTTGCCAGACATCGTGGCGGTCTGTGAGCCGTCTTTATTGGCCTCGCCTTCTGTGTTCGTAAACACCCTGTCGCCATCGGCCGGAGCCGGCGCCGTCACGCCGCCGTACGTCATCGCCTCGATCGCGAACGGGAACACGCCGTTCTCCAGCGGCTGGCCAACCATGGTTTTCGTCACGTTGATGCCCGCGTAAGCGCCCGATGCCGCATAGATGTTGGTGAACGCGGCAGCGCCCGTCACCTTCTGGTCAACCTGCGTCGTCGCCTTGGAGTTGTCGTACGCAACCGTCGCGGTTAGCTTGCCGGTGTGCTTGCCATCCTTATCGAGGTCAGTCACCGTGTAGGTCACCGTAGACGTATGGCCGTCATACGCAATACCAGTCTTATTCGCGTCGGTCGGCTTCGTCTCGTTCACTTTGAACGTATACACGCCCGGCTTGGTAAACACAAGGTCACCCGCGCCGAACGGGGTGGTGCGCATCGCATCGCCGGGACCTGCGATCTCGACCTTAGTCGTCAAATCGCCAGTCTCATCGGAGTCGGCAGCCTTCTTCTGAGTAACGGCCTTGTTATTAACCGCTTTCATCGTGGCGTCATCCGCCGGCGTCAGTGTGAAATCAAACTTGTCATCCTGCTCCCACGCACGCCCGGCCAGCGTCTTCTGCACATTGACCGGTGCCGACGTCGTCTGGGCCACCGTGTAGGTGTTCTTGAACGGGATATATCCACCCGTGTCTGTCAGCTGCGTGCCGTCGGCCTTCCAATACGTGGCCGTGGAGGACAATTGACCCTTGTCGTCGAGCGTGTTTTGCACCATCGCGTAGTACACGGTGGTGTCGTACGTCATGCCGCCCGTTGTCGAAGCATCGGAATTAGCGCGCTCCGTCACCTGGTACACGTAGGTGGTGTTCTGGTCGGCAGCGGTGAACGTGATCTGCGGGAAAGCTGCAATGCCGCCACCATCATTCTTCGCGGTCGTTACGCCGCCGGCGGGCATCGGCGCGTCGTTCGCATTGACCGTGTAGCTCAGGTCATTGAACTTGATGGGGGCAGCCCCCAACGCACTGTTGGCCAGGCCGCCCAGCGCCTTCAGCTCGAAGGTGAACTTGCCCGCGGCAAGCGGGTTGTCGCCCGACTCGTCGGTATACGACTTCTGCGCGTTGAATGAGATTGTCTTGGTGTCGGTGCTGAACTTGTTGGTGAACACCGCGACCTTGTTATCGACTGGCACGGCCGGGTCGTGGTGGGTACCATCACCGTCGTCGTTGCGAGCCATAGTGACAACCGGCTCGGACAGCGTACCCCTGCCCGTGTCGTCCACCTGCACCGTCACCGTGTACCCGGCGCTCGAGTAGCCGAAGCCGGGCAGCCAGGACGAGTCATGCTCGTCGGGCGTCCGCTCGGCCACCGTATAGGTGTACGTGCCGGGCTTCTCGTACGTAATCTTGTCGAAGTCGAACTCATCACCATTGTTGACGGTCTTGACCACCTGGACGTATCCGTTCACGCCGGATACGTTCTTGTAGCCTTCGGGCATGGGTGTGCCCTTGGCAGCGCGCAGGTAGATTTCGAAGTTGTCGGCCTTAGTCCACTCGCGACCTTGAAGCACCTTCTGCGCCCGAATGCCGGTGAGCGTCACCGGAGGCTTCACGCTGTAGCTGTTTTTGAACACCAGCTTGTTGTTTTCGGCCAACGTGCCGTCGGTATTTTGCTTCGCGATCTTACCGGTGACGCTATCGCCTGCGTCCTTCAGATCCGTGGCACCCTGCTTGCGGCCGGTCAGCTTATAGCCCGCGGGCATCTTGTCCTTGCCGGTCAGCTCCTTCACCGTGTAATTGTCACCCTTGGCAAGGCCGTACACGCGAATCGTCTCGTCGGCCTTGATGGTTTGCGAATAGCCGTTCGTCAGGTCGAACACGTTGCCGACCCGCCGCTCGCTCGCAGTCCCCGCCTTCTCGAACACTGCGGCCTTGTACGTCTTCCCCTCGGGCACGGTGAACTTGAAGGTGAACTTCGCGTCCTTATTGCCCGTCAGGCCAGCGGGCACGTCAACCTTCTTCGTCACCTCGAGGCTCGCCTCGCGTTCGTTCGCCACGCGCACGCAGGTGGCGCCCGTGAACAGGGCGTTCAGGTTCATGCCACGCAGATCGGCGCGGGCACCTTTCGACGTGGTCCCCTTGGGCTGCTCGTCCTGCGTGATGCCCATACGTATCCAGCCCGTCTCGGTCTCCAAGCGATAAGGTTTACCCTCCTCGGTGGGCCCATACTGGTAGATACGTCCGTTGGCGCCGTACTTGAGGTGTACCGTGTCGCCGGCACCGGCGGAATCGACATCGCTCCACGAAAGATTACCGCCATCGGTCACGCCATCCGATGTCTGCCGCATACCCTTGATCCACGTGAGTGTGTTGTCGATGTCGCCCTCTGCGCCAAACTGGTCCAGACTCTTCATAAGCGTGCCCGGCCCCACGAACGTCGAGACGCCGTCATCGGCCGTACCAGCATCGGCATGGACGCCGTAATCGTCCACAATCACCTTGGTGAGCGTGTCGTTAAGCAGGAAGCCCTTGGGCGCCGAGACCTCCTTTAGGAAGTAGGTGCCATTCTTGAGCGGCGTGTTGCCGTCGCTCGTACACGGGAATATGCCCGCCCCTTCGAGCGAGATCGGGTTGCTGACCGACCCCGTCGTCAGGGTGTCGTAGGGGATCTGGTCGCCGTTGAGCACGACTTTGCCGTTCGCGTCTGTTGTCACCTGACCGTCCGTGTACAAGCCGAACTTCGCGCCGTCTACGGGGTTGCCCTCGGTATCGGTTTTCTGCACGAGCAGGCGGTTCTGGATGTTCGTGACGAGCAGGTGCGTGGCGAACTGCCGCTTAAAGTTTACCTGGTCACCGGGGAGGTCATCACTGAACACATGGACCGTGTTGTCCGTATTCGCGTCGGCGATGGAGCTCGCCGTTGTGTAGTAGATGGCCACCGTGTACTCGGCATCCTTGCGGGCATCACCGCTCAGCAAGTAGTAGTACTTGGAGATGTCACCGGGCAGATACGGAATCTCTACCTGGTACTGGCCGCTAGTGTTGAGCGTGAAGGCGTACAGGTCCTTCTTCGCTGCCTCGATGGCGCCGAGCTTGCCCTGGTCTTTGGCGAGGGTGTACCCCTTCGTCGGGTCGCCCGACACGGCGTACCAATTGTTAGGATCATTGATACCTGTGCTCGCGCTTTTATCGCGCTTGAGCACCACAGCGAACAGTATGCCGGAGCCCGGGCTAACGGTCTCGTTGGACTTCGTCAGGTCATCATTCGCCTTGTACACGGTCGACGGCGCGGTGATGGTCTCCTTCGAGCCGGCGAACGCACCGCTCTGCCAAACGGAGCTGTCCGCGTCCATACCGCCGCGGTTGATGATAACGCCGCCCGCGCCGTTCTCGTCGCTCGCGGGCACGTACTCGAACTGCATGCTACCGTCCGTTGCCGTGAGGCTCGAGCGGTGACCTTCGGGCACCTTTGTTTCCTTCAGGAGGTAGTACCGGCAATTATGGTCTTTACTATAAAGGTCATCGAAGTTGATAACGCCGTTGTCCACTTTATTCGTGAGCGTCAGTTGTCCATTCGCGTCCGTGGTGCCGGAGCCAAGTAGTTTTTCCGAATTAGTAGTCGTGTCAGCGAAGCTCTTGTCTGTCTTGTACAGCGCGAACTGAGCGCCCTCCACCAGACCGCCATCCTGGTCGAACTTGATAATGTCGGACTCGGGAACCGTCACGAGGTTGAACTTGAGCTTCATGTTGGAGTTGGTGGCGCCACGCTCCAAGTAGAAGAACTTGAGGGTGTGGCTGGTGCCGTTAGCGAAGGTGTTGCCAGTGAAGCCCGAAGCGCCCCGCCCCGCTTCCTGGAACTTTCTTAACAGCGTGGCGTCTGGGGAACCGTTAACCTTAATCTGGCCCGTTTGGAAGTCAATGGTCAGCTTAGCACTGGCGTGGATGCCGCCAATGTCGCCCACGAGGACATCGTCAATGAACACCCAGACGTCGTCGTCGCCGGCGAACTCAAAGGTCATGGGCTTTTCAGCGTTCGTTTTGCCATCCTTCGGCTGCACGAAGCGCGACGACATGGAGAGGCCGAAATAATGGTTGAGAGGTCCGTTGTTCTGCGACGTAATGCCGTTCGGGGCGAGTTTGCCGTCCTCTTCCTTGAATACCTCCTTGGCCGCATCGAAGGGGAAGAACTGGCCTACTGAATGAGGCTCAGCCCCCACTTGCATAACGCCGGCAGCATTGTAGACATCAAATGCATTCTTATTGGCGTTGTACGCCGCGTAGTTCCGCGAGCTGTCATACTCGTAGTAGCCACCCTTGGCCTGCAACAGACCCGTCACACCCATATGGGATATCTTGCCCGTCTGGACGGAGGAATCAAACAGGTAGCCGAGGGATTCTCCCTCCCAGCGGTTGGTGAGTTTCGGGTAACCACCGGCAAGAACATTGTTCACGATGCCGGTGCAGACCCAGGAGCCACCCGTATACCGGTTAAGTTCCTCGCTGGCTCCTTGATCCTTGAACTGGAAGCGGTGGTTCTTGTTGATGCCGCCGTTGCCGGAAACCGACAGATGGTTATCGGGATTCACCCAGTAATCAAACAGGTTGATTGTTGTCCCCGAAGGCGAAATCGTCGGAACCGTGTGGTCCGAAATTGCCGCCTCGGCACGAAGCGGCAGGAAGAAACTCGCCGTCAGCGCGATGGCGAGGGCCAGAACAATCGCATATGGCGAGACCGAGCGCAGCCCGCGACGACGGCCACAAGACATGACGGACCACCGCTCGCGCGGCCGGTGTTCACCAGGAAGTTCCCTGCTTAGACACCCCCCGGTAGCAATATTCACGAGTCGAGACGTCATCTCTCTGAGCTCCTGCATAATTTCCTCCCTAGTCACACGGCGACCTGGCCGGACGCTCCCCGGGGGCCGAGGCAGTCTGGCACATGCCCGCGGTCGTTCAAGGAATACCAACCCCAGCATATGTCTCTTAAGATATCTTAGCTTTTTCTATTACAGTTTTTGTCTCATTACCGATGAAATCGGCTCAGTCCCTTTGTCACATTCTAGAGCGTGCGGAGCAGGGCGATGAGGAAGCGGATGCCTTGGAGGTAGGCGCGACGGGTGATGCGCTCGTTGGTGCCGTGGACGCCGCGGTCGCATTCGTCATCGTCGACCACAAAGGCGGAGAAGCGGATGCACTCGTGGCAAATGCGCTGGTAGTTGGCGGCATCGGTTGCACCAATCACGGTCGAGGGCACGATGCTCATCGGCTCTTGGCCCACCGCAGGCGATCCGTTTTCCTCCGTCCCCTTGGGATCACGGAAATAGCGGGCGGCGATGGAGCGAACCGCCTCGAGGCCAGGACCACCGATACGCGGGGACGGCGAGGGTTCGGAGCTGCCGGGGCCCAGCTCCACTTCGACACGACCGGCAAGGTCCGCCCCGGCAACCGCCTCACGGCAGCGCGCCACAACGTCGGCCACGCTCGTGCCCTCGAGCATGCGGAAGTTGATGTTGGCCCACATATCCTGCGGCATTACGTTGGCGCCGGTGCTGCCACCCTCGATCTGCGTGGGCGCGCAGGTGGTCGTCACCAGCGGATAGAGCTTTTTGCTGGCGAGGCAATCGCGGACAATGGCATCCCCGTTGGCGGCAATTTCATCGGCCGTGTAGAGCCCTAACTCGACAAGCTGGGCGGCAAGCAAGTCGGTCACGCGCGTCGGCCACTCGATATCGCAGATTGCGGTGATGGCACGGCTGAGCACCTCGAGCGATGTGCCACCGTAGGGGTTGGACGAATGCCCGCCCTCACTCTTCGTCTTGAGCACGATATCGGCATAGCCCTTCTCCGCGAGGTCGGCATGCATAAGCCAGCCCTCGCCCGCGCCATACTCGGCAGCCGAAACGATGCGGTAGTCGCCCTCGTCGATCAGGTACTCAAGCTCAATGCCGCGCTCCTCGAGCGCGCGGCCGATGGCACCTGCGCCGTACTGCGTGGTTTCCTCGTCCTGGCCAAAGGCGAGCAGCAGGGTACGTTTGTGCTCCCAGCCGTGCGCGAGCGCATACTCAACCGCCTCGAGAATGCCTGCGACCTGGTCTTTCATATCGATGGCGCCGCGACCCCAAATGTAGGTGTCGTCTACATGCCCGCTAAAGGGGGCATGCGTCCAGTCAGCCTCGGTGCCGGGTACCACGGGAACCACGTCCATGTGGCCCATGAGCATAATGGGCTTGAGGACAGGGTCGGAACCGCCAAGCGTCACCAATAGCGAATGGTCGATAAGCTCGACCTTACCCGCCGTAAATACGTGCGGCCAAGCCTGCTGCATATACGAGCGCAGGTCGTCGAACGGCTGCCAGTCCACCGCCTCGGCATCCATACTCGAAATAGTCGGAAACGACAGCACACGGCCCAGGCGCTCGCACGCACCAGCCTCGTCTATATCGGCAAAATCATCCTCATGCGCAAAGAAACGCCAAACCTCGGCCATGACATCCTTTCGATTGTAACGACAAGGGCCGCCCCACCGGAGCGGCCCTGCTACATAAGCGTTTGCGGTCGGTTACTTGTCCTCGAGATAACGCGAGAGGAACTCGCGGGTACGTTGGTGTTTGGGGTTGCCGAAGAGCTCGGCCGGCGCGGCATCCTCGAGCACTACGCCCTTGTCCATAAAGACCACGCGGTCGGACACCGTGCGGGCAAAGGCCATCTCGTGTGTGACGACCACCATGGTCATGCCGTCGGCCGCGAGCTTGCGCATGACCTCGAGCACCTCTCCCACGATCTCGGGGTCGAGCGCGGAGGTCGGCTCGTCGAACAGCATGATCTGCGGATTCATGCACAGGGCACGAGCGATGGCCACGCGCTGCTTTTGACCACCGGACAGGCGGCCCACGGCGGCGTGCGCGAACTTTTCGAGTCCCACGCTGGTCAGATGCTCCATCGCGACCTTCTCGGCCTCGGCCTTGCTCATCTTTTTGAGCGTGACGGGCGCGAGCGTGCAGTTGTCGAGCACGTCCATGTTGTTGAACAGGTTAAAACCCTGGAACACCATGCCGATGTCCTCACGCAGCTTGTTGATGTTGCAGCGCTCGGCCGTGAGGTCCTGGCCGTGGAACCAGATGTAGCCCGCGTCCGGGGTCTCGAGCAGGTTGAGGCAGCGCAGGAAGGTCGACTTGCCCGAGCCCGAGGCGCCGATGATGGTGACGACCTCGCCGGGATTGACGGACAGGTCGATGCCCTTGAGCACCTCGAGCGAGCCGAAGCTCTTGCGCAGGCCCTCGACGCGGATGAGCGGCTCTTGGATTTGCGCGGCGGCCGCAACGCCGGTAGTGGCGGTATCTGCCATGATGATTCTCCTCGTCTTGAGCCTAGTTGGAGCTGGGCAACGTAGCCGGGGCCTCGGCGCCGAGCTTTTTGCCAAAGGCCTCGAGCAGGCGGCTCGCCACAAGCGTCAGGATCAGGTAGACCACGAGCGCCACGCAGTAGACCTCCATCTGGCGGTAGTACACGCCGGCGACCGTGGTAGTAGCGTACATAAGGTCGAACACGCCGATGACCGAGAGCACCGACGAATCCTTGATGTTGATGATGAGCTCGTTGGTGAGTGCCGGAATAGCGTTTTTAATGCCCTGGGGGAACACGACCTTGCGCATAGCCTGCCACTGCGAAAGACCCAGCGAGCGCGCTGCCTCGGCCTGGCCGGGATCGATGGATTCGATGCCGCCGCGCAGGACCTCCATCATGTAGGCGGTGGAGTTGAGCGAGATGGTGACAAGGCCGGCGGTGAAGGTACTCCAAATCTGGTTGGCCTGCGCCGTCTCGAAGCCCATGCCGCGCAGAACGGTAAAGCCCGCGTAGTAGATGAGCAGGCCCTGCACCATCATGGGCGTGCCGCGTACGATGGTGGAGTAGACGGTCGCAAAGCCGCGGCCGATACTCTTAAAGAAGCGCACCAGGTCGTTGTCCACGCGATCGAAGGTCTGAATACGCAGGAACACAAAGAGCAGTGCCAGGAAGAATGCGATGACAGTGCCGAAGGTGGCAAGCGCGATGGTGATCTCGATACCGCGGATAAAGAAGTCCCCGCTCTTGTAGGTCATGTAGACCAGGCTCGACAAAAAGTCGCTGGGGTTGGAATCCGAGACAATGCTCACCTGTACCAGGTCGATAAATGACATGACGCAGCGGTCCACGAAAAAGATCGCCGCGATGGCGACCACGACGTAGCTGCCCAGGCGTGCTCCACGACGGAAACGCTCGGATGCGAGCGGCGACTTTTCGCGATAGTCGCTCCAGTGCATAAGCTTGGTGACCAGCGCCGCCGCCGACACGACGAGCCACGCCCACAGGATCGCCCAAAGGCAATCTTGGAACACGCCCGTGGGGGCCAAGAAGCTCAGCGGCGTGGGGTTGCGCTGGCTAAACGCCAGGCCGAGCGCCGCGATGACGCTCGTGCCCAGGTATACATAACGGTGGTCGGCCTTGATAAAGGAGGCCAGGCGATTGATGGTTTTCATGCTGCCTCCCTATGCCGGCTGACGGTCGAGGCACGCGTCCCACATTTGGTCGCGCTCCTCTTGGCTAATGCCCTTGAGTGCCTTGTCGATGAGCTTAAGCAGCTTGTCCGAGCCCTTGCGGCAGCCGACGTTTGCCGTGACCTCCTGCTTAAAGCCCTCGCCCTCGGCAAATTGAATCGGCACGATACCCGGGTTTTGGGCCATATAGCCCTTCTCGTTCTCAGTGTTGTAGGTCACGGCGTCGCAGGTGCCCTGCAGCAGGTTCGAAAACACCGTGGGGACCGAATCGACCGGGTTCTTGTGGACAACGCCCGGAATCTCGTCGATGACGGTATCGAGCATGGTGTCCTTTTGGCCGAGTACCGTGGCACCGCTAAAGTCGCTAAGCTTGGTCGCATTCTGGTAGGGCGAGCCCTCTTTTACGAACAGGCCAAAGTAACCGATAAAGTACGGGTCGGAAAAGCCGACGGACTCCTCGCGCTCGGGCGTGGCGCTCATACCGGCGATGATGAGGTCGATCTGGCCGTTGTTGAGCGAGTCGATAAGGCCCGAGAAGCTCTGTTTGACGGCAACGGGCTCGCCGCCGAGGGCCTTGCAGACGATCTTGGCGATCTGCACGTCGTAGCCGTCGGCATAGGCGCCCTGCACGTTATCGATGGGGATGGTGTACTCGCTGGCTTCGGAGACCTGCCAGTTGTACGGGGCGTAGGCCGCCTCCATGCCAATGCGGATCTTATCCTTGCCGATAACGGAATCGGACAGGTCGTCGCGACCGCCACCCGTCGTGGGCTGAACTACTTCCAGCGTGGAGGGGCGCTGGCAACCGGCAAGTGCGCCGGCGACAACGGTAGCGCTCGCAGCGAGAGCGCTACCCAAAAAGATGCGACGGCTGCATATCGGCTGGGCCTGCATGCCGCGCTGTTGGGGAGAATGCATAATCTGCCTTCCCTGTTGAATCGTATGCTGACGACTTAACAGGATACCGCTCAGCGCTACCTCCAGCAAATGCATATATAAATGCATATATGCAAGTTTACGAACTGAAAACGATTGGTAGTCGTTGGAGACGTTCTTAAACGACTAGTCAAACAAGAACGTCCCCAACGACTAGGCATGAAAAAGGCAAGGCATAGACCTTCTGGTCATACCTTGCCTTTTGAATGACAAATTGTCGCTCTGGGTGGCGCGCAGCGTCGACCGGCCCGCCGTTCGTCAGAACGGCGGAACCTCTAGAGCAAAGTGACGCTAAAGCTGCGGACGTCCGTCTCGCCCGGCGCCAGCGTAATGGTGTTGGCCTTGTGCTCAAAGACGTCGTCCTCGGTGTCCGTGGTGGTATGACCGGTCCAGGGCTCGAGCGCCACAAACGGGGCGTCGTTGGCGGCAGACCACACGCCGATGTACTTAAAGCCCTCAAAGTCGATCTTGACGCCGTGGCCCGACTTGCGGCCGCGCAGCGTGAGCGTGGAGCCCGGGGTATCGGTGAACATGATGGCATCGTTATCGAAGCTGCGGTGCGTGATGGGCAGCACGTCCGAGTTATCGGGAGCCTTGTAGCTACCCTCGAACGTCATAAGACCGTCGGGCGTGATGATGGGAGCCTCATTGGTCCAAGCCTCGGTAAACGCCAGCTCGTAATCCTCGAATGCCTCGTCCTCGGCACCGGGAGCCGGTACGTTAAACGCGGGGTGGCCGCCCACCGAGAACGGCAGGTCCACGTCGCCGGTGTTGGTGACGGCAAAGGTCTGCGTGAGGGTGGCGTCGCCGGTCAAGGCATAGGTCATGTTGAGCTTAAAGTGGAACGGGAACGCCTTGAGCGACTCGGGCGTGTCGGTGATCTCGTACGTTACCGAGGAGCCGTCCTCCGAAACCTCGACCAGCTTGTGCTCGACGATGCGCGCGAGGCCGTGGCGCGGCATCTCGCAGGTGCCAGCCGCAGACGTTGCCGTGTTGTTGCGCAGCGAGCCCACAATGGGGAACAGGATGGGCGCATGCTTGCCCCAAAAGGCGGGGTCGCCCTGCCACAGATACTCGTTGCCGTTGAGGGCAAGGCTCGTGAGCTGGGCGCCCATGGAATCGATGGCCGCGGTGAGACCGCCGCGCTTGATGGTAGTGACGGTAGACATGCTACTTCCTCCAAAAGTAAACAATAGTGTCGAGGGCTATTGTCCCACTCTTGGCGGCGGAACGGGGCGGCAGGCGATTATTGAGTAGCCATAGCGGAATGAGCGGCGAGCTCCTACTGGGTATCCACGTAAAGGTCGAACCCGCCCTGCGGTGTGGTGTCGACCGTGTCGGGCGCCTGTGAGTTAAAGCTCACGGGGACCATGCGCTTTGAGGCGCGGAAGCGCGTGCCGTCGGTGGCGACGGGCGGTTCATCGACGGTGAGCTCGTAGTCGCCGGGCTTAAGTTCGATGCCGTCACCAGCGGAATTGACGTATTGATACTCGTCAATCGTCTGCCCTTTGAGCGTGCGCCCCACGATGCGAATGAGCATTTGGCTGTCGCCGCGCGCGGTGTCCCACGTCGCGCCGTCCTTGACCTCGACCGACACATGTACCGAGCGCGTGCGGCCGAGCGATTGCTCGACAGACATCTCGACCTTGGCGGCGTCTTTTCGCTGCTGCTCGACATGGCTCCAGACGTTTCCAATTACCGAGCATGCGATAACGCCGGCCATAAAGGCGATAAGGATGGGGCCGAGCGGCGAGCGACGTCCTGCATCTTCCTCGCGAGACAGATTGGGGCGGCGTGTGGGCGCGGGCGCCTGGGCACCCTGCGAGGGCACGTCGAGAATACTGAAGGATGCCGTGCTGTCGGGATCGATAGTGTGGCGCGGCTGCGGGGTCTTTGCCGGCGAGATCGACATGTCGGCTGGCTCGCCGAGCGTGGCCGTAGCGTCGGCCTTGGCCTCGTCTGCCTCGGCCTGGGCCCAGGCTTGTTCGAAGGTCAGGGGCTCGACGGGGTCGAGGGCGGCGTCCGAATCGGCGGCGACGTCGTTGCCGGTCTCGTCCTCGTCGCTCGACACGTCACGCGGCATGGGCTCGTCCCACTCCTCGTCCGGAGCCTCACCCTCGCTATACCACCATTCAAAGTTATCGATATCCATACGGGGCGCCCCTTAGGCCTCGCAAATAAACGCTTGCTAGCCTTATACCCCCAGACGGCACGGCGGCTCGCCGGCACAGATAGGAAAACCATCACAACATTCGACGCTTTTCCTCGTTTTCGAGATTTTCATCGAATGTTGTGACGGTTTGGGCGGCAGCCACGCCGCGAATGTGACAAAGAGACTGTCCCTTTGTCACATTCTGTTAGAGTTGCAGGGATTGAATCCCGCTTATTCACGCGACATTGGAGTGACAACCTTGACCGCCGCAACCACGCCAAAAAGTAAGTCAACCGCCGCCGCGCTCTCCCCCGCGCGCACCAAGCTCTGCCTGGCGCTGCTCGTGTTGTTAGGCTTTTCGCTCGGCTGCTCCGAGTTCGTGGTCATCGGCATCGAAAGTGACTTGGCGACGGAACTCGGCGTATCGCTTGCCACCGCAGGCCAACTTATTAGCGTGTTCGCACTGATCTACGCTATCTCGACGCCGGTGCTCGCGCTCAGCACGGGGCGTTTTCGCCGCTACCAGCTGCTCGTGTGCTACAGCATCGTCTTTGTGCTCGGCAACCTGGTCATGGCGTTGGCGCCCAACTTCCAGGTGCTGTTCATCTCGCGCATCATCCTGGGCTCCGTCTCGGGCGCACTGCTCGCCGTGGGCGTGACGTACATCCCCGAGCTGCTGTCCCCGCAGCAAACTTCGCTTGCCATCTCGGTGGTATATGGTGCGTTTTCCGTGGCAATGGTCTTTGTAACCTCGATTGGCAAGTTTGTGGCCGACACGCTCGACTGGCACGTGGCCATGTACGGCACGCTGACCTTTGCCGTTTTGATCTGCAGCGCGCTCGTGGCGTTTATGCCTCGCGCCGGGCAGACCGATGAGCCCGCCACCTTCCGCGAGCAGGCGGGGCTACTACGCGAGCCGAGTATCATTACCGGCATGTTCATCTTCTTGTTTGGCGTGGGCTCGGTCTATGTGTTCTACGGCTACGTGACGCCTTATCTTGAGCAGGTGCTGGGCATGGGCACGGTCGAAGCCAGCACCACGCTCATGGCCTACGGCGTGTTCTGCCTGATCTCGAACATCCTGGGCGGGTGGATCGATGCGCGCTTTGGCATGAAGGCGCTGCTTGTGACGTTTGTGCTGCAGGCTGCGGCGTTACTCGGGCTGTTTGCTTTGGGCGGCACCATGCCGCTCGCGCTGGTCTTTGTCTTTAGCTTGGCGCTGCTCATGTACCTGTTCTCGGTGTCGTGCATCACACACTTTATGGATGTGGCACGCAGCCGCCACCCCAAGTCGATGGTACTCGCAAGTTCGGTTGAGCCCATGGCGTTTAACGTCGGCATCTCGTTTGGCACCGCAGTGGGCGGCGCCGTGGTAAGCGGAGTTGGCATTGCATATGTAGGCGCGGTCGGTGCCGTGTTCTCGCTTGTGGCCTGGGCGCTCACGCTGGTGACGATTAAGTTGGCTCGCTGGGAGCGCCGTCGTCAATCAGCACAGCCCCGGATGCAGGCATAGGGGCGAACATAGCCCAAGGTGGCGAGCAACCGGTGAAAACCGTCCCATACGAGTAGTGTTTATCCGCCTGCAAGCTCCAGCAGTGCAATTTCGTGTATTTGAGATACACACTTTTCTACTATTTCGTGTATTCCAAGTACATGAAATCGTACTAAACTATGTATCTGAAGTACACGAAATTGGAAAGGCGGCCCCATGCGCAGATCAATCGAATCCGTTATCGAATCATGGGCGACAAAGGACGCGTCGCGCCCCCTCCTCATCCGTGGTGCGCGACGCGTAGGCAAAACGTACGTTGCCGAGGAAATCGGCAGACGAATCGCCGGCGATGCGTTTGTCAAACTCGACTTTCAGACCGATCTTGAGCTGATCGCTCCGCTGTTCGACTGTCCCACCGACGACGTTGACGCCATCGTGGCGCGAATCTCAGACTATAAACGCACCCCCATTCGCAAAGAAACCGCCTTCATCCTGTTTGATGAGGTGCAGCTCTGCGAACGGGCGCTCAACTCGCTTCGCTTTTTTTCGGGTTCGGGCTGGCGCATATGCGCGACCGGCAGTCAGCTCGGCGTCGCCACGCGCAAGCGCAAGTTGCCTTTTCCCAGCGGCGTTCGTCAAGAGACCATGCATCCTATGTCGTTCGAGGAGTTTCTCTGGGCGCTCGACGAGGAGCAGATGGCCAATGCCATTCGTACCCACGCCGGCACGCTCGAGACCTACGCCGCGCACCAAGCCGCGCTCAGCCTGTTTCATCGATACCAGATCGTGGGCGGCATGCCCGCCGCCGTCAACGCATATCGCAAGACGTTATCCATCGAGGATGCGCGCGTCGAGCAGCGCGAAATCGACGAGACCTATACCGCCGATATGACCGACCCCGAAAACGGGATCAGCGGCGTGGCGGCGCGCAAGGTCTGGCGCTCCATTCCGTCCCAGCTGCTGAGATCGTCCACAAAAAAATTCAAGTACTCCGAGGTCGAACGCGGAGGCCGTCGCGCCAAGCTTATCGAGCCGCTCGACTGGCTC
>UQHQ01000030.1 GCA_900540945.1 uncultured Collinsella sp. | reverse complement strand
CAGGTTAGCGTCGACCGGTCCGCCGTTCGGCAGAACGGCGGAACAACAATTACTCGACAGTAACGCTTTTCGCCAGGTTACGAGGCTGGTCAACGTCGCAACCGCGCAGGATGGCCACCTCGCGGGCGAGCAGCTGCAGCGGAACGCTCGCCGTGATGGGGCTGAACACGTCACGGACGGACGGCACGCGAATGATGCAGTCGGCAATCTTGTTGATTTCCTCGTCGCCCTCGGTAGCAACGACGATGACCTTGGCGCCGCGAGCCTTGCACTCCATGAGGTTCGACACCGTCTTATCGTATGTTGCGCTCTTGGTTGCCACCGCGATGACAGGGAAACCCGGATCGATCAGCGCGATGGGGCCGTGCTTCATCTCGCCGGCGGCATATGCCTCGGCATGCAGGTAGCTGACCTCCTTGAGCTTAAGCGCGCCCTCATAAGAAATGGCGGCGCCCATGCCGCGACCCACAAACAGCGCGGACTGCGCGTCCTTGCACACAAGCGCGGCCTCGTGCACGGCCTCGGTCTGCGTATCCAGGATCCACTGGATCTGCTCGGCCGTATCGGAAAGCTCGCGGAACAGCATGCGCGTCTGCTTGGTGGTCAAGCGGTACTTGACCTGCGCCAGCAGCAAGGCCAAAAGCGTGAGGCTCACGACCTGACCGATGAAGCTCTTAGTCGAGGCGACTGCAATCTCCTTGTTGGCCTTGGTGTAGATGACGCCGTCGCTTTCGCGCGCCACCGGGCTGCCCACCACGTTGGTGATGCCAAAGACCTTGGCGCCCTTGATGCGCGCATCGCGAATGGCGGCAAGGGTGTCGGCCGTCTCGCCCGATTGGGACACGGCCACGACGAGCGTCGTCGGCGTGATGATGGGGTTGCGGTAGCGGAACTCGCTAGCCGCCTCAACCTCGGTAGGAATACGAGCCCAGCCCTCAATAAGGTTCTTGGCGATGAGTCCGGCGTGGTAGCTGGTGCCGCAGGCAATCACATATACGCGGTCGATATCGTTGAGTTCCTCGAGCGAAAGGCCCAGCTCGTCGATATCGAGCTCACCAGCAGGGGTCATGCGACCAACCAGGGTATCGCGCACCACGCGCGGCTGCTCGTGAATCTCCTTGAGCATAAAGTCGGGATAACCGCCCTTTTCGGCCATGTCCAGGTCCCAGTCGATATGGGTGATTTTGGGCTCGATAACGTTGCCGGCCTCGTCGGTATACTCGACGCCTGCGGGCGTGAGCTTGGCAAACTGACCGTCTTCGAGCACCACGACATCGCGAGTGGCATCGATAAGCGCGATCACGTCGGAGGCAACGTAGGAGCCGGTCTCGCCCACGCCAACCACAATCGGGGAGTCCTTGCGGGCAACGGCAATCACGCCGGGCTCGTCGGCGCACACAGCGGCCAAGCCATAGGCGCCCACCACGTGGGTGCAGGCCTCGCGCACGGAAGCCATCAGGTCGCTCGTCTCGGCATAGGCCTCTTCGATCAAGTGCGCGAAGACTTCGGTGTCGGTCTCGCTCTTAAAGTGATGGCCGCGGCCCTCCAGCTCTTCGCGCAGCTCGGCAAAGTTCTCGATGATGCCGTTGTGGACGATGGCGATGCGACCATCGCAGCTGGTGTGGGGATGGGCGTTGACAACGGAAGGCTTGCCGTGAGTGGCCCAGCGGGTATGGCCGATACCGCAGGTAGCGTCGCTGTCGATATTGGAAAGCTCGCTCTCCAGGCCCGCAACCTTACCCACGCGGCGGATGACGTCGAGGTGAGCCGCGGCGCCCTCGCCCACCTCGAGCGCGACGCCCGAGGAGTCATAACCGCGATATTCCATACGCTTAAGGCCCGTGACCAGAATGTTCTTTGCAATATCAGAGCCGGTGTAGCCGACAATTCCGCACATAGGATAAATCCCTTCGCTCGCGTGACTGCAAAACGCCCACGCACGACGGGCGCTGAGACGTATAACGTCCGAGTATTGTACTCACACAAACGCAAGCTGATATACCAGAAGTGGTATCTTAAACTGGATACCACTCGATGCACACACCCTACCACCACAACGGTGACAGGCACCTTTGCGGTGGTTGGCACTCCCCTAGGGACGCAGGCGGCCTTCGAGCCGATTGCCCAGGGCCGTGAGCGCCATGACAATGACGTAGTAGACCACGGCCACCACTAAAAACGGTTCAAAGGCTCGATAGGTGAGCGCCTGCACGCTCTGGGCGGCGCGCATCATATCCATCAGGCCGATGGTTGCCACCAGCGAGGAGCTCTTGAGGACCGTGATCACTTCGTTGACCAGGGCGGGGGCAATCGAGCGCATCGCCTGCGGAACGATGATCTTGCGCATCATGGGAACATAGCGAAGCCCGATGGCCCGAGCGGCATCGTACTGCCCCCGGTCAACGCCCTCGATACCACCGCGCACCGTCTCGGACACCGTCGCTGAGCCGTTGAGCCCCAGCGTAATGGCACCGGCGGCAAACATCGAAATTTTGAAGCCCGTGAGCTGCGGCGTCGCAAAGTACGCCAAAAAAAGCAACACGATGAGCGGCACGCCGCGAAAGATAGAGGTGTAGAAGTTGAGCACCGCACGTAACGGGCGACAGGGCAAAACCTTGAGCACGGCAATAAGAAAGCCCAGGACGAGTGCTATGGCCAGCGCGGCGGCCGTCACCTGACAGGTCACGACCAGGCCGCTCATAAACATCGGTATATATGGTTCTAGCAGTTCAAACTTCATCAGCATGCCCTTGGCGCGCGCCTCACCGGCTCGCTATTTTCCGGCAACCGTCGACGTACCGGAAGCGGAATAGTCGCCGTTCCACATAAAGTCGGCGCCCACATACTGCTTGATGCAGTCATCGATGGTGCCGTCCTCGAGCATCTCGCCGATGCATTCGTCAAGCGCCGCGACAAATCCGGCACCCTTCTTGGCCATCAGGCGGTACACGCCCACGTGATCGCTCGTCTCGGAGCGATCGAGCAGGCCCAGCACCAGGCCCTCATTCGCATCGCGCATGGACTGGCCCTCGGCGCCGTCACACAGGTAGGCATCGATGCGCCCGGCGAGCACCTCTTGCAGGCACTGGTCGCCACCGTCGTACGTGTGAATATCAGCATCGGGCATGACCTTGGCGATGAACTTGTTCTGCACGGTACCGGTGGTGCAGGCGATAGACTTGCCGGCGAGGTCCTCAACGCGCTTGACGGGATCGCCGCCGAGCGTGAGAACGCCCACAAGCGGCTGATAGTAGCCGCGCGTGAAGTCGTAGGTCTGCTCGCGCTCTTCGTTGGAGCTCATCGCCATGGTAAAGGCCTTGTCATCGCTCTGCACCGATGCAAGCGTGGCGGCAAAGTCCTGCGGCTCAAAGTCGTAAGAAAAGCCCAGGCGCGAGACCATCTCGTCGGCAATGGCGATATCCAGGCCGACAACCTTCTGCTTGCCGTCCGACTGCGTCTCCAGATAGCGATAGGGCGCAAAGGCATCGTCGCCCACAAAGGTGAGCTTGGCGCCCTTGATATCGTCGCCCGCAACCGCAGCAGAACCAGCGGCAGAGCCCTTGTCAGCGCCACTGCCAGCGCAACCGCTCGCCGCAACCATTGCAGCACCGGCGATCAAACCCAGGAAATCACGACGAGAAACAGCGCGAGTCATACCAAAGCCTTTCAATCTACGTTCAAAGCGGCTTCCATTGTAGACACTCCACCGTTTAACGCGCAGCCCAGCCGCGCCAAAACCACCACAAAGGGGGACAGGCACCTTTGTGTGGTCTGGACTCCGGTGTTTGCCCAGATAAAACCTGCCAAAATAAACCTGCCCCTAATTGGTGGGTTTTGACACCCTGGGAACGGGCGATGCTACAATCTGACTCGTACTTGAAACGCATCAAAGGGGCCGCTATGGCAAAGGTAAAAATCAGCGACGTCGCGCGCGAGGCAGGAGTCTCGCTGGGCACGGTATCCAACGCGCTCAACCACCCCGAAAAGCTGCGCCCCGAGACCCTCAAGCTCATCAACGAGACCATCAATCGCCTTGGCTACCTGCCCAACCAAAGCGCCCGCCAGCTCGCAGGCGGCGCCACCAAGTCCTTTGGCCTGGTCCTCCCCCGTCTCGACCATGGCTTCTCGCTCCAAATTGCCAGCGGCGCCCATAACGAGGCCCGCAAGCACGGCTATGACCTGCTCATCGCCAACGCCGATAACGACGACATCCTCGAGGACCACTACCTGCGCTATTTTATGGGCACGCAGATGTCCGGCGTCATGGTTCAGCCTATGGCGTCCCCCGATTGGCACCCCGCAATGGCCAAGATGCCCGTGCCGATCGTCCATCTGGACATCCACTGCTCCGAACCCGGTTACTACGTGGCCGCCGACAACGAGGCGCAAGGGCGCATTATCGCCGAGCTCGCCATCACCCGCGGCGCGCGCCATATCACCGTTGTGGGCAGAGCGGCATTTATGCAGCTCACCCTGCGCGTACTTGGCATTCATAAGGCCCTCGTCCTGCATCCCGATATCAAAATTGAGGTCATTGACGCCGGAGAATGGAATACCGCTGCCGATGGTTACAGCATAGGCGCTCAGATTGCCGAGCGCTCTACCGGCGAGCGTCCCGATTTTGTCATCGGCCTTACCGATGTATTGGCCTCGGGCGTTATCTCGGCGTTGACCGACAAAGGCATCTCCGTCCCCGAACAGGTTCGCGTGGCCGGCTGCGACGGCAACCCGCTTGCATGGAGCGGGTCGGTCCCCCTCACCACGGTGGCACCCCCGGGCTACGAGATTGGCCGCAAGGGTGTCCAGCTGCTCATGGAGCAAATCGAGAACAAGGCGCCGGCAAAAACCAAGCACATCCGCATTGGTTCCGCAGCGAGAACCGTTACTGCGGTCACAGCCGCCGAGGACATCAACCGTCAGGAACTCGTGCGGCCGTTCCTCTTGGAACGCGCCAGTACCCAGGCGAGCAGCCAAGCCGAAGCCACCGCCATCAACCTCGGCGCGTATCTATAGCACGTCGGCCAGTATGCCAAAACGCCGCTCAAGCAAAAGAGGCCCGACCATTGCCGGACCTCTTTTGCTTGAGCGCAAAGACGGCCAATTGCTCGTTTCAGCTCCGCAATTGTCTAGCGCACGGCCTTGACCGCCGCCGTCAGATCGAACAACGTATCGAGCACGGCCTCGCAGCCATCCACCACGTCCTGCGGCAGCGGCACGATATCGGGAACGGCAAAGACATGGCAGCCGGCCGTGATGCCCGAGACGCAGCCGTTGCGCGAATCCTCGACCACAGCACATTCCTCGGGGGCAAAGCCCGCGCGCTCGCAGGCGAGCAGATACATCTCAGGGTTGGGCTTGCCGTGCACGACGTCCTCGCCACAGGTCACCGTTTCAAACTTGTCAAAGAGGCCGACCATCTTAAGGTTGCGCTCCGCCGTAACGTGGCGCGACGACGTCGCAAGGCCCACGTGATAGCCCGCAGCCAGCAGCTCGTCTAGACACTCGGCGGCGCCGGCCTTAAGTTCCAGTTCGGTCTTGACCATCTCGTCGCGAATCTCCTTGTGGCGACGATAGATCGCCTCGGTGGTTTCGTGGCTGCCATAATGCCTATCGAGGATGTCCATAACATCGGGCAGCGTGCGGCCGATAAACTGATGGATCAGCGCTTCATCAATCGCGAGCCCCAGCTCAGCGGCGCCTGCCTTCCAGGCCTTAATCCCCAAACGCTCGGTATCGACCAGCGTTCCATCCATGTCAAAAATAACAGCCTTGATCATATCGGTCCCCCATCGACTCTCGCTGTCGCGTTGCTGTAACTCTACCGCATTTGGCAACTTGTATATAACGTATATACCATATTGCACTTTCGTTACATAGGTAGAAGTCTTATGGCAAGTAACGCATTAGGATTATAGTTTTCGATCGAGTACTCAACGATAAGGAACGTTTCATGATTTTAGACACCACGGCACCCGCAGAGGAGCTTCAAGACAAGCTATCGGCGCTCGAACAGCTGCTTTTGGCATACGGGCGCGTGGCTATCGGGTTTTCCGGTGGCGTCGACAGCAGCTTTTTGGCCGCCGTATGCGCCCGCATCATGCCTACCAATACCCTCCTCGTCCATCTCACCACGCCGCTCATCGGCACGCCCGAACAGGCCTCGTTTGAGCGGTCCGTTGATGGACAAGCCAATGAAGGGGCGCATTTTAAGCTCCCCGTGCTCAATCTTTCGGTCGATCAGCTGCAGCTCCCCCAAGTAGCTTGCAACGACGCCAATCGCTGCTACCACTGCAAGCACGCCGGCTTTATCGCCATCGTGAACCACGCCAAGTCACTCGGCTTTCCCACCGTCATCGATGGCAGCAATGCAAGCGATCGCGGTGACTACCGCCCTGGCATGCGCGCGGCAGAAGAGCTCGGTGTACGCTCCCCTCTTATGGAGGTCGGCTTTACCAAGGACGAAGAGCGCAAGCTGCTGCGCGCATGGGGCTATCCCGTCTGGAACCTGCCGGCGGGAGCCTGCCTTGCCACCCGCGTCCCCACGGGCGAGGAGCTTACGCGCGAGAAGGTCGATTTGATCCGCGCCTGCGAGGATTACCTGCACGATCTTGATCTGGCACAGGTACGCGCGCGCTTGGTCGGCGGCTGCATGCATATCGAAGCCGCTCCCGCAGATGTCACCAAGATTGCCGCCCTCGGCGGTACCGCCGTCGATGCCGAAGGCAAGACCCCGCTGCCCGCCGCCATCGAGTCCGCGCTGCGCGAGCTGGGCTGCGGCCACATCTCCCCCGAGGTCACCCCCTACATCCACGGCAACATGAATCTTTAGGTTACGCCGTTTTACAAACGGCGTACCTGCTCGGCGCTGCGCGGGCTCCGGGCACGGCAATCTGACGTTCAACTTCACGGGCGCGACCAAAAGGTCAGCGCCCGCTTGTTTCACGTCACCTTACCGCACCCGGAGCCCGCTCGCTCGCATATGCTCAACCTGCACTGCGTTAACTGACCTGCCAATAAGGGACAGGTTTATTTTGGCAGGTTTTATCTGGTGAAACGCCGGACAGCCCCATATACACAACCGCCGCAGCTCCATATGAGGCAAATGAATCAGTAGCGCCTATTCCAAATCTTGAGTATTTGTTCGGCGGGACGGCCTCTGCCGGCTCCTGCTAGACTGGTAGACTCCCAACCGTCCATCCAGGAGCCTCAATGTCGCGCAAGTCCGCCTACAAGCAAGTGCTTTCCATCGGCACCGCCGTGGTGCTGGGGTTTGCGCTGTTCACAGGGTCGCTCGACGGAGCGCCCAAGCTGCTGTCGCCGCAAAGCGATGAGCAGGCGGTAGCTCTGGCCGAGAAACAAAACGAGAGTCCCAGCCGCACCGACGACGAGGCAGACTTGGTTGCCCGACTCGAATCGGGAACAGCGAGCTCCTCGGACTCTCAAAATAGCCAAGTCTCTGGCGATGGCTCCGATTCCGCCGCAACCGACACCGGTGACGACGGCTCCGCCGACAGTACCGCTACCCCCATCGACGAGGTCGAAAACCCCGATCTCGACCGCGCCCGCGGCGTATATCTCAGCAGCATTCCCGACTACGCCGGCAATCCCTATGTTGCCCTTCGCGCCGACAGCACGCACGCGCTCGGCACGCCGTCATTCACGCTCGATGAATACGAGCGCGCCACCGAAGAGGGCTGCTTTAAGAAGTTCTCCAAGCTCGACAGCTTGGGCCGCACTCGCAAAGCGCTCGCCTGCGTGGGCCCCGAATCGCTCGGTCAGGGCAAGCGCGGCGATATCTCGCGTATCCACCCCGCCGGATGGCACCAACAGCGCTACGACTTTATTCCGGGCCAGAGTCTCTACAACCGCTGCCACCTTATCGCTTGGTCGCTCTGCGGCGAAAACGCCAACCGCAAGAATCTCCTCACCGGCACGCGCTATCTCAACGAGACGGGCATGCTACCGTTTGAAGAGCAGATTCTCAACTATATTCGCGATACGGGTAACCATGTGCTCTATCGCGTCACGCCCATGTATAACGAAGAGGACCTTGTCTGCCATGGCGTACGCCTTGAGGCGCAATCGGTCGAGGACCACGGCAAGACCCTCTGTTTCCACGTATATTGCTACAACCTGCAGCCGCATGTGCAGATCGACTACGCCACCGGTCGCAATCAGGCCTCGGGAGACTAGGGCCGACAAAAGCCGCCCCAAAACCTAAAATGATTCGTTTTCCTCCGTCCCCCAGGGATCAAAAAGGGCCGCCCTGGATTGCCCAGAGCGGCCCTTTCATCGGCATGTATGTTACAGGCAACGACACGCGCTACTTGGCGCGGCCCTCCTCATAGCGCTCGACCAGTTTGGCCTGAACGTCATAGGGTACCTGCTCATAGCCCGCCGGCTTCATGGTAAAGTCGCCCGTGCCGCGCGTGATAGAGCGCAGACGCGTCGAGTAATCCGTCAGCTCGGCGAGAGGCGCCTGGGCAATGACCACGGTGTCGCCGCGCTCATCGGTCTCCATGCCCGTCACGCGACCACGCGAGGCCGAGATGTCGCCCATCACGGCGCCGGCGTAGCTCTCGGGGATAGTCACCGTGATTTCCTCGATGGGCTCCAGCACCACCGGGTCGGCATCGGCGCATGCCTTGCGCAGGCCGATGCGAGCCGCCGCGCGGAACGCCATCTCGTTGGAGTCGACGCTGTGATACGAACCGTCGTACACAGCCACGCGAATGCCCGTAAGCGGGTAGCCGGCAATGATGCCGTCCTTCATGGTCTCCTGAACGCCCTTGTCCACGGCGGGAATGAGCGAACGCGGAATGCGACCGCCCACGACCTCGTCTACAAACTCATAGCCATCGCTCGTGCCGTCGGGACCAATGAGCGGCTCAACGCGCAGCCAGCAGTCGCCATACTGACCGGCACCGCCAGTCTGCTTCTTATGGCGACCCTGGGCACTTGCCGTGCGGCGAATGGTCTCGCGATACGGGATACGAATCGGCACGCTTTTGGCCACGACCTTGGTGCGATCCTCCAGACGGTTGAGCAGCACCGAAACCTGCGCCTCGCCCACCGCCGAAATGATGGTCTGGCCGGTCTCCTCGTCGCGGTCGATGCTCATGGTCGGATCGGCCTTGCACGCCTTCTCGATAAACGTATAGAGCTTCTCCTCGTCACCGCGATTCTCGGCCTCAATGGCGATGCGGTACTGAGAGTTGGGGAACTTAAACGCCGCAGCCTCGACCTTGCCGGTAATCGAGAGCGTATCGCCCGTTTCGGCCGCCAGCTTGGGCGCCACGATGATGTCGCCGGCATAAGCGTGGCCGACTTCGGTCATGTCACGGCCGCACATCACATACAGGTGAGCCAGACGCTCACCCTTGCGCGTGCGCGCATTGACCAGCTCAAGGCCCGGCTCAAGCGTACCCGTCAGTACCTTGATAAAACTGATTCGACCCTGCTGCGGATCGGCCAGGGTCTTAAACACAAACGCCACCGGGCGGTCATCGTCACTCGAGATCTTAAGCGAATCGCCGTCGATGAGTGGCATCTCGCCGTAGTCCGTCGGCGCCGGGAAGTACGTGGCGATGTCGTCCATCAGCGAGTTGACGCCCTGCTCCTTAATGCAATCGCCCGCAAAGACCGGCACAAAGATGCGCTCGGCGATCGCCTTCGACAGCAGGCCTTCGAGCTCCTCCTGCGTCAGCGTCTCCTCGCCTTCCAAGTACTTCATCATCAGATCGTCGTCAGCCTCGGCCACCAGCTCGCACAGATGGTCATGGGCTTCCTCGGCCTGGGCACGATACTCCTCGGGAATCTCCGACTCAACGGCCTCGGCGCCGTTGCAATGGCGCGCCTTCATGCGCACCAGGTCGATGATGCCGTCAAAGTCCTCGCCCTCGCCCCAGGGAAGAGTCACGGCGCCCAGGCGCGTGCCAAAGCGCTCCTGCAGCAGGTCCATCGTGGTCGCAAAGCTGGCCTCGGAGCGCGACAGGCGGTTTACGAACACCGCACGCGCCAGGCGCAGGTCCTCGGCGGCATACCAGAGCTTAACCGTCGTAGGCTGCGGGCCGGCCTCGGCGTCGACCACAAACAGAGACGTCTCGCAGACGCTCATCGCGGCAAAGGCGTCGCCGATAAAATCGGGGTAGCACGGGGCATCGAGCACATTGATGCGCGCGCCCTTCCAGTCGATCGGCGCAATGGTCGTCGAGATGGAAAACGCACGCTTGACCTCTTCGGGGTCATAGTCGAGCGTGGGCTTGGTGCCGTCGTGGCCGCCCAGGCGGGCAGTCTTGCCAGAAAGGTGGAGCATGGCCTCGGCGAGTGAGGTCTTGCCCACCCCGCCTTGGCCTACGAGCACCACGTTCCTTACGTTACCGGTCTTGGGAGCACCCATGATGACCTCCTTGCAGGGCCGCGCGCAATGCGCGACGCCAACGGGGAGAGTTCGCGGTCGGTGCCGTCCCGGGAGCAGCATGGTCGGCAGCCGAGCCGACTCACCCTCCAAATGTCCTATGGCACCACCCTACCCTCACGGACGACTATCCATGCATACCTTTCGGCGCACGTATGAATACAGGCGGCGAGAGGAAGAAGAACGCATGCGAGGCGATTATTAAACCCCATCGATACAAATAAAAGCCGCCGCAGACCATAAGACCTGCGGCGGCTTTTTCTCAATATATAGCTGAGCCTAGCCCTCGATACGGCTCAAGAACTCACGGGTACGTTGCTCACGCGGGTGATCGATAACCTGCTCGGCAGGACCCTCCTCGACAATGCGACCGCCGTCCATAAAGACCACGCGGTCGGCAACATCGCGCGCAAATTGCATCGCGTGGGTCACGATCACCATCGTCATATCCTGCGCGGCAAGGTCTTTAATGACACGCAATACCTCGGCCGTCAGCTCGGGATCGAGCGCCGAAGTCGGCTCGTCAAAGAACAAGATCTCCGGGTCGAGCGCCAGTGCGCGGGCGATACTCACACGCTGTTGCTGACCGCCCGAAAGCTCACATGGCACCTTGTTCTCGTTGCCCGTAAGCCCCATCTGCGCGATCAGCTCGCGTGCGCGCGCCTCCGCTTGCTCGCGCGGGCGCTTGAGCACGCGAATCGGAGCGTCGGTAATATTTTTCATCACGGTATAGTGCGGAAACAGATTGTAGTTCTGAAACACCAGGCCAAATCGCGAGCGCGCCCGCTTGGGCACGTCGCCTTTCGCATATACCGCACCCGACCCCGTGTCCGTCGCAACGGCAAGATCGCCAAACGAAAGCGAGCCACCGTCGAGTGCCTCGAGCAGCGTAGCGCAGCGCAGCAGCGTTGACTTACCGCCGCCCGAAGGCCCGATAATCGCCACGACCTCGCCGCGCTTGACCTCAAGCGAGATATCCTTGAGTACCTCATTGCCGCCAAACGCCTTACGCGCGTTCGCTATATTCATTACCGAATTAATCATGGTAGTAATCCAATTTTTTCTCGGCGGCGCCCAGCAGCATCTCGACCACAAAGTTAAAGACCCAGTAGATCAGCGCCGCGATCGCAAACGGCACCATGCTCACCTGCGAGGCGACCAGCGCCTTGGCCGTCGAGAACATCTCCCCCACGCCGATGGCAAACGCCAGCGACGTGTCTTTGACCAGCGTGATGATCTCGTTGCCCATCGCCGGCAGAATGCGCTTGGCGACCTGCGGCATCACGATGTACGAAAACGTCTGCAGGCGCGAATAGCCCAACACCTCGGCGGCCTCATATTGACCACGCGGAATCGACTGTAGGCCCGAGCGATAGATCTCGGCAAAGTAGCCGGCGTAGTTGATGATGAACGCCACAACACACGCCGTCCACTTGGAATCGGGCGTAAGCGAAATACCAAACACGTAGTACGGGGCAAAGTAGATGGCAAACATCTGCAGCATGAGCGGCGTACCGCGCATGACCGAAATGTAGATGCGCGCAATCCAACGCAGCGGCGCGATTTTACTCATGCGCATAAACGCCACGGGGATTCCCAGGGGGATCGACCCGAGCAGCGTCAGCACAAACAGCTGCAAACTGACCAAGAATCCCTGGCCAAGCATCTGCATCATGACTTGAATAGACATTACTTGAGCACCCAATTATCGAAAGATAGACCATAGCTTGAATACTTGTCGCAGAGGTCCTTGACCGTACCATCCTCATAGAGCGCCTTGAGCGACTCGGTCACGGCATCGGCCGACTTGGTGTCGCCCTTCTTAAAGCCGACGGCGTAGTGCTCGCTGGACAGCGGCTCATCAAGCTGTGTATAGGCATCGGGCTTGGCGGCGAGCTGATACTGGGCAATCGAAAGGTCACAGGCGACGGCATCGACTGCACCACTCTCGAGCTGCATAAACGCCGTGTTGTACTCACCGATGGTATCGAGCGTGGCAAACGTCGCGGCCAAATCCTTCTGGTCGCCCTCGAGCACATCCTGTGCAGCGGAATCAGTCTGGGTAATCACGGTCTTGCCGACAAGATCGTCCCAGCTCTTGATGCCCGCATCCTTCTTGACCACCAGCACCTGTTCGTTGAGCATATACGGCTCGGAGAACGTGTAGTCGTCCTCGCGGCCCTCCATGGTAAAGCCGTTCCAGATGCAGTTGATGGCACCCGAGTTGAGCAGCGTATCCTTGGCGTCCCAGTCGATGGCCTCGTATTTGACCTCCCAGCCCTGCTTATCGGCAACGGCCTTGGCCAGATCGAGATCAAAGCCGGTGTACTCGCCGTCGTCGCCCACAAAGCCGTACGGAGGATAGGACTTATCAAAACCCACCACGAGCTTCTTGGACTCCGCAGCGCCCTTCACATCCTTGGCCGCGGCAGAGCCAGCAGCGGAGCCTTTGCCGGCACCACCGCCGCAGCCGACAAGACCAAGGCCAAGCACCGTGGCGAGCGAGCCGGCTAGACCAACAAACTGACGACGAGACATATCGGTATTCATGGTATTCCCCCTTGATGGCACTTTAGTTAAGTAAAGTGAGTCATGTAACGTTCAGAATCATACACTCTACCTTGATAAAGTACAAGGGAGGGTTTGCCCGGCGTGGGCGGGGAGCGGCGCGTAATTAAGTTTCCTGCTCTACAGTCCTGCGCAAGACGGAAAGCACATTAAGTTCTTTCCTTTGCGTGCGGAACTCGCGATAAACTTAATTACGCGCCGCTCCCCGCCCACGCCGGGCAAACATCGTTGGACTTATCACTGACATGAAATGGGCGCTTGCATATCGTCTGCTAACTTGGCACGGTACAATGCTTTCAGATTTCAATTTGTAAATTAGTGGGGTTAATTCATGGCAGAATCTCGTGCGGAGCGTAGGGCTCGTCGTGCTTTGGTGGAAGCGGCTGAGGGGTCAAAGGAGGAGAAATCTTCCAAGAAATCCAAGTCGTCTCAGGACGCGAAGGGTAAGTCGGCCAAGGGCAAGGCTAAGACCACGCGTCCCAGCTCTTGTCGGAGTGGGGATAAGGCATCTCAGACTCGTTCCAAGCGCTCGCATAAAGATCCGGCTTCGTCTGCTCGTAAGGCTGTGGACCCAAAGTCTCCCTGTTCAATCATGAAAGCTTGCGGTGGGTGCACGGCGCTCAATCGTCCTTATAAGAAGCAGTTGGCGACCAAGCAGGCTGCTATGGAGGAGCTTTTTGCTTCGCTTTGTGAGCGTGAGGGCATCGCCGTTGATCCCATTCGCGGTATGGGAGTCACCCTGGGCGACCCGGGCAAATATCCTGCTCCGCGCGGTTTTCGCCATAAGGCCGCCACTCCCTTTGCCCCCGGTAAAGAGGGCGCTGTCCGCTGCGGCTTTTTTGAACGTGGCACGCACAGAATCGTTGCTGTTCCCGAATGCCCCGTCGAGGCACCGGGCGCCCGACAGATCCTCAACGGCATCGCGCGTGAGGCCGAGCGCCTGCACATTCCCGCCTTTAACGAGGACAAGCATCTCGGACTGCTTCGCTATGCCGTCGTTCGCTGCGGCTGGCGCACCGACCAAATCATGGTCACCCTCGTGACCGCCCAGCGCGACCTACCGCATGCACAGGAATTCTTTGAGGCCGTCGCTGCACTCGATCCGCGCATCGTCACCGTCGCCCAAAACATCAACGGGCGCCCTGGCAACGCCATCCTCGGTGAGGAAACCCGTATCGTTTATGGCGCCGAATGCATGCGCGACCAGCTACTCGGCTGCGAGTTCGACATCTCCCCTACCGCGTTCTACCAGACCAACCCGCAGCAGACCGAATTGCTCTATCAGCTCGCTATCGACGGCATGGACCTGCGCCAGGGCGATGTGCTTATGGATGCCTACTGCGGCAGCGGCACCATCGGTCTTTGCGCAGCTAAAGATGCCCAGAGCAAGGGCATCGGCATCATGCTGCTCGGCGTGGAGCGCAACCCGGCGGGCATTGCCGACGCGCGCCGCAATGCCGAGCTCAACGGTCTTACCCGCAGCGCCTGGTTTATGGCCGACGATGCCACCGATTACATCCTAGATGCCGCCGACAACAACGAGCGCGTCGACGTCCTTTCCATCGACCCGCCGCGCGCCGGCTCCACCCCCGAGTTTCTTGAGGCCGCCTGCGCACTTAAGCCACGCCGCATCACCTATATCAGCTGCAACCCCGTGACCCAAGAGCGCGACCTGCACCACCTCCTCGACGGAGGCTATCGCCTGCTCAAGATCACGCCCGTCGACATGTTCCCCCATACCGACCACACCGAAACCGTAGCGGTCCTCGAACGCCGCTAATCCACCGGCACAAGAAAGGGGGCGACCCGTCTGGACCGCCCCCTTCGCTTGGTTTATAAATTCCGCTACATCCCCTTGCGCAGGTCGCACACGCCGGCTGCCGCCATCTCGCGCAGCAGCGTCTCGCGGTCGCGCGTCACGATCAAATCCAGTGGGAAGTGAATCTCGTCGAGCATCTTGCGCGCGTGATCGAGCTTGCCAATGGCCATGCCAATGTGGGCATCGGTCGACACGCCAATGCCCACGCCCAGCTCGGCGCAGCGCTCGGCGATCTTGCGACATACGGCCCAATGCTCAGTGTCGACACCGTGTTCAAGACTATGGTTATTGATCTCGATAATCTTGTGCTTGGCCTTGGCCGCCAGCAGCACCTCGTCGATATCGAACGGCACGCCCGAACGACCCGTATGCCCAAGCATGAACACCTTGGGATGCTCCAGGGCATTGACATACATCTCGGTCGTCTGGGCGAGCGTCGCGCCTTCGGCAAACTGCGCATTATGCACGCTTGCCACCAAATAATCCAAATTGCGCGTCACCAAATCGAACAGCGAATGCTGGTGATTGAACGAATCGCCGACAATATTGAGCGAAACGGGAATGTCCTCGCCAAACAAGCTTCCGTCCAGCGAAACGATATCGGCCTCGGCACCACGCAGCACCAGCACGCCGCTCCAAATGCGCGGCCAGATATCCTGGTTGATAAAGAACTGGAAACTGCGCAGGTCATTGGGGCAAGGCGTAACCATAGAACTCAGATGGTCGGCAGATCCAAGTACCTGCAGACCACGCTCTGCCGCCCAGTACACATTCTCCTCAATGGTCGAATATGCATGCGCAGAGAACATCGTATGGGTATGAATGTCACAAGAAAGCAGGTAGGGCATCGGGTCTCCTTATCCGGTATGGCCGTCGCGTATATTCATTGTACGCATAGCCTTCGATAGTCGTAAAACCACTCCATCCCAACGACACAACGTTCATGACAACGTGGTCCGGCTTAACACCAAACCCCGTTTCACGTAAAACATTGTAGGCAGAGCGCTTTACTTTTAGCGATACTCGTCCGCCAACTGTTTCCAAGCGTGTAGCGAATTGATAATCGTTTCGTAACTCACGCAATAGCCCAGGCGGAACCAACCCGGCATACCAAAGCTGTCCGAGGGAACCGCAAGCAGCTCATACTTCTTTGCGCGCTCGCAAAACGCATTCGCGTCGGGCTCGAGTGCTTTCACCCACAGGTAGAAAGCACCATCCGGCTCAACATAGGTATAGCCGTAGTCCGCCAAGGCGTCGGTGAGCGCCGCGCGGTTGCGAGCATAGGCCTCGACATCACTCGGCTCATCGATGCAATCGATAATCACGCGCTGGAAGAGCGCCGGTGCGCATACAAAACCCAGCGTACGGGCAGCACCCGCAACAGCCGGCATCAGACGCGCAGCCTGCGGATTGGTGTTGGGAACCAAGATCCAACCCACGCGCTCACCCGGCAGCGACAACGACTTAGAATACGAGTAGCACACCACGGTGTTCTCGTAGATCGAGGGCACCCAAGGCACCTCGGCACCGTACACGATCTCGCGGTACGGTTCATCCGAGATGAGCATAATCGGGTTCTCGGGATCGCGTTTGGCGTTGACCTCGCGCAAAACATTGGCCAGTCGCGTCAGCGTGTCGCGCGTATACACGGCACCGGTCGGGTTGTTGGGCGAGTCGATGATGACGGCAGTCGTCTTATCGGTAATCGCCTTGAGCACGTTGTCCACGCTCAGCTGGAACGTGTCTTCATCGGCGAGCGCCTCGACACACGTACAGCCAGCCTTCTCAATCCAAACGCGATACTCCGGAAAGTACGGGGCGATAACAATAACCTCGTCGCCCGGGTTCGTAATGGCGTTGAGCGTACAGGTGAGCGAAGCCGCGGCGCCCACCGTCATAAAGACGTCCTTGCCCTCATAGCTCGTGCCAAAGCGGCGGTTGAGCGATTCGGCGACAGCTGCTCGACATTGCGGCAGGCCCGGTGCGGGCGTATAACCATGCAGCTGGTCGCTCGGCAGCTCCAAGGCCTTCTTAATGGACTCAGCCACAGCGGCGGGCGCCGGAACACTCGGGTTGCCCAGCGAAAAATCGAATACGTTCTCCGCACCGATCTGCGCCTTGCGCTCAAGACCATAGCTAAAGATCTCGCGGATGATGGAACTTTCCGTACCGCGAGCATACATAGTTTCGTTGATCATCTGTTCCCCTTTCGCATAGGCGCTATTGTACGCTTTAGTCGGGCAAAGCGCCGCAGTAATGTTCATTGGGGACAGACTTAAATGCGTGAAAACGCTCATTTAAGTCTGTCCCCAATCAACAGACAGCCCCATATCGCTCAAAAGAAAAAGCCTCCGCAGGTTTCCCCGCGGAGGCTTTTGTTACAAGGGCTATTTGTCGGTGTCGACGTCGGCATCGGCGTTGACGGCACGGTCATCGCCAGCGTCACCGGATGCCACTTCAGCATCCTCCTGCATGGCCGCCTGCGCAAAAGCTGCGGCATCAGCCGCCAGCTCCTCCTCGCTCATACGAGGCATGCGCTTTTTGGCCGGCATGCCGGCCGCCTTGGCGTTGCGCTCCTCCTTGGCCGCCAGGATATCGCCCTCGCGCTCAAGGTAGGCATCCCACTCGTTGTCGAGCAGGGCGTTCACGGCGTCGCCCTCGACGGTCTCGCGCTCAAGCAGCACCTTCGCCATCAGATCGAGTTGATCGCGACGGGCATCCAGAATCTCGACCGCACGGCGATGGGCTTCGCGCATGATGCGCTGAACCTCGATATCGATGCGGCGTGCCGTCTCCTCGGAGTAATCCTGGTGATCGGCGTAATCGCGACCAAGGAACACCTGATGCTGTGCCTCGCCAAACACCTGCGTGCCCAGCTCCTCGCTCATGCCCAAACGCGTAACCATCTCGCGTGCCATCTTGGTCGCGCGCTCCAGGTCGTTGCTCGCGCCCGACGTGATGTCATCGCACATGAGCTCCTCGGCAACGCGGCCGCCCAAGAACACGGCAAGCTCGTCGAGCATCTCGTTCTTGGTCTTGAGGAAGTGATCCTCCTGCGGAAGCTGCAACGTGTAGCCCAGAGCCTGGCCGCGGCTGACGATCGAAATCTTATGAACCGGATCGGAGTGCTCCAAGATGTGACCCACCAAAGCGTGACCGCTCTCATGATAGGCAATCGTGGTGCGCTCGGCCTCGGTCATCACGCGACCCTTGCGTTGCGGTCCGGCAATCACGCGCTCCATCGACTCCTCGACCTCGTCCATCGAGATCACGGAACGATGGCGGCGAGCGGCCAGCAGCGCAGATTCGTTGAGCAGGTTTGCCAGATCGGCACCGGTAAAGCCAACGGTCATCTGGGCGAGCTTCTCAAACTTAACGTCCTCGTCCATCGGCTTATTCTCGGCATGTACGCGCAAGATCTGCTCGCGACCCTTTACGTCCGGACGGTCGACCGTGACCTGACGATCAAAACGACCGGGGCGCAGCAATGCCGGATCCAGAATATCGGGGCGATTGGTTGCGGCGATCAGGATGACCGACTCGCTTTCCTCAAAACCGTCCATCTCGACCAGCAGCTGGTTGAGCGTCTGCTCGCGCTCGTCGTGACCGCCGCCTAGGCCGGCTCCGCGCTGACGTCCCACGGCATCGATCTCGTCAATAAAGATGATCGACGGAGCCTGAGACTTGGCCTCCTTAAAGAGGTCGCGCACGCGGCTGGCGCCGACGCCCACGAACATCTCGACAAAGTCAGAGCCCGAGATGCTAAAGAACGGCACGCCTGCCTCGCCGGCAACGGCCTTAGCCAGCAGCGTCTTACCGGTACCCGGAGGACCAACCAGCAAAACGCCGCGCGGAATCTTGGCACCCAGCTTGCGATAGCGGTCCGGATCGCTCAGGAAGTCGCGGATCTCCTCGAGCTCCTCGACGGCCTCGTCCACGCCGGCAACGTCCTCGAACTTTACCTTGGGACGCGTAGCCTCGTTAGTCTTGGCGTTGGTCTTGCCAAACTGCATGTTCCTGTTATTGGCGCCCATCATCTGGCGCATAAAGTAGAACATGATGGCGATCAGGGCGATCGTCGGCAGCACGCTCATCGCCAAGTCGCCCCAAAAATCGGGGTCGTTGGTGTTGACGATATACTTGGTGTCGGGGTGCTCCGCCATAAGCTCGGCAAGCGAATCGGAGCCGACATAGGTCGAGGAAAAGCTCTTGAGCTCGCTCGTATCGCCCTTGTCCTTTTTTGTCTTCCAGTAATGACCCGCCACGCTTCCGTCTTGAACCGTATAGGTCAAATCTTCGACGCGATCCTGCTTAATGGCGCTGACCATCTCGCTCGTCGCGAGCTTAACGGTATTGCTGGAGCTGGCAAAACCGGAGCCCATATTAAAGAAGGCATAGCCCAGAAGCGCGCAAGCCAAAAGAAAATACAGCCAGCCCGTACGCGTGGGCTTCTTGCCTCCGGGCATCCCCGGGATCTTAGGCTCCCGGGGAGTCTGGAAATTGTTGTCGTTACGGTCGTCGGGCATCTTACGAATAAACCTCCGGTTTCAAAATGCCCAGATACGGAAGGTTGCGATAGCGCTCGGCATAGTCGAGGCCGTAGCCCACCACAAAGGCATCGGGGCAATGGGTTCCAACATACTTGGGCGTGATGGCCGAGGTACGGTCCTCAACGTCCTTCCACAGGAAGGCAGCGACCTCCAGCGAAGCGGGCTTGCGGCTCTCGAGGTTCTTCATCAGGTACTTGAGGGTCAGGCCCGAGTCCAGAATGTCCTCGACGATCAGCACGTCGCGACCACGGATGTCGATATCCAGGTCCTTAATGATACGCACGATGCCCGAAGACTTCACACCGTCGCCATAGCTCGAAACAGCCATGAAATCGATGTTGGTCGGCAGCTCGATCTTGCGCATCAGGTCGCCCATAAAGACAACGGCGCCGCGCAGAACCGCGATCAACACCAGATCCTTACCAGCGTAGTCGCGCGTAATCTCCTCGCCCAGGCGAGAAACGATACCTTCGATATCCTCCTGCGTAAACAGAACCTTCTCGATATCCGGATGTTGAGAAGCCATGACAACCCTTTCTTGTGCCTAATCGCCCACACACCGCCGTATGGACGCGAACTACACATTCTAGCAGCGCACGGGGTATATTTTCCAGCCCGCGCACCATCAGCGCGGGAATACCGTCAACGCCGCACAGAAAAGCTGGTGCGAGGGGCTAACCCGCGTCGACCACACGAAGCAGATAGGCCACGCGCGTCGCCGCCGTGCACTTAAAACGCTCGTCCGCGCGAACTCCGGCGACCCACACCACGGCACCCCCCGGCGCCGTCCTCACCATGGGCACGCCGGCGCGCTCGGAAACGGGAATGCGAGCCTCTCCTAGCAAGTCGGATACCTTCTTGCTTCGACCACTCATTCCTAACGGGCACATCACGTCTCCCGGTGCGGGACCGTCCACCCACAGGCGCGCCAATCGCGCCTCGGCAGGGATCTCGCCACGCGAGCCCGCCAAGATCCGCTCACTATCGCTGTCGGCAAAACCCAGGGCAGCCGCATCTACCAAAGCTGCCACTTCCCCGGCAGCCGCAAGCTCACGGGCGCGGCGCACGATATCGCATCCCGGTTCAACGGCCATCGGCTCTGCGACCAGCATACGTCCCCCGCCCAACGGCAAACGACCGGGTACGGTAACCCAGTCCGCGACCAGGCCCTCGCGAGCCACCGGAGCCTTAAACGCCAGCATGCCAAATTCGACGCGTGCGTCAATTCCCGCCGGAAGCGTGACCGAGCCGGCGCCCTCGGCAACGCAGGAAAGGACTCGCTCCACATGTCGCATCTCTGGACGAGCGTCCGGATCGATGCGTTTGATCGCCAGCCTCACGATACGCCGCGCGATTACCACCTCGGCCGCAGCAAGGCGTCTGGCATCGAGCACCAGCGCGCCCGCCGCCTCTTTACGCAAACAGCTTCGAAACGCCTGCGCCGACAGCTGGGATAGAAACGCGTCTTCGTCACCCAAGATCTCACAGGCGGCGCCGATCGTCTTGCACACGCTCGCATTACGCTGTGCCACCACTGGCATTACCCGATGGCGCACGTAGTTTCGCAGATACGAGATATCCTCATTGCTCTCGTCCTCACGCCACGGCTGACCATGTACCTGTAGATAGCCCACGAGCTCGCCATGAGTTAGGTCGAGCAAGGGGCGCACCACGATATTCCTCCGGCGAGGAATGCTCGATAGGCCAGCGGGCCCTGAACCCTTAATCGCGTTCATCAAAAACGTTTCCGCGCGATCCGAAGACGTGTGCGCGGTGCAGATACGAGCCGCCGTTCGCGGTGCCCCCGTCTGGGCGCAGAGCTCGCGAACATACCTCCGCGCCGCGGCATAGCGCACCTCGCGGGCCGCGGCCTCAATATTGCCCGACTCCCCATCAAAATAAGCGTGCTCCACGCACAGCGGTAAACCATATTTCGCGCAGAGCTCACGCACAAAGGCCTCGTCGCCATCGGACGCCTTGCCGCGCAGATGATGGTTTACATGCAGCACATGCAGGCGCTCGCGAGCAATGGGGGCAACACCGCGTCCGTCTTGGATATCCAGCTTTGATGTGCACGCCATAAGAAGCAGTGCCGTCGAGTCCGCGCCGCCTGATACCATGAGCACGACAGGAGCAGCCTGCTGCCTCGTCCGGGTCTCATCGACTGCCCCAGGCACGGCATGGTGTCCATAATGCTGAGATACCGTAGGCATTTGCTTCCTCCTCTATTCGTCCGCACCCATTGTATCCTTTGGAATCTTATGTCTCGTCTGCACCTTCATATCCTCGGCAGTGGCTCTAAAGGCAACTGCGCACTCATCGAGGGCCCGCAGGGGCTCATTATGGTCGATGACGGACTGTCTCGCCGCGAAACGCTCAAACGCATGGCGGAACTCGGACTGTCGGCAGACGACGTGTACGCCCTTGTTGTCACCCATGAACACAGCGACCACATCAAGGGGCTTGAGGTATGGTGCAAGCATTGGAATGGCCCGGTCTTTTCCAGCAGAGGAACGCTCACGTCCAAAGAAAGCCTCGCACATCTACCTGTCGAGGAATTCGACCCAGGTGACGCCCTCTCTATTGCCGGAGTCCACATTCAAACATATTCGACATCCCACGACGTCGTTAATCCCGTCGGCTACCGGTTTGACGCTCAGGGTGATTCAATTGGCTTTGCCACCGACACCGGCGAGTTGTCGAAGCATGCCATCGATACGCTCAAGGACTGTCGCATTCTCGCACTCGAAAGCAACCACGATGTAACCATGCTGCGTCAAGGCGACTATCCTCGCTTTCTTCAGGAACGTATCATGTCTGTAAAAGGACATCTCTCCAACGATCAGGCCGCCGATGCCGCACGCGCGTTGGTAACCGATCGCACCGAGCAACTTATCGCGATGCACATTAGCCAAGACAACAATCGCCCAAGCCTGACCGTCAAAAGCTACGCAAGCTCCCTCGACGCAACGCTCGACAACGAGCTTGGCAGCACCGCCACCCGCGTTGAGGGGCTGCATAAACTCACGATACGTCCCGCCGGACAATATCGGCCCATGACCATACAGTAAACAGCAAAGGGGGCTGGGAATCACTTCCCAGCCCCCTTAACGTAGGCACCGATTTTAAAAGCCGATAGCCTTAATCGATGGAAATCTTCGTAACGTTCTTCTTCTCGACAATCTTAGGAACCGTAACGGTAAGGATGCCGTCAGCGTACTTTGCAGAAAGGCCCTCGCTCGAAGCATCCTTCAGGTACACGCCGCGCGTCGCGCTGTACGAGCTGAACTCCTTCTGCAGGAAGTTCTTACCCTCGTTCTCCTCGTCTTCCTCGACATTCACGCTAATGGACAGACGGCCCTCGTTAAGCTCGACATCGATATCGTCCTTGGCGACGCCGGTCAGATAAGCCTTGACCTCATAGCCATCGCCCTTATCCTCAACGTCAACGGGGAACGCCTTAGAGGCAATCGAGCTGTTCGCTAGGTCGCTCATATCATCAAAGAGATCAAACAACGAGCTAGCAGAGGGACGAACACCAAAAACCGAACGATAAGGAACCATGCTTGCCATGACTACCACTCCTTTAAGGGACTGCCGAGCCATCTTCTAGGTGGCAGGGACTTCTTTTGACGCTCTAATATATGCCCATCCATTTCTTATATATACATTTTGATATAAAGTTTTTTAAGTCTCTTTCTATAAGCATATCTAAGTCTGGTCGACTAAGGTTTTAACGAAGCTAAAGTTCTTTGAACCGTGCCTTAAATACCATATACGCGGCCTGTCAAAACGAAGCGGAGGGCTTACAATGAGCGCATACACGTTGTTAATGACAACCTAAGGGCATCATGGACGATCAGACCTCCGACAATTCGTTTGAGTCGCTGCAGAACGATAGTTCTGCCTATTCACAGCCCATACGCTACCATCGTCCCCATATTTCCCAAGAGCCCATTAACGATGCAGAGCCTGAGTATGTAACTCGCAATCGATATCAAACCCTAGAAGAATCTCAATCAGCGCGCAGACACATGGGTGTCGCCTCGAGCGATCCGGTGTATCTAAAAGATGCCCCCTTATCCAAAAACAGCGCAAGCAGCCAGGAGCAGACACAAACACCCACAAAGCAACATCGCAGAGGGCCCCGTCCCAAGCAAACTCTAACGCATTCCGCCCGCTATCTCGAGACGCCTAAGCAGGGGAAATCGATATTTACATCGTCAAACAGACGGCGCAGACAGCACCGTCTCCAAATTGCGCTCTTGATCATTGCCATCGTGGCAATCGCGCTGGTCATTCATTTTGTTTTCTTCAAATAGAAAAGGCTATTAAGCCATAGAGGCGTTTAGCTCATATCGACCAAACGCAAAAAAGGGGGAGGCCGCGAGGCCTCCCCCTTCTACATTCCCAATGGCGGCTCGGTGCCGTCCACCGGTCAGCGGCGCCCTGGCCTCCCACGGGCTGACCCC
>UQHQ01000029.1 GCA_900540945.1 uncultured Collinsella sp. | reverse complement strand
GCAACTCCTCGGCGCCCCCCCGCTGGCACCGGCAGCCGCAACAGGCGACACCGGCACCGCAGACGGCGACCGCAACTTCGCCGAATTCACCATCTAACCTGCCAAAAAGGGACAGGTCTATTTTGGCAGCTTTTATCTGCACAAACGTTGAGACAGCAATGCAGCAAACCATTGCCAACCGCATTGAGAGGTTCGTATTTGAGGGGAGGCCCCGTGAACGCCTTTGACCGATATGCTCCGTTTATCCAAGACTTCATCTACTCCCACGATTGGGAGAGTCTGCGCTCTATCCAGGTTGCGGCGGCAGATGCCATCTTTAACACACAAGACAATGTGCTCCTAACGGCATCCACAGCTTCCGGCAAAACCGAGGCAGCCTTCTTTCCCATCCTGACCGAGTTTTGGGAGAACCCGCCCGCGAGCGTGGGCGCCCTCTACATCGGCCCCCTCAAAGCGCTCATCAATGATCAGTTCGTCCGCCTCAACGACCTCTGCGAAGAGGCCGATATCCCTGTCTGGCACTGGCATGGCGATGTCTCGCAGTCGCACAAGGCTAAGCTCATTAAAAAACCGAGCGGCATCCTGCAGATTACACCCGAGTCACTCGAAGCGCTTTTAATCCATAAGCACATGGCGATCCCGCGCATGTTTTGCGACCTGCGCTATGTGGTCATCGATGAGGTCCATTCGCTCATGCGCGGCGACCGTGGCGGGCAAACGCTCTGCCTTATCGAGCGACTCTCGCGCATGGCCAGCGTGCAGCCTCGCCGCATTGGCCTTTCGGCTACCATCGGCGACCCCGAGCGCACGGGCGCTTTTCTCTCACAGGGGACGGGGCGCGACTGCGTTATCCCCCGCTTTGAAGAACCACGCCGCGTGTGGCGCATCTCCATGGAGCACTTCTACAACTCGGGCCCCCAGGCACAGCAGCGGGGATTCATGGGCACAGGTCCTCAAGAGGCCGAAGTGCTTGCGTGCGAGCGCATCGAGGCGGCGGCATCCGCGGCACTGCCCGCCGGCGCCCAAGACATGCGTCACAGCGGACAGCCAACACAAGAGGAGCGCCGTCAACGTCGTGAGCGAGCACGGGGCAAGGCCGCTCCCAAGGACCGCCAAGCTTCCTCGGCCCCCGAGGGCGAAGTCGACATCCCCCAAGCACCCGAACAGGCATTACTCAACCCCACCGACACAGCACCAGACAACGCCGACCCCGGCATGGGCTATATCTTCGAACACACCCGCGGCCGCAAGTGCCTGGTCTTTGCTAACTCGCGCGAGGAGGCGGAGGCCGTATGCTCCATGCTACGTAGCTACTGCGAGAGCCGACACGAGCCCGACCGCTTTCTCATTCATCACGGCAATCTTTCGGCATCGTTGCGCGAGACGGCCGAGGAACTCATGCGCGATGAGGAGCAGGCACAGACAACCGTCACCACCTCTACGCTGGAGCTCGGTATCGATATCGGCCGCCTGGAGCGTGCGTTTCAGATCGATGCGCCATTTACCGTCAGCTCCTTTTTGCAGCGAATGGGCCGCACGGGACGCCGCGATCTTCCGCCCGAGATGTGGTTTGTCATGCGCGAGGAAGAGCCCGAGCCGCGCACGATGATGCCCGAGACCATTCCGTGGAAGCTCCTGCAGGGAATCGCACTCGTACAACTCTATCGCGAGGAAAAGTGGGTCGAGCCGCCCGAGCTCGATCGGCTCCCCTACAGCCTGCTCTACCACCAGACTATGTCGACGCTTGCCAGTAGCGGCGAACTCACGCCGGCAGAGCTTGCCCAGCGCGTGCTCATGCTCAGCTATTTCCATCGCATCTCGGCCGATGACTATCGCGTACTGCTGCGTCACCTCATTAAGATCGACCATATCCAAGTCACCGAGGGCGGCGGACTCATCGTGGGTCTCGCGGGCGAGCGCATCATTAACAACTTTAAGTTCTACGCCGTATTCCAGGAAAACGAGGAGTTCACCGTTCGCAGCGAGTCGGCCGAGTTGGGCACGATCGTCAATCCGCCACCGCCCGGTGAGCGCATCGCCATCGCCGGACACTGCTGGATTGTCGAGGAAGTGGACTGGAAGCGCCACACCGTCTTTGCCACGCAGGTCAAGGGCCGGGTGCCGGCCTACTTTGGCGACTGCCCCGGCGACATCAATACACACGTACTCGAGCGCATGCGCAAGGCGCTCAACGAGCACGCGGCGTATCCGTACCTTATGGGTAACGCGCGGGCCCGCTTGGCGCAGGCTCGTCATACGGCCGAGATTTCGGGCGCGGGAACTAAACCGCTCATTAACCTGGGCGGCGATACCTGGGTGCTCTTCCCCTGGCTGGGCAGCTACGCCTTTTTGGCCCTCGAGCGCATGCTCAAGATTAAATGTGCCGCGGAGTTGGGCCTTCGCGGACTCGACCCATCACGCCCGTACTTTATGCAGTTTAAGATGAAGGCCGATGAGGAGACGTTCTTTGAGGTGCTCGCCGCCGAGGCCGAGAAGGACTTCGATCCCATCGAGCTCGTCTATCCCGGCGAGGTGCCTTATTTTGACCGCTACGACGAGTTTGTTCCCGAAGAGCTCGTGCGCAAGGGCTTTGCCGAAGGCGTGCTCGACATAGAGGGCATGAAGCAGCGTGTCCGCAGCTGGAGCGACCACGCCTAAGACCAGTCTTTTTGGGACGGGGAGACTTACTTGTCGTGAAGGACGGTGCCGAGGAAGTCGGTGTCGAAGGGCACAGCTTCGGCAAAGACATAGTCGCCGTCGCTGGCGATGAGCAGGTAGTTCTCCTCGCCGCCGAACTCCGCATCGCCGCATGGGACCACCCAGGCGTGGGCGAATACCTCGAGTGCCGCGGCAACGCAATCGCGCAGGAACGTCACGTCGCTCCCCCTGTTCGCACTCACGATATTGGCAACATAGATGCCCCCGGGGTTCAGGCTGCCTCGCACCAAACGCAATGCCTCAACCGTCGCCAGCTCGCGTACGGGCTCGGCACCGCCAAAGCAATCGCTCACGACCACGTCGTAGCGACGATGACCCACGCTCGTCACGCCCAGATACGAGCGAGCCTCAGCGGTAATCACTCGCAGGCGATCGCCCACCGTGCGCTCCAGCTCGTCCAGGTAGAACCAACGGCGCGCCAGGCGCGTAATCTCGGCATCGTACTCAACGACGTCCATGCGCAAGCTCTCGTGCGACATCAGTGCAAACTTGGGATAGGCAAACCCGCCGCCGCCCAGCATGAGCATACGGTCGATACCATGCCCGTAAGCATCACGCATTGCGTCCTCAGCCTCAAACACGTCGTCAAACGCACGATAGTACGCAAAGACGGGCTCCGCCCAACGCTCGCCAACGTAGCTTGCGCTTTGGTAAACGCCGCCTTGCACCAATACACGGACTTCGTCGCCGCCCTCATCGTGCACGCGTTTCACACGCGCCAACCCATTGCGGGTTCGCGCAACCTGCAGACAGGCAGCACGGACAGCGACAGCGGCCGCGCCAAGCGCCGCGGCCCCCAGAGCAACGCCGGCAACGACGCCGGCAGAAACACTCGGCTTGTTCATCTAGAGCTCCTTTTGCAGATAAAGGCCATGGTCATAAAATCCAAGATGACGATAGTACTCACGTGTGCCAATCGCGCTAATCACGTTGATACGCGCATAACCCGCATCCCGGGCAATCTCGCACGCACGCTCTACGAGCAAACGCCCCAACCCGTGATGCTGCGCCGCCTGGCCTTGATCGCCCACGCGCGCCGCCATGCCATACACGTGAACCTCGCGAATCATCGCCTCGTCCGACACCGTCGGCAACTCGTCCGCATGCGCGGCAACAAACGCGCGGTCGGGCAGCGACAGGCGCAAAAAGCCCGCGATTTTGCCCTGCGGTGTCACCCACTGCAAAAAGCGCTCGTGCGTCACCGGCGTCTCGTACGCCACTTCCTCGTCAAGGGTCAACTCGTCCAGGTCGGCGCCCGCCGTGCTGATCTCGCGATAGCGAATCTCACGCACCGTCGCACCGTCACCCCGAGCAGCCAGGCGGTTCTCAACGAGCTGGCGCAGGTTGGGTTTCTTGTTGCCCACCATGATGTCATCGGAGCTAAAGTCGCGGATCATGCGGCTGATGCGGCAGAACGCCGGCGTCACCACGATGTCGTCGGCCAACACATCGAGCAGCTCGTCCTCGGTATAGGGGCGCCACTCGCCACGCTCGTAACAGCCCACCAGACGCGAGCCCTCGATGAGCGCGCACGGGTAGACCTTGACCTCGTCGGGCATAAAGGCGCCCTCGGTCATAAAGCGCTCGTAGTCGCGCTTGTCCCCATCAGGCGTGGCGCCCAGCAAGTTGAGCATAAAGTGCGCGTGGATCTTAAAGCCAAACAGGCGCGCGAGCGAAAACGCCCGCTCGATCTGCGCCACCGAAATGCGGCGCTCGTTGATATCGAGTAGATGCTGGTCAAGACTCTGAATACCCATCTGAATCTTAGTGCAGCCCAAGCGACGGATAAGTGTGAGGGCCTGCGGCGTTACGGCATCGGGGCGTGTCTCGATAACGAGCCCCACCACGCGATGCTTCGCCGTCTCGTTGATGCGCTGCTGATGCTCAAGTTCCTCCATCGTTGCCGCCTGCCACTCGGCAACCTCGCCCCACGGCGTGCCAGGGCCGTACAGACGACGCACCGCACGGTTGTAGCCGCCCACAGCAACATCCACGCGCTCCTGCTCTCCTGCAACACCGCTCGCGAGCTCGGCCTCGTCTGTCGCAATGCCGGCAGCCCGGTAGCGCTCGCGACGCCCCGCCACCACCGGCGGCAGGGCATCGGCGGGCGCATCGTCGAGCAGGCGCCCCGCCTCGGCACGACTGATGCCCGGACGCGCCAACATGGGATTTGCCGCCACGCCCGCCACCGCATCATCATTGAGTGCACGGAAGAGCTCCGACATAAACCATGCCTGGTACCCTTGCGGATAGTCGCTCCAGGTACCGCCAAGAACGATAAGCTCGATCTTGTCGGTTGCATGCCCCATCTGCGAAAGCGCGGTCAGGCGAGCGCTCACCTGCAGATACGGGTCGAAGCAGTTTTGCTCCGCACGGGCGCATGCCGGCTCGGCGTGCAGATAGCTTTTAGGCATGCGCAGGTCGTTGGGGCAAAACAGGCAATCGCCCGAGCACGGCCAGGGCTTGGTGATGACGGTAATGGTCGCCACGCCCGAAGCCGTGCGACGAGGCTTCATGCGTAGCACCTGCAGCAGTTGGCGTTCCAGATCGGAATCGACATTCCACGCAGCCCACCGAGCCGGCTCCTCACGTTTAACCCGCTGGTAGAACGGCAGCAGACGGCGCTTGGCCAAATCGCGTTTGTCGGCACCCTCACGGCGCGCCTCGGCATGTATCAGTTTGACGAGCGCCTTGTCGTCCACGGTCTCGCCGTGACGCAGAGCCTCGAGTATGTTCAAGATAATCTGTTCCATGTCCCCATTGTAAAGGCAAAGGCGCCGAAGCCGACCACGGCTCCGGCGCCTCCATCAAAGAGCATGCCTATATGTACCGATCTCCGAAAACCGCATGTCACTCCGGATCAAACGACATGTCGCCCGAACCGACCTCAAAACGATACGTAGCAGACTTATCGCCGTTATCGAATTCAAGATTCAAAATGGTCTCGCCGTCGTAGCCGAGCGGAAGGAAATCGCTCTCGAAGTCGCCACTGCCCAAGGTGAGGCTCGCCTTAAAGCCCGTCGAGTTCGGAACCGTCATCTCCACATCGCCCGAGCCCACACTCACGTCCATCGACTTCGCGGGGGCCTGGTAGAGCTCGAACGTCACATCGCCCGAACCGACCTCGGCATTCAGGGTATCGGTCACGGTGCCCGTAAACTCAACGTCTCCAGAGTCCAAAGTCAGGTTGAGGTCATGACACGCAATGCCCGCGACCGTCAGGTCGCCCGATTCTACATTCGCTGTAATGCCCACCATGTTATCGGCAACTTCGCGCGGCAGTTCGACGGTAACCGTGCGGTCAATGGCGCGCTCGTCATCGCAATCGAACTGGCGAATCTTGAGCGTAGAGCCCTCGATTTCGGCCAGGTTCTGGGTTGCCGCATCGAAGGCAACGGTCCCCGTTGCCACGCGACCGCTTTCAATTACGCGCACTGGCCCGCCGGAGACGTGTTTGACCTCGACCGTGCCCGACGTCACGTCCAAGTCAAGCGATGTGAACGCATCGGCATCAAAGGTTTCGCTCGAAAGCTGCTGAGGCTGAGCGGAATAGTTACCGTCATCCAAAAGATCGCCCTCGTCCACCACATCGTCCATACCAGACAGGCCGGATACAACATCGTCGAGATCCCACGGGCCATCAAAATGAATCAATGTCCGCGAAACGCCAAAGACAAGCCCAACAATGAGCACAAACGCTCCGATGCCAACACCCAGGCGTACCTTGGATTCATGCGAAAGCTTCATCATTCGTCACCCTCTTTGGCACATGGCTCAGCGGTGGTCGTGGTAGCCACGTCAGCATCAGGTTCCGCAGAAGCATCCTTCCCCTGGGCCTTGATCGCCACCGACGCCGGACCAACCTGAATATCCCCGCGCGCCCAATCGCCATCGAGCGCACGTGCCACCCAGTGATAGATGGGAATCGTAAAGAAGATCAGTGCGGCAAAGGGGCCGGCACCAAACAGGAACATCAGCAAAAAGAACAGCAGCCAGCACACGGCCCAATACGGGAACGACTGGAACGGCCCCTTCGCCGGAGTCGAGCCAACCGCGGTGCCACTCGTCGCCTGCGCCGTAGCGGCATTGGCGGCCTGTGCACTCCAGCTTGCCGCTTGCGCCGCCTTGGCCGCAGCATCACTCGCCTGTGTTGCCGCCTCGGTAGCGCGCGCCGCCGCCTCATGGGTGCGAGCACGCTCTGCCGCCTCGGCCTCGCGCTGACGGGCGCGGTCCTCGTTCTCAAACTCGATATCGTCCTCAATCTCGTCGCTCGGATTGAGCAACTCGTCCAAGCTCACGCCATAGAGTTTGGCGAGCGAGATCAGGTTCTCGGTATCGGGCGAGCTCTCCGCGCGCTCCCATTTACTGACCGCCTGGCGCGACAGCCCCAGCTTTCGCGCCAGCCCTTCTTGGCTAAAACCCTTGCTGCGGCGAAGGTCGGCGAGCCGCTGCGCAGTTTCTACATTCATGGTTCCTCCTATGTGATGCCAGCCGTGCCGCCGGACCGTTTTTGTTCTTAAGGCGCCTTGCACAGTTAAAAATCTATCCGCCACCGCCAAAAGCATGCCACCTATTCTAGTGAGATTTTTGACAACCGGCGGTTGCGGGCACATATGAGCTGCGGAAATGTGTCCAAACAAAGCAATGACCCACGGCCCGGTTGTCCCCGTTGCGGCGTTAACGGTAGTATGGTCGTACTGTTTATTCCGCACCGCCAACGGAGGGAGTCCCGCGCCGTGAACCGCGATTTCGCCTCATCGCTCATCCAGCTCAACAATACGTTCTATCGCGAGCACTCCGCCTCCTTTTCCGATACGCGCCAGGCCCCGTGGCCCGGCTGGGTGCGCACCATGGACATTGCACTCGAACAGCTCGACGTCGCCACGATCGAGCATCCCGTCCGCGTCTTCGATCTTGCCTGCGGCAATATGCGATTCGAAAACTTTGCCGCCGGCGGCGCACTCGCCGCCAAGGGCGTCAACGGCGCAAACCCCTCGGCAGATGCCAGTTGCCCGTTTGAGTTCTATGGTGTCGACTCGTGTCAAGATTTGGCTATCGATGCACATGGCCACGCCCTGCGCATTCCCAACCTGCGCTTCCAGGAACTCGATGTGCTCGACGCCCTCATGAAGCTCAACCCCGCCGAGACACCCGACGTGCTTTTCGACGCCCCGCTCGCCGACATCTCGGTCTGCTTTGGATTCATGCACCACGTGCCGTCCTGCGAGTACCGCGTACGCGTGCTCGACGTCCTGGTGCGCCAGACGCGCCCAGGCGGCATCATCGCCATCAGCTTTTGGGAGTTTATGAACGACGAGCGCATGGCGCGCAAGGCTGTTCGCGCCGAGGCCCGCGCCGAGCTCACCCCACCGTTTGAGGGTTACGATTCCGCGCAGTTTGAAGCCGGTGACCACCTCATTGGCTGGCAAAACGACCGCCACGCCTACCGCTATTGCCATCACTTTGACGATCAGCAGATCACCGACCTGGTGCGCGGCGTCCGTACGTTCTACAAGAGCGGCGAGGTCCCCGTGCGCGAGCTTGAGCGCTTCCATGCCGACGGTCGCAGCGGCGAGCTCAACCGCTACGTGATCCTTAAGCGCCTGTAGGTATCGGCGACTCGCTGCCGAGCCGCATCGCATCTTTCGGGCAAGCTATGCCCACCCTTTTTCAACCCATTGACGGAACGCGCAGCTATGCGTTCCACACTTATGACCAAGGAGCCTCATGGGAGCCGTCCACGTTCGCACGCCTAAGAACTTTGTGCTCGAGGAGCGCCTGGAGCGCTACGCCGATGCGATTGAGACGAACCCCGAGGCCTATGCCGGAGATTGGCGCGCGGCCTGTGCGCCAGTTGGCAGCAAGCCCTTCGAACACCTTCACCTGGATCTTGGCTGTGGCAAGGGAACGTACCTCGTAGAGCGCGCGGGCCACGAGCCAAACACCCTCTTTATCGGCATGGACCAGGAGCCCATCTGCATCGCCTATGCCGCACAGAAAATCTGCGAGCAGGAACTGACCAACGCACTCGTTCTGCCCCGAGGCGCCGCATCGCTGCCGCAGCTATTTGCCGCAGGCGAGCTCGATGCCATCACCATTAACTTTCCCACGCCGCAGCCCAAGGCCAAGTACGCCAAAAAACGACTCGTCCATGTCGACCATCTGATGCTCTACCGCCCGCTCTTTGCAGCCGGCACCACCGTCACGCTGCGAACCGACAGCAAGCCATTGCGCGACTACGCCCTGGGGCAGTTTGCCGCGGCAGGCTACGACACACTTTGGGTAAGCGACGACGTCCGCCGCGACCATCCCGAGCACCCCGAGACCGAATATGAATGCCGCACGCGCGAGATGGGCGCCGTCGTCTATGGCATTTGCGCCACACCCGGCGCGCAGCCCAGCGATGAACAGCTCGCGGCGGGCCGCGCGCAGGAGCAAAGCCTTGCCTGCTACCTGCCCGAAAACCTCGATGAGCTCACCTACGTGCCTCTCGGCATGGAAGAGGCCGTCGAGAACTTTAAAAACCGCGCCCGCAAGGGTAAGAAGCGCCTGCCGCAAGAGTCCTAGGGGCTTCTGATGGTCGCGGCGTCGGCAAACAAGCGCAAATAGGCGTCAGCGAACGGCCCTCACACCTAAGTGAGTAGACTTTTTTGCAATAGCCAAGCACAACCCGCATAGCAAATAATAAAACCGCAGGTAGAGCCCTTGCACAAAAGCCACGTGCTCGCGATATCGCAAAAAGTCTACTCACTTAGCCAGCGACTACACTAAACGGCTGGGCAGAACGCCCATTTCCTGCATTTTCTTGCCTGCGAACGCATCGATGCGACGCTACGCCATAATAGTTGGCGGACAATCGCGAGAGAAAGCAAACACATGGCACAGACCACGACAGATACCGCCGCCAGCACCGTCTCCGGCGCCGGCGCTGCCAGCTCATTTTCGGGCGGCACGGGAACCGAGGCAGAGTTCGGTTCGCTCGGTGCGCTCTCCCCCACCTGGTGGGAGCCCGAGGACGGCAGTGAGCCCGAACCGTGGCTCACGCCCGACCAGGCCTTCGAACGCTTCTTTGAATGGACGAGCGACCGTGGCATTGAGCTGTGGGATCACCAAGAAGAGGCCCTCATGGACCTGGCCGCCGGCAATCACGTCATTTTGGGCACGCCGACCGGATCGGGCAAGTCGCTCGTCGCGCTGGGCATGCTCTTTATGGGCATGGCGCAGGGCAAACGCTGCTACTACACGGCTCCTATCAAGGCTCTGGTCAGCGAGAAGTTTTTCGACCTGGTACAGGTGCTCGGCCGCGATAACGTAGGCATGATCACCGGCGACACGCATATCAACACCAAGGCTCCCGTCATCTGCTGCACGGCCGAAATCCTTGCTAACGATGCGCTACGCGAGGGCGAGGACGCCGATGTGGGCTGCGTGGCCATGGACGAGTTCCATTACTTTGCCGACCCCGACCGCGGCTGGGCTTGGCAGGTGCCGCTGCTCACCCTGCCCCATGCGCAGTTTATGCTCATGAGCGCCACACTTGGCGATGTCACTGCAATCGCCGCCTCTCTCGAAGAGCACACCGGCGCTGCTTGCGACCTGGTTGTCGACGCCCCGCGCCCCGTGCCCCTGAGCTATGACTACGTGACGACCTCGCTCGAGGGCACCGTCGAGCTCGCCATGCGCCGCGGAGAGGCCCCACTCTACATCGTGCACTTTAGTCAGGACGCCGCGCTTGCCACGGCACAGTCGCTTGCCAACTTTGGCATCGCTAGCAAGGAGCAGCGCGAGGCCATTAAGGAAGCTGCCAAAGGCACGAGTTTCTCCACCGCCTTCGGCAAGATTCTCAAGCGCCTGCTCGGCTGCGGCGTCGGCGTGCACCACGCCGGTATGCTGCCGCGCTATCGCCTACTGGTTGAGCGCCTGGCGCAGCAGGGCCTGCTGCCCGTCATCTGCGGCACCGACACGCTCGGCGTCGGCATCAACGTGCCCATCCACACCGTGGTGCTCACCGCGCTCACCAAGTTCGACGGTTACAAGATGCGTCGTCTGCGCGCCCGTGAGTTCCATCAGATTGCCGGTCGCGCCGGCCGCTCGGGCTTCGATACCGAGGGCATGGTGATTGCCGAGGCACCCGAGCACGAGATCGAGAATGCCAAGCTTATGGCCAAGGCGGGCGACGACCCCAAAAAACTCCGTAAGATTAAAAAGAAAAAGGCCCCCGAGGGCTTTGTCACCTGGAACAAGCAGACCTTTGAGCGCCTGATTGAGACGCAGCCCGAGACGCTCAAGCCGCGCCTGCGCATCACGCACTCCATGGTGATTAGCGTGGTCGAGCAGGGCGGCGATGCCCGAGCCCGCGTACACGACCTCATCGAGACGAGCCTGCAGACTCCCGAGGAAAAGGCCAAGCTCGAGGTTCGCGCCGACGAAATCTTCGCCACGCTCATCGATTCCGGCGTCGTCGTTCGCACCGAGGTGCCGCCCGCGCCTGACGCCCCGGCTGACGCCGCACCAGACATCGATTATGCGCTGACGGTCGATCTACCCGAGGACTTCGCGCTCGATCAGCCACTCTCGCCGTTCTTGCTTGCCGCATTGGAACTGCTCGACCCCGAGAGCGAGACCTATACCATGGATCTGATCTCGATGGTCGAGGCAACGCTCGAGGATCCCAAGCAGGTGCTGCGCGCACAGGAGCGCGCCGCGCGCGACCGCGCGATGGCCGAAATGAAGGCCGACGGCGTCGAGTATGAGGAGCGCTTGGAGCGCATTCAGGACGTCACGTACGAAAAGCCGCTCGAGGATTTGCTCGACGCCGCCTTTGACAAGTACTGCCAGGAAGTGCCTTGGGCAAACGACTACCAGCTCTCTCCCAAGAGTGTCCTGCGCGATATGCTGGAAAGCGCGAGCGATTTTAAGGGTTACATTCAAAAGCTCGGCATCGCCCGCTCCGAGGGCATTTTACTGCGCTACCTGGCAGAGGCTTACCGTTCGCTCGACCGCACCGTACCCATTGAGAAGCGCGACGAGCGCCTGCGCGACATTATCTCGTGGCTGGGATTTGTGGTGCGCTCGGTGGACTCGAGCCTGGTGGACGAGTGGGAAAACGCCGGCAACCCGGCAGCCCTCGACGCCGCGCCGCCGCAGGGCATCGACGAGGTCGTGGCGGACCGCCGCGGCTGCACGCTGTTGGTGCGCAATGCGCTCTTCCGCCGCGTGACCCTTGCCGCTCGCGAGCACGTTCGCGACCTGGGCGAGCTCGACGACGACTGGGGCATGAGCGAGATCCGCTGGCAAAAAGCACTTGACGCTTACCACGAGCAGCACGAGGAAATCCTCACCGACGGAGATGCCCGCAGCGCCGCGATGTTTTCCATCGATGAGAGCGACGAGAAGACCGATCACGTGTGGCACGTGCACCAGATTTTTGCCGACGAGAATGGCGACCACGACTTTGGTATCATGGGCGATGTCGACCTGGATGCCACGCAGGATGGCGGCGAGGTCATCTTCAAAAACTACCGCGTCGGCTTTATCGAGGATCTGCTCGAGAACTAGCCGAACATACTGGAACGAAACGAAGCGGGGCCGTTGGCAATATCGCCAGCGGCCCCGCTTTTGCACTATACGCTATGTCTTACTCGGCATCCTCGACCTCATACGAATCCGCCTCGGCTGGTTCATCACCTGTCTCCGGCGCAGCCTCACGTGCCTCGTCAAAGGCAGCCTTCATGGTCTTGTTGCCCCACGTGAGCTTTCGAATGGTGAGTTCATCGGCTTTGTTGTGGGCCAGACGCAGATTCTCGGTACTGCGACGCAGGTCGTCCTTGGTCTTCTCGAGCTGCTTAATGGCGGCATCGATCTCCTTAATCGCCGACTCGAACTGCTTACTCGCCAGGTTGTAGTTGCGCGAGAAGCCGTCCTTGAACTTCTCCATCTTGGCTTCGAAGTTCGTAACGTCGATATTCTGCTGTTTGTACTCCGCCAGCTCCTGCTTATAGCGCAGCGAACCCATGGCGGCGTTGCGCAGCAGCGTGATCATGGGAATGAAGAATTGCGGGCGGATCACGTACATCTTCTCATAGCGGTAACTCACGTCGACAATACCCGCGTTATAGAGCTCGCTCTCGGGCTCCAGCAGGGTGCAGAGCACTGCATACTCACAGCCCTTCTGGCGGCGATCGTGGTCGAGCTTCTTAAAGAAGTCCTCGTTCTTGTGCTTGGTCGCGGTCTCGTCGTTCTCGTTTTTCATCTCGAACATGATCGAGATGATCTCGTTGCCGCTCGCGTCGCACTCGCGGAAGATAAAGTCGCCCTTGGTACCCTCGGACGCATCGTTGTCTTTCTCGAAGTACGCGTTGGGAAACGCCGTCATGCGTAGGCGGTTAAACTCGGTCTCGCAGTGTTGTTCGAGCGACTCGCCCACCATCTTGGTGGACAGGCGCACCTTCATGTCCTTAAGGCGCTCAATCTCTTCATCCTTGTAGCGAATCAGGTCATCGCTCGCGCGCTTGGCCTGCGCAAGTTCGAGCTCGTGTGCCGCCTTGGCCTGCTCCTCGCGAGAATCGCGCACTGCCAGCTCGCTCGTCAGCTTGGCACGTGCTTCATCGCGCTCTCGCTCCGCCGCGGCGACCGCCTCCGACAGGTTCATTTTTGCCATCAGCTCCTGCTCGCGCAGCTGGGCACGCAGACCCTCGGCTTCTTGCTCAGATTGTGCCTTTGCGGCGGAAAACTTCTCCTGTACCGTCGCGCGGTAGTCAGCAAGTGCACGTTCGGCCTCGCTGCGAGCGGCATCGAGATCACGCTGCGACTCTGCCGCGGCAGCGGCAAGCGCCATCTCCTGAGCCTTGTCCGCTGCGGCAAGCCTGGCCTGCAGCTCGGCAATCTGGGCATCACGTGCAGCTAAATCGTTTTGAGCAGCGTTGCGCACCGCCGACTCGGCAAGCTTGGCTTCGTCATCTTTGCGCCCCAGCTGCGCACGCAAATTGTCGATCTCGCGCTGAAGCTCAGCATTCTCCTTCTGAGCATCGGCACGGGCCTCAACCGCCGCACGCTGGCTTGCGCTCTCGCGCTCTGCGGCAGCGCCCTCGAGCTTGGCGCGCAGCTCGACAAGCTCGGCATCGCGCTTGGCGACCTCTTGTGCCAACTCCCGAGCCGCAACATTCTTCTGCTCAACGAGTTGTGCATTGCGCTGAGACTCCGCCTCCTGCAGGGCAGCCGTCGAACGCGAGCGCTCAAGCTCCAGCGCCTGCTCGCCCTCGCGCTGGACCGCCTTCACACGCTCGTCCAGGTCGCGCGAGAACTCAGCATCGCGCACCTGCTTGACGATGTCCGCATAGCCGGACGCATCGACCTTAAAAACTTCGCCGCAATGCGGGCACTTGATCTCGTTCATAACAGCTCCTCGATGGACGCAAATTTCAACCGACTACACTCTACCGCGCCGCACGGACAAAAAAGGCGCCGCCACCATAATGGTAACGGCGCCAGAACCACCGCAAAGGTGCCTGTTCCCCTTGTGTTGGCTTGAGCTCTTACAGGTCGCGATAGTCGATCAGGCGAAGATCGGGTTGAGACTCGAGCCAAGCGCGCAGCTCAGGATCGATCAGCGCATCGACTTCCTTGGTACGATCAGTCGTAAGCGAGCTGTTCTCGAGGATAAAGCGATCAAGATAGCCCGGGTGACACACAAAGACGACCGTCTCGCCGCCCACCATCTCGCGAACCGTCTGCATGATTGCTTCTTTAGGCTCGTAGCCCGGTTCCATCGATCGCATCACCATGCGCAGGTCGGTATCTCCGCAATGCACCACCGCCGTGGGGTCGAAGCTTGCCTTTTGCTCCTTAAGGCCCAGCTCCTGGGCAACCGCCGAGATCGCTCGGTTAAGGTTTTTGCTCATGACGGCATGGGCCTCGAAGTAATCGGGCTCGCGGCCCACAATCTCGACAAAGCGGTCGTGCTGCGCACGGATCTCGATGCAGGCCTCGTCGAAGTCTATCAGCTCCTCGCCGCGCTTAAAATGCTCGCGAAAGGTGCGGCTGCTATGGAACTCGCCGCTCTCGTTGAGCATGCTCGGGATGAGCGCCGGGTCGGCACACGGCTTACCCAGGCACACGTTAGTATGCTGGCCCACCGCAATGCCGGCATCCGCCACGAGCAACCAACCACGCTCGGCTTCAGGCATATTGGGCATCAGGCCCGCCGAGCGCACCAGGCCCTCGTTGACGCTGCGAGCAATCCCTAAGTCAACGGCATACGAATACCCGATATCATCGGCACGAATAAGCAATTGCTTCATAACGACTCCAATCTATGTGAAAACCACCACAAAGGTTCACTGCCCCCTTTGTGGTGGTTTGTGTGGTGGTTCGAGAATTACAGTCCAAAATAGCCGAGGATTTGGTCTCGGCTTACGGGCTTGTACTCGTTGGCGTCGAGGCCGACATCGTAGCGAAGGATAGGACGTTCGCGGTCGCGGTTGCGCGCGTTGGTGCGGTCTCCCCTGCTGTGGATATGCCCGTGCAACATGATGGCGCCACGTGCCTTGCCATTCCAGCTAAGCATGGGGTAGTGGCTCATAACCAGACGATGCCCCTTGGCATAGCCGGGGGCAATCTCCAGATAATCACGCACGTCTTCCCAAATCTGCGGCACGTCGGGATCTTCCCAATCGCCGTCATGGTTACCACGGATAAGCGTCACGTTCTGACATTCGATGCGCTCGCGCAGGCGCACCGCCTCCGCCAGGGGCAAGCGATAGGTAAAGTCTCCCAAGATATAGAGACGGTCGTCCGCCACCACGCACTCATTGATGGCATCGATGACCTTGCGGTTCATCTCCTCGACCGAATCAAACGGTCGATCCATGTCGTGCAAGATATTCGTATCGCCCAGGTGCAGGTCGGCGGTAAACCACATCATCGTCTGTATCCTCATTTCGCAACTTGTCCAACTCGTGCTAAGTATACAGACGCAGCGATGCGGCGGTTATCCAAAGAGCCCGCCGAACAGGCCGCGGCGGCGTTTGTCTTTCTTTTTCGACGCGTCACCCTGGGCGTTCTTGTCCTGCCGCTTCTTACGGTCCTGCTCCAATTCATCGTCATCGAGTAGCATATCCCACTCAAACGGATCATCCGTCAAATCGAACAGGTCGTCGTCATCAAACATGGCCGCCTCCATTGCCGACTAACGAGCATCCACCACATAGAGGCCAACGCGCACCTGATGCCACGGGCTGCGCTCGGGGGCAACCTGTTGCACACGGACCTCAAATACGTCCTCGTGGCCGTAGTACATCATCAAGGATAGCGGGCCGACCTCGTTTCCCGGAACGTAGCCGAGCTTGGTGTTGCCGTAATAGATCGCAACCGCCTCAGGGTCATGGGGATTATCGCGCTCGGCACACAGCGTCAGCTTATCGCCAACCTTAAGATCGCCCAGGACCAAGGCACCGTCGGCATACTGAAATCCTGCGATATGAAACGACAAAAGAACACGTGAAGGCTCGTACATGGCAGCTCCTCTAACGGCCGGATAAACCGGCGCTTAACCCTACTGAGAAGTCTACGAACTCGTACGGACATCATTTCACCCGCTCGCACCTTTCAATTGCCTACCGCAACGCTTGCGAGACAGAGCGCTTGCAGATGAGATTGAGGCACGGATGGCACCTGTTGCAGCGGGTCTTGCCAACTCCAGTGCACGTTTACATCGTGAGAAGTGGCCGTCTTCGCTTACGCGGGGACGGCCACTTTGTTTGCCCTATGTCATCTGATTCTAATGCACAAACATGCGCACGAACTTGTGCTTCCAGCTTGCGTAAGGGGCATAGCGGAATGGCACGTCCAGCCACGTCGCCTTGTTCACGATACTCTTCTTGTGGCTGAACGTATCGAAGCTCTCGCGGCCATGGTACTGGCCCATACCGCTCGCACCCATGCCGCCAAAGCCCATATGGCTCGTAGCCAAGTGCATAATCGTGTCGTTAACGCAGCCGCCGCCAAAGGGCACGTAGCGCACAAAGCGCTGCTGAGCCGCACGGTCCTGGCTAAAGATATACAGGGCCAGCGGCGTCGGACGATCCGTAATAAACGTCTCGGCCTCGTCTAGGCTCTCAAACGTCAGCACCGGCAAGATGGGACCGAAGATTTCCTCCTGCATCACGGCGTCATCGGGGGACACGCCGTCCAAAATCGTCGGCTCAATCTTGAGCGAAGTCTCGCGCGCGGTACCTCCAAGCACGACCTTATCGGGATCGATCAGCCCGCGCACGCGCGCAAAATGCTTGGCGTTGACGATATGCCCGTAATCCTCGTTATCGAGCGGATGCTCGCCAAACATACGGCGGGTCTCTTCCTTGATGAGGCCCAGCAGCTCGTCGTGCACGCGCGTATCAACCAGCAGATAGTCGGGCGCCACGCAGGTCTGCCCCACGTTGAGCCATTTGCCAAAGGCAATACGCCGTGCCGCAACCTTCAAGTTTGCCGTCGCATCCACGATGCAGGGACTCTTTCCGCCCAGTTCAAGCGTCACGGGCGTAAGGTTTTTACTTGCGCGCTCCATAACGAGCTTGCCGACCGGAACGCTACCGGTAAAGAAGATCTTGTCCCAGCACTCGTCGAGCAGCGCTTCGTTTTCGGCGCGCCCGCCCTCGACAACCGTCACCAGGCGCGGATCAAATGTCTCTTCACAGATTTGCCTGAGCACCGCGCTCGATGCCGGAGCATAGGCGCTCGGCTTGATGACCACGGTATTGCCCGCAGCAAGGGCGCCAGCGAGCGGCTCGAGCGTCAGCAAAAACGGATAGTTCCAGGGCGCCATGATGAGTGTGACGCCATAGGGCACGGCTTGCGTTTTGCACACGCTCACGGCGTTAGCGAGGTCACACGGACGCAGGCGCGGATGACTCCATCGAGCCACATGCGCGATCTGATGACGAATCTCGGAAAGCGACGTACCGATCTCGCACATATAGGCCTCGTCATGCGACTTTCCCAAATCGGTCTTGAGCGCATGGGCAATATCGGCCTCGTGGGCCCGCACCGCATCGCGTAAACTCACGAGTGCACGGCGTCGAGCATCGACATCAAACGTGGCGTGCGTCTTAAAGTAGGCGCGCTGATTGCCGACGATGCGCGCAATTTCCTCGGTGTTCATGGACCCTCCTAGTTCTCGTCCTCAAACATACCACCTGCAACAACTTCGTACATATGCTCGAGCTCCAGGCGGTCCATCAAAAGCGGAACGGGGTACAGGGGATTGGCCTCGGCATCGGCATGGGCCGCCATTTGCGGAATATCGGAGCGGCGAATACCCGAGACATATTTGGGGATTCCCAGGGCCTCGTTCATGCGGTCGACCCAATCGATAAAGGCCTCGGCCGCAAGACTGTCCTGCGCGGTAGCCGGCGCAATGCCCGCCATGCGAGCAAGATCGGCAAGCTTGGGAGCGGCGGCGTCACCATAAGCGCGAAGCATGTGCGGCAGGATGATCGCGTTGGCCAAGCCGTGCGGAATCCCGTAACGCCCGCCCAAGCTGTGTGCGATGGCATGAACGTATCCAACATAGGAGCGCGTAAAGGCAACGCCCGCCTTATACGCCGCCGAAAGCATATTGCGACGCGCACGCATGTTGTCTCCATGCTCATGGGCCTCAAGCAAATTATCGCGGATGAGCTGAACCGCCTGTCGCGCCATCTTGCGCGTATAGGGCGTGGTGCTTCGCCCGATAAAGGCCTCGACAGCATGCGTCAGGGCATCCATACCCGTCTGCCCCGTAATGGACGCCGGCAACCCGCGCGTAAACTCGGGGTCGTGGACCGCAAAACGCGGGATAAGCACAAAGTCGTTAATGGGGTATTTATAGTGCGTCTCGTCATCAGTGATAACCGCCGCGAGCGTGACTTCGCTTCCCGTACCGGCGGTAGTGGGAACCGCAATAAGCAGCGGCAGGAGACGGTGGACGCGCAACAGGCCACGCATCTTGTTGATGGGCTTGTTTGGCTGCGCGATGCGTGCTCCCACGCCCTTGGCACAGTCCATGGCCGAGCCACCGCCAAAGCCGATAATGGCCTGGCAGGCGCTCTCTCGATACAGGGACGCCGCTTCCTCCACATTTGAGACCGTGGGGTTCGCTGATGTTTTGGCATAGACCGCAGCGCCAATTCCCTTGGACGCGAGCGCGCACTCAAGCGGGGCCGTGAGCCCCAGACGGGCAATACCAGGGTCTGTCACGATAAGGACCTTCTGGATCGAGCGCTTTTGAAGCACCGTGGGCACATCCTCAGCGTGCTCCAAAATGCGCGGCTCGGTATAGGGCAGGATCGGCAATGCAATGCGAAAAACCGTCTGATATGTTCGGCACCAGGCGCGACGGGCTAGATGCATAAAGGAAACTCCCTTATTTGTTGATAGGTCAACATTTGCTCGACCGATTGTACTCAGCGGAGATCGCAGACGGCCTGCCAATCGTTAATCAATCAACATCTTCATATCTCATAATTGTTTTATTAAAAATCATTCCTAATAGGCTTCACATTTGGTCGCATTTATGGATAATAGAACTCGTCAAGACGCACGTCCGGAGAGGGCCCTTACGGGACCGGACGAGCGCGCAATCGCCATCGATCGAAAGGATCGAATCATGAAGTTTGTTTGCCCCGTTTGCGGTTATGTGGAAGAGTTCGACGGCGACCAGCTGCCCGAGGATTTTAAGTGCCCCCAGTGCGGCGTTCCCGGTTCTCGTTTCCTGAAGCAGGAGGAGGGCCAGCTCGAGTGGGCCGCCGAGCACGTCGTGGGTGTCGCCAAGATGGAGGGCGTCTCCGAGGACATCGTTGCCGACCTGCGCGCCAACTTTGAGGGCGAGTGCTCCGAGGTCGGTATGTACCTGGCCATGGCTCGCGTCGCTCATCGCGAGGGCTACCCCGAGATCGGCCTGTACTGGGAGAAGGCTGCTCACGAGGAGGCCGAGCACGCCGCAAAGTTCGCTGAGCTCCTGGGCGAGGTCGTGACCGACTCCACCAAGAAGAACCTCGAGATGCGCGTTGAGGCCGAGAACGGCGCCACCGCCGGCAAGACCGATCTTGCCAAGCGCGCCAAGGCCGCCGGCCTCGATGCCATCCACGACACCGTGCACGAGATGGCTCGCGACGAGGCCCGCCACGGCAAGGCTTTCGCCGGCCTGCTCAAGCGCTACTTTGGCTAAGCCAACCGCCTGAGAGACAATCTTTAGCTCGATAAGGCCCGGACCGCATGGTTCGGGTCTTTTTCGTGCCTCACGAACTTGTTAACTCCCTGAAATAGGACCACCTTAGGCATCGGATTCTCGTCAAAAAATAAGTGAGTAGACTTTTTGGAACTTGCCGAGCAGGCCATCCATATTGCTTTATAAAGTCGCAGGTAAATGACTTGTTGCAAAAACGGCCTGGTCGCCATCAAGCCAAAAGTCTACTCACCTAGTTTCGCAGCCGTCCACGATCGAGCTATTTTGTGTCTAACGGGCATCTTTTCGTCGATTACTCCCAATTTTGTCCAGTCAACGAATAGTTCAGACCGGAGTAATGTCTCAGCCCTTTGCTCATCTGAGCTTTTATCACGATATTCAGCATCGAGCATCCTGCATACGGCCTTAACGATCGCGCGGAATCTATCCTCATCGGATATCTGTCTGTGTGTCAGGAGAAGTACATCGTAGCCCATGGCCTGAAGGGCTGTCATGCGGTCAGCGTCACGCAAGCCATCCCCTGCGCGTCCGTGCGAGGCCTTTCCCTGACATTCAATGGCCACCTGTCGCTTGCCGTCCGGCGAAGAGAGAAGTAGGTCGATATATACACGGGACTTTCCCACAATCGCTCGAGCACTTGTGCTTAGCGTCACTTCGACATTGAGCTCTATGCCGCAAAACCCTTCGCCTCCCAGGGCTCGCGGCAGTCCAAGCAACAAATACGCCTCGACCTCAAAAGGCGACGCGGCACCCAATGGAACGAGTTGCGATACCGCCATAAATCTATTGCCGTAACGCATCCCGCAAACATCTGAACAAAAACGGTCAAGGTCTCTGCCCAAAACCAAAGCGTCTCGACGCCATAAACTTGAAGTGATGCCGTCCTCGGACGGGCAGCGCACCCAACCGAACGTTGTCGAAATCGCGCCCGAATCAATTGCACGCGAAAGCTCCGCCTCAAGCGCCACCGGCAGAGCACACACCGCAAACAAGCCACACATCTCCGCCAACACAAAAAGAAGCTGGAGATCCGTCAGATGTCGAGACATGATAAATGCCGTCAGTAGAGGAGACGTGACCAAAAATCCATGCTCCGTTTCCAACACAGATTCCCTGGGGAGCTCACCAAGGAACAGCCGCTGCCTAATGCTGACAGGGCAGGTCCGTTTGTTTCTCGTCCGAACCAATGTATACAACGGAAAACCGAGCGCGACTGCAGCCGTCGGGTTGCGGGCGAGATCATATCGCTGCCGGTCTTCTTCCGGTCGTGGAAACGGCGGACACAAAGCGCGGACTTGAGGAGGCAAACGCCAGTACCTAAAAGCCGATATGTCACAAAGTAGATCCTTCATAGGCACAGGAAAACACGGATTTCAACCCAATCGGTCTCGCATTGGCGCGAACGCAACAAAAATGGCACCGAACGGACTGCTAAGTTTTCAACAGCCCTCCCCAACTGACCAAAAGCTTGCCGAGAGCTGGACGAAGCACTGTTGAAAACCCCATTTTTTCTCATGCAGAAGCTTTGCGCGGCAAGTGAGTAGACTTTTTCGAACTTGCCGTGCAGACCAGCCAAATTGCTTTATAAAGTCGCAGGTAGATAGCTTGTGGTAAAACGGCTTGGTCGCCAAAATGCCAAAAGTCTACTCACTTAGATTGCAGAGCGCCCCCCATTAGCTGCAATTCCAAGGTAGTTAGCACTTTTGGATCCAGATCGTCATACTGAACAAGAATTTGACTTGAGTTTTCAGGGACAAATGCACCATCGGCACACCAATAACAGTCACTGATATCGATAAACGGAATACCCGAGCGCGTGAGAGCCCGCGCAAAAGAGCTTCCACCCGTTCCGCGCTCCGCAACAACAGTGCAGTAAAGGCCCGCGTCCGCATGCTCGATCGAGACCTCCCCTGCCGGAAACGCTTTCCGCACAAGCGCCGCCAGGCCATCACGCGCCTCGCGAGCACGAACGCGCACGCGGTTCACATGTCGCTCGTAATCACCCGATTCCAGCAAACGAGCCAAAGCGACCTGGTCAACAGAACTCACCGACGAGGCGTAAAAACCAAGGTTGCGCCTAAACCGCTCCATCAGCTCGTCGGGCAGCACCATGTACGCTAGACGCAACGCCGATGACAGGCTCTTCGAAAACGTGTTGGTGTAGATAACCGACTGAGCGGCATCGATTGACGCGAGCGCGGGAATCGGCTTGCCGGCAAGGCGAAACTCACAATCAAAGTCATCTTCGATGAGATACCGACCTGGTCGCTCGGCGGCCCAGCTCAGCAGCGCATATCGGCGCGCGATGCTCGTCACCAGGCCGGTTGGATACTGATGAGACGGCATCAGGTGAAGGACATCGGTCCCGGTTTTCTGCAGAGCGCTCAAGTCCACGCCCTCATCATCCAACGGGATATGTCGAACTTTGCAGCCCATAGCCTGATAGATGCGCGTCAGGCGCAAATAGCCCGGGTCCTCAACGGCATACACCTTGTCCGCGCCAAGCAGCTGAACCAACATGGCATCGAGCAACTGGGCGCCTGCACCGATAACGATGTTGTCGGGGTCGACATTCATACCCCTTGTCCCGCGCAGATGGTGAGCAATTGCGCGTCGTAGCCGAGCGGTGCCCTGCGCGGGCGCGGGCGAGAAGATTTCGCGCTCGTCTTCGGATGCCAGCGTCGCCCGCAGTGCGCTTTGCCAAAGCCGCGCCGCCTCCAAAGCGGAAGGAGAGAGCGCATCGAATCGCTCGACCTGTCCGTTGGCATCATGCGCGCTAGGACCCACAGAGACGGCATCTCGGTCGATGTTCCCTGTAGCCAAAGGCAAAACCGGTGCATCAGGAAGCTCGCAAGCGTAGTAGCCACGCCGCGGCTTTGAGCAAATATAACCCTCGGCAAGTAACTGGCTATATGCATTCTCGATGGTAATGACACTGATTCCCAGATGACTGGCAAAGGCGCGCTTAGACGGAAGGTGCTCCCCCGCCGCAATGCGTCCAGCTACGATATCATCTCGAATTTGCTGGTAAACATACTCATAGAGCGATGCTTCGCCGCGTTTTTCCAAATTGTAGTCAAGCATGAGTTTACCACCTGACCTTATCGAGCTGTTCAGTCTGGTATTAGTCTGACCTTGTTATTATCTCGAAAACTGAGTATTTTGCCATACCCAGCTCCCCGATAGGATGTTCCGTCAAGCAATGCACATGCCAATCAAGGGAGCAACCATGGCAGAACAGACCAGCAAGGCCGATCGCGTCAAACTCAATCGCGAGCTCGCGCAGATGCTCAAGGGCGGCGTCATCATGGACGTCACCACGCCCGAGCAGGCACGCATCGCCGAGGAGGCGGGCGCCTGCGCCGTCATGGCACTCGAGCGCATTCCGGCCGACATCCGCGCCGCAGGCGGCGTCTCGCGCATGAGCGACCCCAAGATGATCAAGGGCATCCAAGAGGCAGTCTCCATCCCCGTTATGGCCAAGTGCCGCATCGGCCACATTGTCGAGGCGCAGGTCCTGCAGGCCATCGAGATCGATTACATCGACGAGTCCGAGGTTCTCTCCCCCGCCGATGACGTCTATCACATCGATAAGACCCAGTTTGACGTGCCGTTTGTCTGCGGCGCCCGCGATCTGGGCGAGGCACTGCGCCGCGTTGCCGAGGGCGCCACGATGATTCGTACCAAGGGCGAGCCGGGCACGGGCGACGTCGTCCAAGCCGTACGCCACATGCGTAAGATCCAAAAGCAGATCTTCGACGTTGTCGCCCTGCGCAATGATGAGCTCTTTGAGGCAGCCAAGCAACTGCAGGTTCCGGTCGAGCTGGTACGCGAGGTTCATGCCACGGGCAAGCTTCCCGTGGTGAACTTTGCCGCCGGCGGCGTAGCGACCCCCGCCGACGCCGCGCTGATGATGCAGCTGGGCGCCGAGGGTGTCTTTGTCGGCTCGGGCATCTTTAAGAGTGGCGACCCCGCCAAGCGCGCCGCCGCCATCGTTAAGGCTGTGGCAAACTTCACCGACGCCAAGCTCATTGCCGAGCTTTCGGAGGACCTGGGCGAGGCCATGGTGGGCATCAACGCCGACGAGATCGAGATTATCATGGAGGAGCGCGGGCGCTAGTCCGGCAGAAAGGGTCGCATATGAGCGATTATGTAGACCAGACGGTCGCCGTGCTGGCGGTCCAAGGCGCTTTTGCCGAGCATGAGGCGAGGCTGTACGAGCTGGGCGCACGTTGTATTGAGTTGAGACAGGCGGCTGATTTGAAGCAGGACTTTGACCGTCTGGTACTCCCCGGCGGCGAGTCTACCGTTCAGGGCAAGCTACTTGCCGAGCTCGGCATGCTCGATGAGCTTCGCACCCACATTGTTGAAGGCATGCCCGTCCTTGGCACCTGCGCCGGCTTGATTCTATTGGCGCGCAATCTTGCCGCACACGACGATAAAGGAACGCCGCGCCTGGCAACCATGGACGTACTCGTTGAGCGTAATGCCTATGGCAGACAGCTCGGCAGTTTTCGCACTCAAGGATCCGTCGCCGGCATCGACGGTGAGGTGCCGCTGACGTTTATCCGCGCGCCCCGTATCGTCGAAGTGCACGGCGACGCTGAGGCCCTAGCCGAAGTCGACGGCCGTATCGTCGCCGCCCGCCAAGGCAACCAGCTCGGCGTAACCTTCCACCCCGAACTCGACGAAGACACCCGCCTCCACGAACTGTTCCTACAAATGTAGGCATCGAAATCAACAAACGAAACGAGCGTGGATAATCTCCAGCCTTGAGCATAAATATGGGCTCATACCGGGAGATTATCCACTCTCATTTTTTGGTGCAAATGATCCCTTGGGGATGCCGATGTTTTGGCAACGACAGACACTATGACCCAATCCGAGGGCACTAAAAAGACAGGAGCCCCCGCTCGTGA
>UQHQ01000028.1 GCA_900540945.1 uncultured Collinsella sp. | reverse complement strand
GATGCCCACCGCGGGCGCCTCGGGGGCGGCGGGCGCGGCGGCTGCCCGCGCCTTTGGCGGGCCGGCCGAAGTATCTGACACGATCTCTGCGACCAAGGAGGGCTAAGCCATGGCTTCTCAAGCTGAGCTCACCCCGTGCGGGGCAATGTTTGACATCTTTAAGCGCGCAGCGCACCTGAGCCATATCGAACTGTGCGGCCTGGTGCTCTCGAGCCGCCCGCTCGCCGACGGCCGTAGTCCGCAGAGCCGTGCCGCCGATCGCTCCTGGGTTTCGCGCTTTATCGTGCGCGCGCCGGTCGGCACGCTGCAGGAACGTTATTTTGCCGATTACGGTACCTCGGCCGCGCGCATTATGTCGCAGCTGGCCCTGCGCCGTCGCAATCCCATGGACGCCGCGGCCGTGACCAATATGGTGTGCGGCCCCGCTGGCGAGCCCATGGTGCGGGCGCTCGAGGAATGCCACCAGGACACGAATCTCTATCGCAATGCGCTCGAGCGCCTGTCGCAGGCGGCTGAGCTCATGCCCGCCGAGCGCGCCGAGGCCATCCTGGTGCTGTTTGTCGCCGTGGGTTGCTCGGCAGATGTCCGTTCGTCGGTGACCTATGCCATCGACTACGCTCATGCGACCTGTGGCGGCGCCACGTCGACGCCGCGCTCGCTGAGCACATCTTCGGTCGCGGGCGAGCACGAGGTTGCGCCGGCGCATCCGCTGGGACTGCTGCGCGTGCAAAACGGCTACGTGGTGAGCGCCCCGCGCTGGATTCAGCCGAGTGAGGAAGGCGTCGAGATCGGCGCGCTGGCAACGGGGGAGGGCGACATCACCGACGTCGGCGACGACGTCTCGGCCCGCCATGCCCATATCTGGTGCGACGATTCTGGCACATGGTTTGTCGAGGACCTGTCGTCCACGAACGGCACCGTGGTGGTAAACGGGGCCACGAGCGTGTGTATTCAAGTAGAGCCTGGCCGCTCCGCTCAGCTCAACCCCGGCGACGAGCTCAAACTCGGCGAATCCACCACCTACGCCATCCTCCTCGGCACCCTCTAACTCATCCCCCCAAATAACTTGCGGTGAAATAGGGACTGATTAAGGCCGTTAACAGCAAAAACAGTCCCTATTTCACCGCAACTGCTGTGGGGTTCCAGGGGACTGTGTCCGTCGGTGCCGGGCGCACAATAGTCACCCGAGGTAAACCTTTACCGGCCACCTATATTTGCCGAAATATGGCTTGACGGCGGGGTACAATAAACCCGCATGCGGATTTCCGTTGCGGGCGCTTCCCATCGCCGGGGCGTGCCCGGGAGCATCCGGCATGCGGCCTTTGCGGCGCTCGGTCATGTGCAAGACGGGCGGTCGGGTCTGTGGGGCGCATCAGCTGGCCCTCGCCTCGGCATGTCTTCTCTCCACGCCACGTACCTGCTGCTGAGCCTGCCTGCCAGATGATTGGAAGCAACAGCGTAAATCCCATCACGCCAACATCCCGGCGATCGCCGGGGCCTGTATACCTATATGAGAGGAGAGGGGTATATGGCGCGTAAGTTTAAGTCTATGGACGGCAACGAGGCGGCCGCATATGTTTCGTATGCGTACACCGAGGTAGCGGGAATCTATCCCATTACGCCGTCCAGCCCGATGGCCGACCATGTCGACCAGTGGGCGGCCCAGGGTCGCAAGAATATCTTCGGCACCCCGGTCAAGGTCGTCGAGATGGAGTCCGAGGCAGGTGCAGCCGGTACCGTTCACGGTTCGCTGGGCGCCGGTGCTCTGACCACCACCTACACGGCTTCTCAGGGTCTGCTCCTGATGATCCCGAACATGTACAAGATCGCGGGCGAGCAGCTCCCGGGCGTCTTCCACGTCTCCGCGCGTTGCGTCGCTTCCCACGCCCTGAACATTTTTGGCGATCACTCCGACGTCATGGCCTGTCGTCAGACCGGCTTCGCCATGCTCGCCGAGGGCAACGTCCAGGAGGTCATGGACCTCTCGCCGGTGGCTCACCTTGCCGCCATCGAGGGTAAGACCCCGTTCCTTAACTTCTTCGACGGCTTCCGCACCAGCCACGAGATCCAGAAGGTCGCCATGTGGGACTACAAGGATCTGGCCGAGATGTGCGACATGGACGCCGTCCAGGCTTTCCGCGACCACGCGCTCAACCCTGAGCACCCGCACACCCGCGGCAGCCACGAGAACGGCGATATCTTCTTCCAGAACCGTGAGGCCTGCAACAAGGTCTACGACGAGCTTCCCGCCGTCGTCGAGGGCTACATGAAGAAGATCAACGAGAAGCTCGGCACCGATTACGGCCTGTTCAACTACTACGGCGCTCCCGATGCTGATCGCGTCGTCGTGTGCATGGGCTCCTTCTGCGACGTGCTTGAGGAAGTCATCGACTACCTCAACGCTCACGGCGAGAAGGTCGGCCTGGTCAAGGTTCGCCTGTTCCGTCCGTTCTCCATCAAGCACTTTGTCGACGTTCTCCCCGAGACCGTCAAAAAGATCGCCGTCATGGACCGCACCAAGGAGCCGGGTTCCATCGGCGAGCCGCTCTACCAGGACGTCGTCTCCGCTCTCTACGAGGCCGGCAAGACGGGCATCAAGGTCGTCGGCGGCCGTTACGGCCTGGGCAGCAAGGACACGCCTCCCGCGTCCGCGTTTGCTGTCTTCGAGGAGCTTAAGAAGGACGAGCCCAAGCGCGAGTTCACCATCGGCATCGTCGATGACGTGACCAACCTGAGCCTGCCCGAGGCCGAGGATGCGCCCAACACCGCAGCCCCCGGCACCATTGAGTGCAAGTTCTGGGGTCTGGGTGGCGACGGTACCGTCGGCGCCAACAAGAACTCGATCAAGATCATTGGCGACCACACCGACAAGTACGTCCAGGCCTACTTCCAGTACGACTCCAAGAAGACCGGCGGCGTCACCGTCTCGCACCTGCGCTTTGGTGATTCCCCGATCCGCTCGCCGTACTACGTGACCAAGGCCGACTTTGTCGCTTGCCACAACCCCAGCTACATCGTCAAGGGCTTCAAGATGGTCCGCGACGTCAAGCCGGGCGGCACCTTCCTGGTCAACTGCCAGTGGAGCGACGAGGAGTTCGCCGAGCACATGCCCGCCGTGGCCAAGCGCTACATCGCGAACAACAACGTCAACGTCTACCTGATCGACGCTATCGACCTGGCTGCCAAGGTCGGCATGGGCAAGCGCACCAACACGGTGCTCCAGTCCGCCTTCTTCGCGCTGGCCAAGGTCCTGCCCGCCGAGGACGCCCTGCAGTACATGAAGGACGCGGCTACCAAGTCCTACATGAAGAAGGGCCAGGCCATCGTCGACGCCAACCATAAGGCCATCGATGCCGGCGCTACCGCCTTCCGTAAGTTCGAGGTTCCGGCCGACTGGGCTACCGCCGAGGATGCCGCTCCCGTCGAGCTCTCCGAGGAGACCAAGTCCGCCATCGCCCAGCAGGTCAAGAACCTGCTCGAGCCCATCGATCGCATGGATGGCGACAGCCTGCCTGTTTCCGCCTTCGTCGGTTGCGCTGACGGCCAGTTTGAGCTGGGCGCCTCCGCATACGAGAAGCGCGGCGTCGCCGTCGTCGTTCCCCACTGGGACGAGACCAAGTGCATCCAGTGCAACCAGTGCGCCTATGTGTGCCCGCATGCCACCATCCGTCCGTTCGCGATGACCGAGGACGAGGCTGCCGCCGCGCCCGAGGCTACCCGCACGCTCGACGCCATGGGCCCCAAGGCCAAGGGCATGAAGTTCACCATGGCCGTGTCCCCGCTCGACTGCATGGGCTGCACCAACTGCGTCAAGGTCTGCCCCAAGGGTGCCCTCGAGATGGTTCCCACCGAGCAGGAGATGGACCAGCAGCCCGTTTGGGACTACATGGTCGAGAACGTCTCCGAGAAGAAGGAGCTCATCGCGGCCAACGTCAAGGGCAGCCAGTTTAAGCAGCCCTACCTGGAGTTCTCCGGCTCCTGCGCCGGCTGCGCCGAGACCGCCTATGCACGTCTGGTGACCCAGGTCGCCGGCGACCGCATGTTCATCTCCAACGCCACCGGCTGCTCCTCCATTTGGGGCAACCCCGCTGCCACCGCTCCTTACTGCAAGGACAAGGACGGTCACGGCCCGGCGTGGAACAACTCCCTGTTCGAGGACAATGCCGAGCACGGTCTGGGCATGGCCGTTGGCTACGAGGCCGTTCAGAAGAAGCTGATCGCTGCTACGCAGGAGATCATCGCCGCTGACGGTCCGTCCGACGAGCTCAAGGCCGCCGGTCAGGCTTGGATTGACTCTGTCAACGACGCCGAGGCCTCTAAGACCGCTGCCGCCGCTTACGTTGCCGAGCTCGAGAAGTGCGGCTGCGACGCTTCCAAGGCGATCCTCGCCGACAAGGCTTACCTCACCAAGAAGTCCTTCTGGGTCTTCGGTGGCGACGGTTGGGCCTACGACATCGGCTTCGGTGGCCTGGACCACGTCCTGGCTTCCGGCCACAATATCAACGTCTTCGTCTTCGACACCGAGGTCTACTCCAACACCGGCGGTCAGGCCTCCAAGGCCTCGAACCTGGGCCAGGTCGCTCAGTTCGCCGCTGCCGGTAAGGTGACCAAGAAGAAGTCTCTGGCCGAGATCGCTATGAGCTATGGCTACGTCTACGTGGCGCAGGTCGCCATGGGTGCCAACCCGGCTCAGACCCTCAAGGCCATCCACGAGGCCGAGGCCTACGACGGCCCGTCCCTCATCATCGGCTACAGCCCCTGCGAGATGCACTCCATCAAGAAGGGCGGCATGCAGAACTGCCAGGCCGAGATGAAGAAGGCTGTCGAGTGCGGTTACTGGAACCTCTTCCGCTTCAACCCCGAGGCTGCTGCCGGCAAGAAGTTCTCGCTCGATTCCAAGGAGCCCGCGGGCGGTTATCAGGAGTTCCTGATGAACGAGGCCCGTTACGCTTCGCTGACGCGTTCCTTCCCCGAGCGCGCCGAGGAGCTCTTCAAGGAGAACGAGCAGGCCGCTATGGACCGCTACGCTCACCTGCTGAAGCTCAAGACGGTGTACAACGAGGCCTAGGTCTCCCACCGCAGGATCTGAGGGCTGACCTTCGCGGACGTCCTCGGACATGAAAGAACCCCCGCTGCGCACTACGTGCGGCGGGGGTTCTTTCGTCCTGCGGAGTGTCCGCGAAGGTTAGCCCTCAGATCCTGCTACGACTACGTCCTCGGATTGTGTGGGCGGATGAAGGACGTGGCTGGTCGGGTATTCCGTCCCCTTCGCTGTTTCGCGGCTTTGCCGCGAAACCTCGCGCCACTTTGGGGATGGATGGGGGCGTGGTTGTTGCGGCTTCTTATCCCTTTGCTTTTTCGCGGCTTTGCCGCGAAACGCGCAGCACTATGGAGAGGGCTGGGGACGCTGTTGCGTGCGTCTCCAGCCCTCTGATTCTTACTTTGGGTCCCGTGGTGGGACATTGTTGGTGCTGCCTGGTTGTTTTTTACCTTGTCTCGTCGCTCTCTGTGCGTAGGCGGTAGCCGTGGACGAGGTCGCTAATAGCCGGCCAGGGAATCTGTCGGTCGACCCAAAATTGGAGCTGGACCAGATAGCGCTCGGTGGCGCGGGTGAGGGCCGCGAACTGTTTGTGAGTCTCAACCTGGGCGTAGAGGTCGCGGCTGTGGGCGAGGATTGCCGTGGTGTCATCCATTTTGCCGGTGACGTCGAAGGCGCCCGAGAACCAGTCGCACAGGCGCGCGGCACTGTTGTTGATCGTTGCGAGGTCGGCGGTGCCGTCGTTGGCGTTTTCGTTGGCCTGGGCTCGCAGGAGGGAGAGGGCGTCGGTGGCGTTCATGCAGTAGCCGACGGTGAAGTTCCAGACGGCGAATTCGCGGCCGGTGTCGAGCTTGCGGCGGCGCATCAGGTCGATGTCGCGGGGCTCCTCGAGCATCATTTGGTCGGCGAGGGCTTCAAGTGCAGTGGCGTACTCGGCAAGGTCGAGTGCGAGCAGGGTGTTGATATCCATCATCTTTAGGCCTCCGCTTCGATCTCGACGATTTCGTTTTTGATGTACATGCCCTGGTTGTCCCAGACATTGCGGCAGGCGGCGGCAAAGCGCTCGCGGTCTGTCTCGCAGATGCGGGCGAACATGTTGCAGGTGCCAAAAGGCTCACAGACGTCAAAGAAGATGCAGATTGATGACCATCCGCCATACCAGCTCACGGCGCCCGCTGGCTCGTGAAAGACGGGGTTCTCGATGTGCTCGTAATTGGCGATGGGGCCCGATACGGGATAGGTTACCTCGGCATCGCAGATCTTGGCCGAAAAGATACGTGACTCGACCGGACAGGACGATTCGAACAGCTTGCATGCCTCGGGAGCCTTGTCCCAGAGCATGTCGGCGAGAAACGTCTCGCCATTCAGCGTGATCTTGAGCATTTTTGTCATAGTAAGGACCTCCTCAATCCGTCGCTCAAGGGGCTCGCTGGCGGATAAGGAGAAGACAGCAGCGGGGTCGCCGAACCCAAACTTCACGACAGGTCTCTGTCGCCCCAGCCCGCGCTGTTCTTCGCTAAAGTACCATGCAGCAATTGCGCGCGCAATATCAGTTTTTGATTTTCTGGAAGCGGCAATCGACGAGACGGCTCGCCGGCTGCCGGCCGACGCGCGGCAAAGGCACTCGTCTATTCCTTAAGTTGGATGAAAAACGCCATGTTATTGCAGGGCTGCATACTCGTCCAATAAGTGCATAGAATCTCGTATAGTGCGAGTAAGACTTTGCGCTGTCTGTTTTATGTTTAGCAAAGATATAGTTTGCATAATCTGGTCTAATCCCTGCTCTATTAAAATAAAGTTGCACGTAAACGACGTAGATATGCTTGAGCTGGGGTTCTGTACGCTGAGCGGGTAAAAGCGACCGTTCACCGTTCAACTATTTTCAAAATGAATAAAATGAGCGATAAAGAGAATATAAACCTTAATAAACTCGCGTATCGCACGGGCGCGGTTTATTAATGGGTTGTAGGCCTTTTACAGAAAGGATTCCAGCAATGTCTAAGCCTCTTGGCAAGCCCGATCGTATCGTCGTCGCCCTTGGCGGCAACGCCCTCGGCAACAACCCCGTTGAGCAGATCGAGGCCGTGAGCAACACCGCTCACGCTCTTCTCGGCCTGATCGAGCAGGGCAACGAGATCATCATCACCCACGGCAACGGCCCGCAGGTCGGCATGATCCAGAACGCCTTCGCCGCTGCCCACGACGCCATCGGCACCCCCGAGATGCCGCTGCCCGAGTGCGGCGCTATGTCCCAGGGCTACATCGGCTATCACCTGCAGCAGGGCATCGGCCGCGAGATGCACAAGCGCTATAAGCGTTGGCACGCCGCAACCGTCGTCACCCAGATCGAGTGCGACCCGGACGACCCCGCGTTCAAGAACCCGACCAAGCCGATCGGCCCCTTCTACACCGAGGAGCAGGCCAAGGAGTTCATGGCCGAGGATCCCTCCAAGGTCTTCGTCGAGGATTCCGGTCGCGGCTGGCGTCGCGTCGTCGCTTCCCCCGATCCCAAGAAGATCGTCGAGGCCGACTCCATCCTCAACCTGCTCGACAACGAGTTCATCGTCATCGCCTGCGGTGGCGGCGGCATTCCCGTCGTCCGCGACTATGAGAACAAGGGCTGCTACAAGGGCGTCCCCGCCGTCATCGACAAGGACCTGGGCGGCGAGCTGCTGGCCGAGGACTGCGACGCCGACGTTCTGTTCCTGCTGACCGCCGTTGAGCATGTTGCAATCAACTTTGGCAAGCCCAACCAGGAGGAGCTCGAGGACATCACCGCCGACGAGGCCGAGCGCCTGGCCGACGAGGGTCAGTTCGGCAAGGGTTCCATGGAGCCCAAGGTCCGCGCTGCCATCAAGTTCGCCCGTTCCCGCAAGGGCCGCACCTGCATCATCGGCGCCCTGGACAAGGCCGCCGAGACCATGGCCGGCCTTTCCGGTACCCGCATCCACGAGTAGTCTCTACTCTGTTGCCTCTCTCGTGGGCGCCAGGCAAGACGCCCACAAACTAGCCTCTCTTCATGAGCCCCGCAGTCCGCTCCGACTGCGGGGCTTTTGCTATTTACCTAGTCCCCGATGGGTGAGTAGTCATTGGGGACGTTCTTAAACGACTAGTCAAACAAGAACGTCCTCAATGACTACTAATTTAAATCTGTCCCCAATGACTGCGGAAAGCGCATCTCACACCGACGCATTGCTTTCGGGCCCTCTCCCCAGGCTCTCCATAGCTCAGCTGGACTCCCCGCAACCTGTTCCGAGTTGGCGGAACGAGCGCGACGTGGAGTGTCATTCTTTACCGCGTTAGACTAGACGCAGGGAAAGGAGGAGGACATGGATGCTCGCGTCAAGCAGCTTGTAAATATGATCGAGGACGCTCAGCCTGTCGCTGTCGCGGTACTTGCCAAGCGTCTCGAGGTAAGCGAGCGCGCCGTGAGAAACTATATCCATCGCGCAAACGACAGCCTTGCAGGGGTTGCACGCATCGTTGGCAGCAAGGGGCAGTATCGTATCGATGTTGCACGTGCAGATGAGCTTGCTCGCTTGCTAGACGGTGCGGCTCTGGCCCATCCGGGCATTCCTGATACGCGCGATGGCCGTGTGTCCTTCCTTCTTAACGACCTCCTCATGCGGTCCCAGTGGGTGACGATTGAGGAGTATGCGGATTTACTCTACGTTTCGGCGCGGACTCTGTCCAATGACATGCGTCTGGTAGAGCAGAAACTCGCCCAATTTGACTTAACGCTCGAAAAGCGCCCACGCTACGGAATCCGCGTTGCGGGCGGGGAGTCACAACGGCGCCTGTGCCTGGCCTCGCTGGTGAGGCCCGTGTTGCCCGACACCGACGATGCAAAGCTCGCCGAGCGCCTGCGGGCCATCGCCGCATGTGTGGACGATGCCCTGACGGCCTCGCCCGTCACGGTGAGCTCGCTGGCATCCCGCAATCTCATCATGCATCTTTACATTGCTCTTGGCCGCATCGAGCAGGGCTGCTATGTCCCAGCTGCAGAATCGGACGTTCAAAAACTGGAGGGAACGCGCGAATACGCCGCGGCTTTCCAGATTGCCGCAAACATCAAGGATGCCCTGGGCGTGAGCATGCCCCGAGAAGAGGTTGCCTTTATCGCAATCCATTTGCTCGGCAGGGGCACGGGCGTGCCCGAGAAGGGCTCTGCCGTTATCTCGGACGAGATGTGGGAGATTGCTTCCGAGATGGTACGTGCGGTCAACGATGAGTTTAGGTTTGACTTTAGCGGCGATCTTGAACTTCGCATGAACCTTGCTCGGCATATCGGCCCTCTGGGCTATCGCCTTGAATATCACATGCATATGGATAACCCCATGCTGCCCGATATCAAGACGAGGTTTCCGTTGGCCTATTCGATGGCAGCTGGCACCTCGCAGGTACTCGAGCGTCATTTTGGCAGCCAGCCCTCTGATGAAGAGCTCGGCTACATCGCCATGGCATTTGCCCTGGCCCTCGAGCAGCAAGCCGACCAGCCGCGTCGCAAGCGCATCCTGATCGTGTGCGCCTCGGGAGCGGGAAGCGCCCGTATGCTCGAGCACCAGTACCGCAAGCAGTTTGGCATGTATATCGATTCGATTGAGACATGCGATGTCGCCCGCGTGGGAACGTTCGATTTTTCGCACATCGACTACGTGTTCACAACGGTGCCGCTCAACGTCAAGTTGCCCGTGCCCGTCCGCGAGGCCGATTTCTTCTTGGAGACGAGCGATGTCAACGCTATCCGCAAGGTGCTGAGCGACGACACTGCGCAATCGGACTCCGTAAGCTCTTTCTTTAGCCGTGCCCTGTTCTTCAACCGCGTTGAGGCGTCGTCGAAGCAGGCCGTTCTCCGATATCTCTCCGAGCGCGCCGTCGAGAGCGGCCGTGTCGATGCCCAGTTTGCCCAAGAGGTCGCCGAGCGCGAGAGCGCGAGTGCCACCTCGTTTGGCAATGGGGTAGCCATGCCCCATGGGATGCATCCCTTGAGCGCCGAGGCCTTTGTTACCGTGGGCCTGCTCGAACATCCCATTCTTTGGGACGAATACGGCCATGAGGTCGATATCGTCTTTATGGTGTCGTTTGCCCGGTCGGGCGGCGATGAGGCGCGGATCTTGAGCTCACTGCTCGCCGAGATCTTTATGGACCGCCAGGGGGTCGAGCGCCTACGCGAGCGCCGGTCCTGGCATGAGCTGATGGCGCTTGTGCAAGCGCATACGGCTTAAGACTTCTTTTGTCGATAACCCTGTCTGTCTACCTGCAATAAACCTCGAGGATTGCGGGCGGGAGATAGGCGTTTCGAATATTCAAGTACAAACCAAACATCACGGGAGAGGAGACCGTTATGGACGATCAGGGAACCGAGATGGTTTCGTTTCAGCTGGTCGCTGCAGCGGGAGAGGCACGCAGCCTTGCCTTCGAAGCCCTTGAAAAGGCAAAAGCGGGGGATTTTGACGCCGCCGCCAAACTCATGAAGCAGTCAAAGGATGCGGGAATCAAGGCTCACCACATCCAAACGCAGCTGCTTTCGACTGAGGCAGCGGGCGAGCATCTGTCGGTGGATGTGTTGCTGGTCCATGCTCAGGACCACCTCATGTGCTCCATGCTTGCTCAGGAGCTCGTGCAGGAGCTGATCTGCCTGTATGAGTGCACTGCAACCAAGAACGCCTAGCGGCGTGCGGTGACTATCCAACCAATCAATGCGAAGGGAATCCCTTATGAAGATCCTTCTTGTTTGCGCAGCTGGTCTGTCTACAAGCATTCTGATGAAGAAACTCGAGAAATATGCGGAGCAAAACGGCATCGAGCTCGATATCGATGCGGTGGGTATCGGCGAGTATCAGGAGACGTGCGCCAATTATGACGTGCTGCTCTTGGGGCCGCAGGTGTCCTACCAGCTCAACACCGTCAAGCAGGGGAGCGGTAAGCCGACCGCGGTCATCCCCGCACAGGACTACGGCATGGGCAACGCCGCCAACGTGCTGGCACTCGCCCAGTCGCTGTTGGGTTAGGAGGCGACCATGGAGAAGTTCATGACCCTGCTTCAGGAAAAACTGACCCCTATCGCCAATTTCTGCGGCACCGAGCGCCACTTTGCCTCCATGCAAAAGGGCTTTATGAGCGCGATCAGCTTCATCTTGGTATCTGCCGTCTTTATGATCCTCGCCAACCCGCCGGTCACGGCCGACCTGGTGGCGCAGGGCGGGTTCTGGTCCGTCTTTGGCCCTTGGCTCGATTTTGCGACGGCCAATAAGCTCACGCTGCTCATCCCCTTCAATATGACGATGGGCATACTGTCGGTGATCGTGACGTTCGCAATCGCATATAACCTGGCGGGCACCTACAAGATGCCCAAGCTTAACGCCGGCATGACCTCGCTGGTGATGTTCCTGATCGCCGCGGCGCCGTCGTCCTACTACCAGCTTGCTGACGAGTCCGTGCTCCAGGCGGTCCCCTGCACCTATCTGGGTGCGCAGGGCCTGTTTACCGCCATCATCGTTGCCTTGGTCTCCGTCGAGGTCACGCGCTTCTGCCAGACCAAGGGCATCACCATCAAGATGCCCGATGGCGTGCCGCCGTTTTTGTCCGAAACCTTTGGCGCCATCGTACCTATGCTCGCCAACATCCTCATCTTCTTTGGCGGCAACCTGCTGATCCAGATGATCGATCCCGCGCTGTCCATCCCCTCGGTTATCGAGAAGCTGCTCGCTGCCCCGCTTTCCGTCGCAGTTGACTCTGTGCCCGGCGCACTGCTTATCTGCTTCATGACGCTGCTGTTTTGGTGCTTTGGCGTCCACGGCAACATGATCGTAATGCCCATCACCGCCCCGGTCTCGCTTGCCGCCTTTGCCGCCAACGCCTCGCTCTATGCTGCCGGGCAGCCGCTTGAGTTCCACCCGGTGCTCATGTCGTTGGCCATCAACCTCATCGGCGGCACGGGTAATACGTTCTCTTTTGTGGCGCTCTGCGCGTTTAGGGCAAAGTCGCAGCAGCTCAAGGCATTTGGCAGGGCATCGATCGTGCCGAGCTTCTTCCGTATCTCCGAGCCCGCGATCTTCGGCGCGCCCATCATCTTCAACCCGATCCTCATGATTCCGTTTGTGCTAGGCGGCATGATCTCGGCCCTGCTGTATTGGGGTGCGGTCTCACTGGGTCTTGTCTCTAACTTCTACATCTTGGTGAGCGGCACGTTCCCCATCTTCGTTCAGGGCTTTGTCCAGTGCCTCGACCCGCGCATCTGGGTGTTTACGATCGTTTTGATCGTGGTCATGGCTGTGGTCTGGTACCCGTTCTTTAAGGTGTACGATAACCAGCTCCTGGCTCAGGAGCAGGAGAACGCCGCGGCAGCTTCTGCCGAGGATGCTGAGTAGCATGAGTTACTTTGACAGAACGTCTGCCGCCGGTATGCCCGAGGGCTTTTTGTGGGGTGGTGCCCTCGCCGCCAACCAGGCCGAAGGGGGCTGGAACGAGGGCGGCCGCGGCATGTCGCACTCCGACCTGATCCCACAGGGTTCCGACCGCTGGGATGTAATGTTTGGCAGGCAAAAGCCCGTGGACGATCCGGACAGGCTGTATCCATGCCGCTGGGGCAACGACTTCTTCCATCATTGGCACGAGGATGTCGAGCTTTTTGCCGAGATGGGCTTTAAGTGCCTGCGTCTTTCAATTTGCTGGAGCCGTATTTTTCCCACAGGGATGGAGGCCGAGCCCAACGGCGAGGGCTTGGAGTTTTACCGTCAGGTATTCGAGGCGCTGCGCGAGCATGGAATCGAGCCGCTTGTGACGCTGTCGCACTACGACTATCCGTTGGCTCTGGTCGAGCGCTATGGTGGCTGGCAAAGCCGAGAGATGATCGAGCGGTATGCGCACTACGTCGAGACCGTCGGACGCGCGTACCAGGGCCTCGTGCGTTATTGGCTTACGTTCAACGAGATCAACAGCGTGGCGCTGTCCTATCTCAACGCGGGTGTCACGCTCGAGGATGAGCGTGACCGTGCAGCCGTGACTGCGGCGTTCTCGCACCATATGTTTATGGCGAGCGCTCGCGCTGTCGAGATTCTGCACAAGATCGATCCCGCAAACAAGGTGGGTTGCATGGTCGCTGCCGGTGCGACCTATCCGTACCGTTGTGCGCCCGAGGACGTATGGCTTGCGTATGAGGAGGACCGCGGCCGCTACTTCTACACAGACGTGATGGCTGCGGGCGCCTATCCTGCTTGGAAGCTGCGTGCACTCGAGAAAGAGGGTGTTCACGTGCCCTTTGAGCCGGGCGATACGGAGTATCTGGCAGAGCATACGGTCGACTTCATCTCGTTCTCGTACTATTGCTCGCGCTTGGTGTGCGCCGATGATCAGGTGATCGCCGAGAAGGCGGAGGGCAACGTGTTCCCGACGTTGCGCAATCCGTACCTCAAGGATAAAGAGACTGCCTGGAAGTGGCAGATCGATGCGCTGGGTTTGCGCGTGACGCTTGCCGGCTACCACGATCGTTACCATCTTCCGCTCTTTATCGCCGAGAACGGTGTGGGCGGACTCGATGCGCTGGAAGACGGCAAAGTCCACGATGCGTATCATATTGATTACCTGCGAAGGCATATTCTTGCGCTGCGCGATGCAATTGTCGAGGACGGTGTTGACCTGATGGGATACACGCCGTGGGGCTGTATCGATTTGGTGTCGGCCTCGACGGGGCAGATGAAGAAGCGCTATGGCTTTGTTTATGTCGATGCCGATGATATGGGCAAAGGCACGTTCGATCGCTACCGAAAGGACAGCTTCTGCTGGTACCAAAAGGTCATTGCATCAAATGGCGAGGACTTGAGTTAACTCTTGCAGGTCTGTTGCCCCCGCGGTCCGCTTCGGCCGCGGGGGCTTTTGTTATTGAGGCGGCTGTTCATGAGGAGCATTGCAGGCTGCGGAAACCCGGCACTTGGGGACGTTCCTTTCCTGCCGGCAGCTTGGGACAGTCCTTAAAGGCCGCATCGATCAACTGCGGAAAGCACATCCCAGAATGAGCGTCCAACATGGGGTGCGGTTTCCCTTGAGGCCCTCAATCGGAAAATGCATCCCGGATTATTGTCGAAAAGCGGTCCCTAGTTTCCCAAACGGGCCGCTAACGGAAAGCGCACCCCGCTATTGGGCCCCAAAGCAGGATGCGCTTTCCGTGCTGGCAGTTCCAAGCAGTTCGGGATGGCCCTTTTCGTCTGCTCTCGGCCGGCGTCCGTAAGACTGTCCCCGACGACCATTCATTTAAGTCTGTCCCCAATGAGTGCCCAATGACTAGTAGTAGGCCCACATGGCTTCGACTTCGTTAAGGACTTCTACGACGCCCCAGCGGCGGGCGCTGCGGCTGGCCGAGTTGGGGTCGAAGACTCCAATCTGATCGGCGTCGTCAATACCGTAAAGCACGATGTAGTGTCCAACGCTGGTAAAGGTGCCCGGCCGAACGGCGGCGATGACGGGCGCTCCCGAACGCAGCGCCTGAGTCATAGAGTCGCGATCGTTATGGAGCTCCGTTCCGTTAAGTCCCAACTGCCACGCGCCGCTCGTCATAAACGACCATTCGGTTGCACCGGTGGGGGCGTAATTGCCCGCCTCGGAAAGCGCGCACATGTCGACGGGGGTCATATCGGTGCGTCCCGTCTTAAAGATATAGACCATGGTGAGGCACGTAGGCCCGCAGGCATTTTGGCGGATGGTGCCGCCGGCGTAAGGCAGCTCCGACCACGCAGGGTCGATCTGATAGATATGGGGCATCGTGCCGGCTTGCCATTGCGAGCGCGGGGTCGAAAAGGCGAAAGAATAACCGGGCGCGACGGGGGCCTTGAGCAGCTTGTCCTCGGCGGTGGGCTCGAGACCGGCCGAGCCGTGGGACATACAGGAGCTCATAAGCACAAAGACCAGACAGGTGAGGATAGAGCACAGTGCGAGGCGGAGCCGACGAGCCGGCAGGGCAGGGGCATTCACGTGCGATGTCGAGCGGTAGGGCTTGCCGTCGCGTCCGCCTTGGGGATGCGAAAAGAAGCGGTTGATATGGATGCCGGGCTGACGTGCGCCGTTGCGGCGCAGTTGCGGAACCTCGGCCTGACGCTGTCGAGTGCGCGCGCCCAAGCGGCTATCTTGCTGCGCGCTTGTGCCCGTGCTCAGACGGCCACTCTGCCGTGTTCTGCTTGACTGCTGCCGAGACGAAGGCCTGGGTTGCTCTTGAGGACGTTGCAGATTGCTGCTCGTGGCACTTCCGGGCGTCGGCGCGGTACGGCCAGCAAGGCGAACGCTTTGTCGCCGTTGATCACCGTCGTTGTATCCGTATGCCATTCGTACCGCCTTGTCTCATGTATAACCTGTCTATCCTACAAAAAAGATGTGCAACAAATGGGTCTGCGCGTCAAAAGCTCGGTAAACGGTACGAAAGGCGCAAAACACACGGCCTCAAAAACATCTCTCTATGCGTCCGATGAGCGTACGCCCGTCGGACGGGCGGCAACAATGAGCGGCAAACCGTGCCGTTCGTCCCAAAAACGGCGCCGCTCGTTTTGCAGTTCTGCCTTCGGTCGAGCTACAAGCGGAGCTGCTGCGCCAAGGCCGTATCTTAAAGCCACGAAATAAAAGAGCGCGGCAAAACAGACCGCGCAAGGGGTGACGTCAAGGGGCGTCAAAAAGGAAAGGAGGGGAACAATGGCGGACAAGAACGCAGAAGTTGCAGTCGAGGATAACGGCGGCATGAAGAAAACGCTTTCGCTCTGGAACTTCTTCACCATCGGTTTCGGTGCCATCATCGGTACCGGTTGGGTTCTGCAGGTCGGCGACTGGATGGTCGTGGGCGGCGGTCCCGTTCCCGCTATGATCGCATTCCTCTTGGGTGCAATCTTCCTCGTGCCCGTCGGAGCTGTTTTCGGTGAGCTCACGGCTGCTATCCCCATCTCGGGCGGCATCGTCGAGTATGTCGATCGTAGCTTTGGCCGTACGCTGAGCTACATCACCGGTTGGCTTTTGGCCCTGGGCAACGGTATCCTGTGCCCGTGGGAGGCCATCGCCATTTCGACCCTCGTGTCCGAGATGTTCGGCAGCCTGCCCGGTCTTGAGTGGCTGCGCGCCGTCAAGCTCTACACCATCCTGGGCGCCGACGTTTACCTGTTCCCGACGCTGATCGCGCTCGGCTTCGCAGCCTACGTCATCTTCCTCAACTTCCGCGGCGCCAGCTCGGCCGCCAAGCTCCAGGCCTTCCTGACCAAGGCCCTGCTTTGCGGCATGCTGCTCGCCATGGGCGTCTCGCTGTTCACCGGCTCGCCGGACAACGCCATGCCCGTGTTCTCCCAGGTCACCGGCGCTGGCGGCGGCAAGGCCGCTACCGAGGGCGCCAGCCTGTTCGCCGGCATCGTGTCGGTCCTGGTTCTGACCCCGTTCTTCTACGCCGGTTTCGACACCATTCCTCAGCAGGCTGAGGAAGCAGCCGAGGGCCTCAACTGGAACAAGTTCGGCAAGATCATCTCCCTGGCCCTGCTGGCCGCCGGCGGCTTCTACATGGTCTGCATCTACTCGTTCGGCACCATCCTCGACTGGCATGAGTTTGTTAAGAGCCCGGTTCCCGCGCTTGCCTGCCTCAAGGGCATCAACATGCTTCTGTACCTGGCCATGCTCGTCATCGCCACGCTTGGACCCATGGGCCCGATGAACTCCTTCTACGGCGCCACGAGCCGCATCATGCTCGCCATGGGCCGCAAGGGCCAACTGCCCGAGAAGTTCGCCGAGGTCGACCCCAAGTCCGGCGCTCCCAAGCTTGCCTGCGTCGTTCTGGGCGTCATCACCGTCATCGGTCCGTTCCTGGGCAAGAACATGCTCATCCCCCTGACCAACGTGTCGGCTCTCGCCTTCATCTTCTCCTGCGGCATGGTCGCGCTCGCCTGCCTGCGCATGCGCTTCACCGAGCCCGACCTGCCTCGTCCCTACGAGGTGCCCGGCGGCAAGTTTGGCATCGGCCTCGCTATCGCCGCCTGCGCCATCATCATCGGCCTGCTCGTGATTCCGTTTTCTCCCGCCTCCCTCAACATGGTGGAGTGGAGCATCGTGATCGGCTGGTTGGCTATTGGCCTGGCCCTCATGGCTTTCACCAATTCCCGCAAAAAGTAACGCCTAGCCGGGGCGGACCAGGTGCGCGGGGCCCTCTCTTCCGCGCACCGAACCCGGCATCACTTGGGTAGCTTTGTGAGGCTGCGACCCAACACGGCCTCGCCCACTATATGGATCCATAAGGAGGAACCATGTCCACTAAGTATGCAATCGTTGGCGGTAAGCTCATCGACGGTACCGGCGCCGAGCCGGTCGAGAACTCCCTCGTTCTCGTCGACGACAACGGCAAGATCGAGTACGCCGGTGTTATGCAGGACCTTCCCGAGGGCGTTGAGGTTATCGACGCCGCCGGCAAGACCGTCCTTCCCGGCCTGATCGACACCCACCTGCACTTCTCGGGCAACCTGACCGACGATGACACCGATTGGGTCATGCAGCCGCTCCTCGAGAAGCAGGCCGTCGCCGTCAAGCAGGCCTACGACTGCCTCACCCACGGCCTCACCACCGTCTGCGAGATCGGCCGCTTTGGTATCCAGATTCGCGACTGCATCGACAAGGGCGTCTTTAAGGGCCCGCGCGTTCTGGCCACCGGCCTGGGCTTCTGCCGCGTTGCCGGTCACGGTGACTCCCACCACTGCACCCAGGAGCTCAACAAGGAATCCCATCCCTGGGGCGACCAGGTCGACGGTCCTTGGGATTTGCGCAAGGCCGTCCGTCGTCGCCTGCGCGAGAACCCCGATGCCATCAAGATCTGGGCTACCGGTGGCGGCATCTGGCGCTGGGACTCCGGTCGCGACCAGCACTACTGCTCTGAGGAGATCCAGGCCGTGGTCGAAGAGGCCAAGATGGTTGGCATCCCCGTGTGGAGCCACTGCTACAACAACCACGCCGCTGCCTACGATTCCGTTCGCTTTGGCTGCGAGCAGTTGATTCACGGCTTCGATATCGATGAGCGCACCATGGACCTCATGGCCGAGCAGGGCACCTTCTTCACCCCGACGATCGCCTTCCTGCCCACCTGGTACGCCACCTATCCGCCCGTCTACGTCCCCGAGCTGCACGACAAGTACGAGGGCACCCTGGTCGAGAAGGAGCTGCAGCGCAACTACGACTGCCTGCGCGAGGCCAAGAAGCGCGGCGTCGTCATGACGATCGGCTCCGACTCCTTCTCCTTCGTAACCCCGTATGGCACCTGCTCCATCGAGGAGATGTACGAGTTCGTCGACAAGATCGGCTTCACCCCGGTCGAGACCATCACCTGCGCTACCCTCAACGGTGCCAAGATGTGCCACATCGAGGACGAGACCGGTTCCATCGAGGCCGGCAAGTGCGCCGACCTGCTGGTCGTCAACGGTGACGTCGCCGCCGACATCCACGTGCTCAACACCGACAACATGGACGTCATCATGAAGGACGGCTGGATCGTCGAGGCTGGCACCTTTGGCGAGGCCAACAAATACAGCGCCTAAACTACCGTTCATCGACGACTGGATGTAAAACACAGTTTTTGATTGCATAATGCAATGGAGAGGGTCGCTTGCGGCCCTCTTTATTGCTATGGGTGCGATAGATAAAAGGGGATGACGGTGGATTTAAACAGGCTGATTCTGGGCAAGAGCTACAACTCTACCAAGGTCTTTCGTACGGCCCAGCATGTGGTCCAGGCCATCCTGCTCGGTGTTGTCGTTCCGGCGCTTATCCTGCTGCTTATCTGGGATTTAACCGATAATCCCAATCCCGTTCCGGGCGTCGTGGTCATTGCCGGCATGGTCATGCTGTGCTTCTTCTTCTCGTATGTCTTTGTGGTCCCCGACGACCTCACATCGAGCGCAACCGACCGTACGCTTGCCATCGCATCAAAAATATTCGCCTACACGTCGCGCGGCCTTACGCCCGAAGCGGCCCTGGGCGCCTCTAAAATCATCCTGTCCGAGACCATCGCCTCTGCCATCTGCTTTACCGATGGCAAACAGGTGTTGGCAAGCTGGGGCGAGGACTCGGCAAAGTGCCCTGCCGGCACCCCGGTCGTGCTCAAGACCACGCTCAACGTGATCGAGTCCGGCGAACAGAGTGTGTTTTCGCGCGACGCCTCCAATGAGACGGTCGGCTATTTTCCCCGCCTGCGCGCCGGCATTGTCGCGCCGCTTACCGTGCGCGGGCATTGCGTGGGCACACTCGAGCTGTATTACCCCCGCCTGAGCAGCATCGATATGCGTCAGACGGCCCTTGCCTCGGGTTTTGCCGATCTAATTTCCACGCAGCTCGCTAGCTTTGAGCTCGAGCGCCAGGACGAGCTCACGGCTCGCGTTGAGCTTCGCGCCCTGCAGTCGCAGGTCGACCCGCATTTTCTATTCAATACCATTAGCACGATCGTGTCGCTCGTTCGAACCGAGCCCGACAAGGCGCGATCGCTGCTGATCGACTTTTCCAACTATTATCGTCAGACGCTTTCTGATTCCGATACGCTCACCACGCTCGAGCACGAGGTGGAACAGGGCACTCGTTATATCAATCTTATGCAGGCCCGGTATGGCGACGGCCGTCTGCGCGTTTCGGTCGACATCGACTTTGAGGTGCGCGACAGCCTGGTGCCGCCGTTTATCTTGCAGCCGCTGCTCGAAAATTGCATCAAGCATGCGCAGCGCGAGACCGAGCCGCTTTCTATTCGTGTTAGGGCTTTTGAGACCGATGACGGCTTGGAGATCACCGTCGAAGATGACGGCATCGGTATGAGCGAAGAAGTCTGTGCGCATCTGTTTGAGCAGCATCGCCGAGAGGAGCCCGAGAGCATTACCGCCGACGGCTCCATCAAGCGAGGTTGCGGCCTGGCGCTTTTCAACGTGCTTCAGCGCATCCATTTCTTTTACGGAGAAGATTCTGGCATGCGCGTGAAGTCCCAGGAGGGCGTGGGAACACAGGTCATCGTAGAGTTGAACGGCGAGCCGCATGAGCCGGCGCCGCTAACGGTGTAGCACGCGGTTGGATTGAGAGAAAAAGAGGGGAAGCGCATATGTCCGAAGGCTGGAACATCTTGGTGGTTGATGACGAGCCTCCCATTAGGGCTGAGCTACGCTATCTGTTGGAAAAGGATACGCGTGTAGGTCAGATTGCCGAAGCGGGCAATGTCACCGAAGCCGTGGAGTCGATTCTGTCGAACAAGCCCGACGTGCTGTTTTTAGACATTACCATGCCCGGTCGCTCGGGAATTGAGCTTGCCGAGACGCTGCAGAACCTAAAGACGCCGCCAGTCGTGGTGTTTGTGACGGCATTTGCCGAGTATGCGGCTGATGCCTATAACCTCGATGCTGTCGATTACATCGTCAAACCGGTCGAGGATGCCCGCTTGTCAAAGGCACTCGACAAGATCGAGACCGTCCTGGGCGCTCGCCGTGTCGTCCATGCTCCGCGCCAGCCTTTGCGCCTGACGGTGGATCGTGGGGGCAAAAGGGTGTTCATTCCCGTGGCGGATGTCTGCTACTTTGAGGCGCGCGCCGATTTTTGCAACGCCGTCTGCGCCGAGGGAACATACCTGATCAATGAGTCGATTTCCTCGCTCGAGCGGCGCCTGGCCTCCGAGGGCTTTATCCGTGTCCACCGCAGTTATCTGGTCAATTTGGAAGACGTGCATAATGTCGAGATCGGTTCCACGGGTCTTATGGAGCTCAGGCTCGATCGCGTAACCTCGACGGTGCCTGTGTCCCGTCGTCGCGCAGCCGAGGTCAAGGCGCACTTGGGGCTTGCGTAGGCAGTCTGCATATCATCGTTTACCGCCGCAGGTTTGGCATGACCGTGCGGTGGGCATAATGGGTGACATCGAATGAAATCGAAAGGATCATTATGCCCGCGCTCATTACGCATCATCTGTTTGGCGAGGAAAGCATCGACCGTCTTCCGCAGGGCGTTATTACGTCCGATGAGGAGCGCATCGCCTTTATCCTGGGCAACCAGGGTCCCGACCCATTCTTCTTCCACATGCTCACGCCGCGCATTTCCGACTGTACATCGCTTGCTCAGGTCATGCACCGCTCGCGCATGTCGCGCCAGTTCTCGTGTCTGCGCGACGGCGTGTCGCGACTGCAGCCGCGCGATGCCAATCTGGGTCGCGCCTTTGCGCTGGGCCTGCTGTCGCACTATGTGCTCGATCGCAATGCCCATCCCTTTGTCTACGAGCAGCAGTTTGGCATTGTAGATTCCGCCCCCGAGCTCGAGTCTTCGGGCAGCCAAGTTCACGCCGTGCTCGAAAGCGACCTGGACGTGCTGATGCTGCAGCTCAAGCGCGACGGTGCCACGGTCGAGGATTATCCGCCGGCGGGCGAGATTGTCACCACCGACCGCATCAATCGCGTGGCCGGTGTGCTGATGAGCTACGTCGCCTGCCGCGTGTACGGTATCGACATCCCGGCGGGGGAGTACGCCGGCGCCGTCTCGGACATGCAGATGCTCTATCGCACCATTGAGCCCGCCGGCTCGGTAAAGACGCGCGCGATTGCCCTGGTTGAGGGCTTGGTGCACGATTACTCGCTGCTCGACGGCCTTGCCCATCGCGTGACGACGGAGCTTCCCGAGCGCACCGGCAACCTGGGCCACCTGACATGGAAGAATCCCTTTACCGATGAGGTCTCGACCGAGAGCTTCCCCGAGGTCTTTGAGCGCGCACTGGTCGATTACGAGCTCACCGTCGCCCGCTTTATCGAGACCGGTGACATGGATGCCGTGACCGGCCATATCAACTACAGCGGCCGCGTACTCGACGCCGACGAGGAGTTCGACCGCGAGGAGTAGGACCCGTGCGTGCCCCTTTGCCGAATCCTTACCAGCGCTTCTGTGCAATTGGGGTACGATGAACTAACTGCATATCGGGCGAATACGAAGGGGCCCTGTCCATGAAATACACCAAGCTCGAGCGTAACTGGGTTATGTACGATGTGGGCAATTCGGCTCTCGTGTTGCTCAATACCTCGGTGGTGCCCATCTACTTTAACGCCATCAATACCGGTGCTTCCTCGGCAGACCTGGTGGTCGCTTGGGGCAACGCTCAGACGATCGCCTCGCTGGTCATTGCCATGCTCATGCCCATTCTGGGCGCGCTTGCCGATTACGCCGGCAACAAGATTAAGTTCTTCTTGGGCTTCTTCCTCACGGGCCTGGTTCTTTGCCTGGCGCAGGCTATCCCAATGTCCGCCATGGCATTTTTGACCGTGTACGTGCTGTGCACCATCGGCCTTAACTCTTCTATGACGTTCTACGACGCCATGCTGCCCGACATTACCACCGACGAGCGCATGGACGCCGTGTCCAGCTCGGGCTATGCCTGGGGCTACATCGGTTCCACCGTGCCGTTCATCATCTGCCTGGCGCTCATCATGGGTGGCCCCGCTCTTGGCGTCCCCACCATGCTGGCAACGCGTCTGTCGTTTATCATCACCGGTGCCTGGTGGCTCATCTTTACCCTGCCGCTCATTCGCACCTATAAGCAAAAGTACGGTCGCGAGCGCGGTCCCGAGGACACCATCGGCCACATCGTAGGCGGTGTGTTCTCCGAGGTCGGACACACCATGCGCGAGATCGCCCACAACAAGACCGTGCTGGTCTACATGATCGCGTTCTTCTTCTATATCGATGGCGTCCATACGGTCATTTCCATGGCTACCAGCTACGGCTCGGCTTTGGGCATCGATTCTACGCAGCTGGTTCTGGCGCTGCTCGTTACCCAGTTCGTGGCCTTTCCGTCCGCCATCATCTACGGCAAGCTCGCCGGACGCGTGGGCACGCTCAACATGATCCTGGTGGCGGTCGCCGCCTACATGGGCATTGTGCTGTTCGCCGCGTTCTTCCTAAAGACCGCCTTCGAATTCTGGGTGCTTGCCATTATGGTCGGCCTGTTCCAGGGCGGCGTGCAAGCGCTCAGCCGTAGCTACTTTGGCCGCATTATCCCCAAGGAAAAGTCCAACGAGTACTACGGCTTCTTTGACATCTTTGGTCGTTATGCAAGCGTCATGGGCACTTTCCTGGTGTCGGTCGTCACCTCGCTGACCGGCAACCCGTCGCTGGGCGTCCTTTCCATTGGCGTGCTGCTGATCGTTGGCTTTATGCTGCTGGTTCGCCTGTCCCGCATGACTCAGGCGGCAGAGCAGACCGCATAGGAGCGAGCGGCTATTGGGCCTGTCCGCGGTTACTCTTTTGGGGTTATCCGCAATAAACATTGCGACTTGCGAGCAATGATTTGCCCAAGTGGGTATGATGGAACCAGCTAGGTCGCGGGGCGTCGCCTGTGTTTGGCGGCGCCCCGTTTTTGTGTTGCAGGGAGGGAAGGCATGAACCCCACGGTTGTGATTCCAACATATTGGGCAGACGACGAGGCCCATGCAAACGCTCCCGGCGTCTATGACCACTCGACGAAGCTCAACGCCACCAATCCCGAGCTCGACCGCTGCCTGGCCTCGCTCGAGCAGGTGCGCGACATTCCGAGGATTATCCTTTTGGTGGTCTGTCCCATCTCGGCCACGGCTGATGTGTCGAAGCGTGTCCACGAAATCGTCGACGCGCACCCTACGCTCAAGGTCACCGTGGTTACCAACACCCAGGCATCGCGTATCGCCGACCGTGTGGCGCAGATTGCTCCCAAGGGCTCGGGCGAGTGCGTGAGTCTGCGCGGATACGGCGCCATTCGCAATATGGGGCTTGCCTGCGCTGCGGTGCTCGGCCACGATGCCGTTGTCTTTTTGGATGACGACGAGACCGTTATCGATGTCGACTTTATGAAGCGCGCGACCTATGCACTGGGCCAGCAGACGCGTCAAGGCCTGCCGATTTTGGTTAAGAGCGGTTACTTTTACGATCGAGACGGATCGCCGTTGGCGCCCACAGACAAGGTGGGCATTTGCCATCGTTGGTGGACCAAACGCATCGAGTTTAATCGCTGGATGAAAAAGGCGCTCTCGGGCACCCGTATTTCGCGTTCAAACTACGTGTGCGGCGGCCTTGTGGCGCTTCATGCCCGCGCCTTTACCCGTGTGGCGTTTGACCCGTTTATCACCCGAGGCGAGGACCTAGATTACCTCTTTAATATGCGCATGTTTGGCTACGACGTGTGGTTTGACAACGAGTGGGTCGTTCGTCACCTGCCGCCCGAGTCCGAGAAGCGCTCGCCGCGCTTTATGCAGGATGTGTACCGTTGGTACTACGAGCGTGCCAAGCTGACGTTTGCCGCGCACCAGCAGGAGCTCGTTCCCGTCACGGCCGCGTCGCTCATGCCCTATCCGGGCCCGTGGATTTCGCGCGAGCTCGACGACCGCGTGCGCAAAACCGCCATGGTCCGCAGCATGTTTACCCGCGAGCACGAGGGATACCTGCGCATTTGGCGTCACGGTATTGACGAAGCCAAGACCTACGCGCGCCAAAACGCCGCAAGCTACCTGCGTTTCCAGAGCTTCTGGCCCAAGATCATGGACGGGCTCTGGCGCGACGCACAACTGACCAGCATCCTGGAGGGGACTGAATGATCGACCGCCGCGCCCAGCGCGATAATTCAATATCAATCTTTCGCGTGATTGCCGTTGTCTGCGCCATTTGCGTGCTGGTGTACTTTATTTTTGCCCTGGCGACTGGAATCGAGCCGATCGCGACCGTGGTCGCCTGCGCACTGCTGTGCATCTTTCTGTGCATTTTTATCTATTTGACGCTCAATCCCGATTCGGTGCGTTCGCAGTACACCGAAGAGACGCTTTCGGTGGCCTCTGCCATGCTCGAGGACATCAAAGGCGGTCTGACGCAGGAGTCGGCGCGTCTGGTGTGCCAGCGCATTTTGCCCGAGACGCGTGCCATGACGGTTGCCATCACCGACGAGAGCAACGTGCTGGCCTGCGCGGGCGAGTTTGAGGAAAAGCTGCTGCCCGATTCGCCCATCCACACACTTGCCACGCGCTACGTCATCGAGCACGGTATCGTCCAGTCGTTCAACCGTGTGGTGGACGTGGTGGGTTCGGATGGCTCGCACAACTATGTTCCTGCCGGTATCATCGCTCCTATCAAGGTGGGCGACCGCACCGTCGGTACGCTCAAGTTCTACTACAAGACCCCGCGTGCCGTCGACCGCACTCAGTACGCGCTTGCCTCGGGTTTTGCCGAGATCCTGTCCACGCAGCTCGCCATCCACGAGCTCGAGGTGCAAAAGGAGCTCACGGCCCGTGCCGAGGTGCGTGCCCTGCAGGCGCAGATCAACCCGCATTTTCTGTTCAACACGCTCAACACCATCGCGTCGTTTACGCGTACCGATCCGCTGCGCGCCCGCGAGCTGCTGCGCGAGTTCTCCTCGTTCTATCGCGCTACACTCGACAATTCGGGCTCGCTCATTCCCGTGTCGCGCGAGGTCGCGCAGACCAAGCGCTACCTGACGTTTGAGAAGGCGCGCTTTGGCGAGGATCGCGTGCTGGCGACCTTCGACGTGTCCGAGGACGTCGAGGACACGCTGGTGCCGGCATTTGTAATTCAGCCAATCGTCGAGAATGCCGTGCGCCACGGTATGGGCGACGACGATGCACTGAGGATCGACGTGTCGGTCCACAGGGATGGCGAAGATGCGATTTTGATTGTGGTCGCCGATAACGGCGTGGGCATGGACGAAGGCACCGCTGCCAGACTGTTTGACGAACGCTCCGCCCGTCCCGACGCCAGCTCCCCGCAGGGCGGCGGCGCCGGTGTGGCCATGCACAATATTTCGGAGCGCATCCATCGCTTTTATGGACCGCACTCCTATACGCGCGTCGAATCGGCCCCGGGCAAGGGCACTAAAGTGCTCCTGCATCTCGATTTGTCGGAGAGCCTCTTCGACATTCAAGAGTAGAATGATAGGTTGCGGGTTTAACGCTAGTTGGCGGATGCCCGACGTAGTTAGTTGACGAAAGGTTTTATCCCTATGCTGCGTGCGATGATTGTGGATGATGAGGCCCCGGCCCGTTCGGAACTTCGCTTCTTGCTCGAGCAGACGGGCAAGATCGGCACGATCACAGAAGCGTCGAGCGTTCGCTCCGCCATCGAGATGCTTATGGAGAGCCGCGTCGATGTTGTGTTCCTCGATATCTCGATGCCTGGCGCTTCGGGTCTGCAACTTGCCGAGGCACTGCATAAGCTCAAGAATCCGCCGGCGATCGTATTCGTAACCGCGTACAGCGATCATGCGGTCGAGGCGTTTGATGTGGATGCCGTCGACTATCTGATGAAGCCGGTCGAGGAGGCTCGCCTGGATCGAGCGATCGATAAGGTTATGCAACGCGCCAAGCCTGTCACGGACAGCAAGGTGACCATCGAGCGCATCCCGGTGGAAAAGGGCGGCCGCAAGGTCCTCATCCCCGTGGACGACATTCGCTTTATCATGGCCAAGGATGATTACTCCTGTATTTATACGGTCGACGACCGCTTTTTGTCGACGACCTCGCTGGCGCAGTTCGAGGCCAAGCTCTGTGACTTTGGCTTCTTCCGCGTTCACCGCCGCTATATCGTCAACTTGGCGTGTGTCACCGACGTCGAGACGGTTCCCTCGGGCGCTATCCAGCTGGGCATTACGGGCGTCGACGAACGCGTACCGGTTTCGCGCCGTCGCGTCGTACCGCTCAAAAAGGCCCTGAGCCTCTAGTACACCGGCCCCGCAGCCCTGTAGACCAAAATCGTCTGCGGAGCCGTGGGGCTTTTTGCATGAATGCACCAAATCTTTTTGCGGAAGGGATCCCATGAACAGTGCAAGCGCCAAGCGTATCGACATTATCTCGGACACCCACGGCTATCTTTCGCCTGCGCTTCTGGACGAGCTTAAGGGTGCGGATCTGATTATCCATGCCGGCGACCTTACGTCGGAGATGGACTACGAGCATCTGCGCACCATCGCCCCCGTGCGAGCGGTGCTGGGCAATAACGACTACTGCCGCGACTACGGCCCCGATGTGGACCGCTTGGCGCTCTTTACCTACGAAGGCCTCAAGTTCGCCGTAGCCCACTACCGCGAAGACCTCCCGGTGGGGTCCGTAGACGTAGCCATCAACGGCCACACCCACGTAACTAAAGAAGCTCAAGTGGGCCGCTGCCTGGTCCTCAACCCAGGCAGCGCCAGCTACCCCAGAGGCACCCGAGGCCCCACCATGGCCAGAATACTCGTCAAGGACGGCAAGATTCTGAGCACCAAATTTATTGACCTAGAGTAGGTGCAACAAAAACGGGGGATGCAGATCGCATCTCCCGTTTTTCTTTGAGCCAAAGGCCGAAGTTCAACAACAATCTTAGACAACCCCGCCGAGGAGAACGGGGACCTCGAGCCGCGGAAGCGGCGAGGAACAAAGTC
>UQHQ01000027.1 GCA_900540945.1 uncultured Collinsella sp. | reverse complement strand
GTGCGCGGCGAAGGGCGGGGCCGCGCCCGCAAGGTTGTGGGAGCCGCTCGACTGGCTCGAAGGCGCCGGCATCATATCGGTCAACAACCTGACCGAAGGCATCGAGCCTCCCCTCGTTCCCTTCGACGACGAAGATGGAAGTTTCTTTAAGGTCTATCTTCTCGATACCGGCCTCATGTTCTACAAACTCGGCATCAACCCGCGGCTCTGGCTCGACCTCAAAGAGGATTCCGCCATAGCGCTATCTTCCGACTTCCGAGGCGCCCTGGCGGAAAACTCGGTCATGCAAGCATTTTCGGGCAATGGCTTGCAGACGTATTACTGGGTGCCGCCGTCGTCTTGGAAGACGACCGGCGAGCTCGATTTTTTACTTCAGACCGACCGTATGGAAATTGTGCCCGTCGAAGTAAAGTCCGCACGTAACGTGCGCGCGAGAACCCTCGGGTCGTTTATGGACAAAGCCCGATCGCCATATGCCTACATTTTGTCCGAGAACAATTTTTCCCGCAGCGAAACCGATGACGGGCGCGAGCTGCGCCACCTCCCCTTGTACGCAGCGGGCTTTATTGGAGCAAACTGCCTCAAGAGCAGTCTGTAAGCCCTGCACGACCGCCTAGAAAGGAAACCGCTCATGCAACGCATACTGTTTATCTGCCATGGCAACATCTGTCGCTCGACGATGGCTGAGTCGGTGTTTACCGAGCTGGTGCGGCGCGCCGGGCGCGCGGGCGAGTTTGTCATTGACTCCGCTGCGACCTCGACCGAGGAGATCGGCAACCCGCCACACCACGGTACCGTTGCCAAGCTGCGCGAGGTCGGGATTCCCGTCGTCGCACATCGTGCACGTCAGGTGCGTCGCGCGGAGTATGGCGACTGGGACCACATTGTCTATATGGACGACGAGAACGCGCGTGGCCTGCGTCGCATCTTTGGCGACGACCCCGACGGCAAGATTACGCGCATGCTCGATTGGACCGAGCGCCCCGGCGACGTGGCCGACCCCTGGTACACCGGCAATTTCGATGCCACCTACCGCGACGTACTCGACGGCTGCACCGCTATGCTCGAGCAGCTGTAGGCAATCGAGGTCGCGGGCCACGCCTTTGTCACATCCGGGACTAGCCCTAGACCGGCTTGACCTCCAGCTTTATCCCCTCGGCGCAGGAGTCGCCCAAAACATCCGAAAGGGCCCAGGTCGCATATAGCGGCAAATAGAGAACCGCTCCGTTGCGCTCAACGTTGCCTCTCGAGAAAACAATCCCGAGCCTTACGCCATATTCAGCCGTATCAAGCACATGACCGAGCGCAGCGTGCGCGTGGTAATAGGAGCCCGATTTAACCTCGATCGGAACAGCCGTCCCATCCGGTCCATCGACCACAAAGTCCACTTCACCGCGCTTTTTTGTCTGATAGTAGTAAAGCTGGCGATTTTGGGCAGCCAGCTGCTGGGCCACCACGTTTTCGTAAATGCCGCCCAGATTGGGCTCCTTGCTATCAAGATACGCCGCTTGGGCGACTCCGACGGGGTAGCGCGCCATCAACATGCCCGTATCCGATTGATATAGCTTGAACTGCGATGGCCGTGCCGTCTTGAGCAAGGGCGATTTTGGCTCGGTTACGATATCGGCTTTGAGAGCAACGCCGGCATCGACAAGCCATACAAAATCTCGCTGATACTTCTCGTAGTGAGCCTTGGGGTCAATGGAATTGAGCACGAAGCGCTTGTTTTCGCCCTCGAGCATAATAGGGAGCTGATCGTAAATGCTCTGCACCTGAAGGGCTCGCCCGCTTGCATACTTGGAGATATCCCGCCGGTACTGTTCGTTGAGCTCTGACTGTAGCTGACGAACAGAGGCAAGGTCGCCCTGCGTGTCAAGGAAACGCTGCACGACCTCCGGCATTCCGCCGACAACGGTATAGGTCCTGAAGTTTGCCATCATCGCGTCATGAATGTAATCAGGAACGGGCCTCTCGCTGATACACGCGTCACGTATCGTTTGGCGAGCCCCCTCGCTCACCCCGGTTGCCCAGCAAAACTCCTCAAAATCGAGCGGGAACATCCTAAGCTCGTGGACATACCCCACGGGATAGGACCTGACGCCCTTGAACTGAGTCCCGAGCATTGACCCCGAAAACGCCCAGCGGCACCTCCCGTCCTCAACAAGGAACTTTGCCATCGTCATGATGTCGGGGGCCTCTTGGACCTCATCGATAAACACGAGCGTTTTGCCTGGCGCAATCGACTTTCCCGAAAGAAGCGTCACCCTGCTGATGAAATCATCGGCATTCCGCGCCTCGAGAAGAGCATCTTTTGCCTGGCGGTTTTCCATGAGGTTAAGCTCGATGTAGGTTGCATGGTTGGCTTTGCCAAATGCGCGAATCGAATAGCTTTTGCCAATCTGGCGAGAACCCGTAATGAACAAGGCCTTTTGCTCGGAAGACTTCAGCCAACGCTCCAGCTCTGCCGCTATTTTCCTGCGCAGCATAGGCTCTCCCCTCGGTGTCATCGAATGAAATGCAAAGTTTTATATGCTTGATTATCGATGAAACGCAGAATTTTTAGAACCTAAAATCGGATGAAATGCAGAGATTTGAAATTATAAGCAAAAGAAGGGGCATCACCGGCGAATGTGTCAAAGGGGCTGCCCCTTTGTCACATTGCGCTCGGTTACTCGTCGACGATCTCGGCAAGCCAGACGTTCAACGTATCGACCTCGGGGCAGCAGAACTTTGCCGTACCGGGCTCGTTGCCAGGCACGGTTCCGCCGTAGCGCAGGATATCGATATAGGGAAAGCCCACGTGACAGGCCATAGCGCACATCTTGCCGCGGTCTCGATCGAAGTCGAAGACGTCTCCCGGCTTGTGACCATGGTGACAACGGCACGCACCCAGCTGGTCCACGCAGCTCACGCGGATACGCGGACGCTTGCCACGCGGCGCACCGAGCAGCCCGTTCTCGCCCGCAGGCTTGACGCCGCCCTCGCCGGCGTTACTCATGGTCGATCACATCCAGGCAGGCCTCGATGGGAAGGCCGGCCGACTTGTCTTCTTGGTCGGCATTGCGCTCGATAAGCTCGGCCACCACACGCATGGCGTCGGTCGTCGCACGCTGTAAGCTCCAGCCGGCCATAACGCGACCCACGAGCACCGACGAGAACGTATCGCCCGTGCCCGGGAAATACACCGGGATCAGCTCAAAGGGAATCGTGAAGTACTCTCCCGCCACATGGTCGTAGCCGATGACGGCACTCGCCCCGTCGACCTTCGCGCTCGTAATGACCACCGACTTGGCGCCCAGCGCGAGCATGGCGTCCACGAGCGCACGAGCCTCATCGGCCGTAATCTGCTCGGCCATAGGCGTATCGGTGAGCAGACACGCCTCGGTATAGTTGGGCACCGCGTAGTCGGCGCACTCGACCAGGCTGCGCATAAGGCCGATGGTCGATTCGGGCACGCCGGCGTAGAGCCTGCCGTTGTCGGCCATGATGGGGTCGACGAACACCTTGGTGCCTTTTTGCGAACGGCGGTGGCAAAAGTCCGAGATGATGCGCGCCTCTTCCTCGGTCACGATAAAGCCGGTCGAGATGGCGTCGAATTCAAAGCCGAGCTCCTCCCAGATGGCAAGACTCTGACGCACGTACTCCGTGGTGTCGTGGATGTAAAACTTGGGGTAGTTGAGCGTATCGGAAACGAGGGCCGTCGGCAGGTTGTGGATACGGTAACCCATGTGCGACAGCACCGGCAGCATGGCAGAAAGCGCGACCTTACCGTAGCCGCACATATCGTTGATCAGCAGCAGCTGAGTGTTCTTCATGAGTGTCCCCCTTGGGTCGGGTGCGACGCGACGGCGCCATAGTGCGACTAAGTGTAGCGCAGGGGGCGTTGCAAGCGGGCGCAGGCGCCGAGGAGGGCACATTGTTGCGGAAAGGTTACGGAAATGGGAGGCAAAATCGCGGCGGTAGCGGCACAGTAGCTGCCATCTATTTACTACCATTCCAAAACTATGCCGGATTACTACGATAAACCGTTAGCCTCCAACCACAACGAATTGCACTCCGGCAAAACCGCAGGTAGACAGCTTGTGATTTTACGAAAAACAATGCCGAGGTCTGATATTTCGAATTCATCGTAGTAATCCGGCATAGTTTTGGACAAAGCAACTTCGAAAGGGTGTCACCGCAGCCCAAAATGATTCGTTTTCCTCCGTCCCCCACGGATCACTCAACAAGAGCGTCCCCAACGACTATCCCAACAAGGGCAACGCCGATGTTTTGGCGAAGTCAGCGAAAACCCGTCAGAGCGAGCAAGGTGCCTTGAAGCAAGGCGGCATTGACCTTCTGGTCATGCCGCCGAAGTTGAAAGGCAGATTGCCGCTCTGGCGGGTTTGCAGCGTCGAGCCGTTGCGCGGTTTGGCAAAACCGCGTAACCACTAGTTTGGTACCTTGACATTCATTTCTCATGCTCCTAGATTGGTTAGGCACAAAACAATTCCACTACCTAACTAAAGAAAGGAGCAACACTAATTCATGTGCGATGAACCTCTTAACCTTTGTTCGCACGAGCCCGGCGGCGACCCGTCACAGCCGGCGGATGTACCCGAAGCGGTCAGTGCCGAAGACAAACTCGCCAAGCGCATCCTGAGCGGCCTGGGTTTTTGCGGCCATTACATGCATTTTCATGGCGGAGGCGTGTCCGGCAAGGCGCCCATCATCTGCCTGCTGGCCAAGCAGCCCGGCGGCGAGATGTCGCAGCAGGAACTCGGCATGCACTTTGACCTCAAGCCGGGGTCGCTTTCCGAGATCCTGTCCAAGCTCGAGGTCAACGGTCTCATCGAGCGCAGCCGTAACCCCAAGGATCGACGGCAGCTCACCATTCGCCTGACCGAAACCGGCCGGGAAAACGCCCGCATCGACCAGGCGGCCCGCATCCGCTTTAGAGAACGGGCCTTTAGTGCCCTCACTCACGACGAGCGCGAGCAGCTCGCCGAAATGCTCGAGAAAATCCGTGTAACCTGGGAGGAACTGGATGATTAAAACCCTCATGGGCAGCATCCGCGACTATATGAAAGTCGCTGTTGCCACGCCATTGCTCGTGCTTGGCGAGGTGCTCTGCGAGATGCTGATTCCATTTATCACCGCCAACCTGATCGACGCCATCAAAGACGGCGCCACCGTAGCCGAGATGCTTCCCACCGCGGGCTTTTTGGTGCTCATCGCGCTGACGTCGCTTGCTTTTGGTGCCGCCGCCGGCGTCACCTGCAGCCATGCGAGCTGCGGCTTCGCCAAGAACCTGCGTCACGACCTGTTCTACAAGATCCAGACGTTCAGCTTTGCCAACATCGATGAGTTCTCGAGCTCCTCGCTCGTCACGCGCCTGACCACCGATATCAACAACGTGCAGCAGGCCTTTATGATGATCATCCGTATCGCCGTGCGCGCGCCGCTGGTATTGATCTTCGCCTTTACCATGGCGTTTATCATGGGCGGCAGCGTTGCCATGGTCTACCTGGTCATCATTCCGCTGCTGGGCTTTGGGCTGTTCTTTATCATCTTTAAGGTGCGCCCCATCTTCTCGCGCGTGTTCCACAAGTACGATGCCCTTAACGAGTCCGTCGAGGAAAACGTCACCGGCATGCGCGTGGTTAAGAGCTACGTGCGCGAAGACTTTGAGAAGGAGAAATTCGCGACCGCCGCACGCGACGTCCAGATGGACTTCACCCGCGCCGAGAAGCTGCTCGCCTTTAACAACCCCATGATGAACATCTGCGTCAACGGCGCGTTTGTCGTCATCATCTACCTGGGATCCAAGCTCATCATCACGAGCCAGGGCACGCTGTTCGACGTGGGCCAGCTCTCCTCGATCTTTACCTATGGCTTCGCGATCCTCATGAGCCTGATGCAGCTGTCGATGATCTTTGTCATGGTGACCATGGCCGACGAATCGGCGCACCGCATTACCGAGGTGCTGGCCGCCGAGCCCACGATCGCCGATCCCGCCGAGCCCGTGCTCGAGGTTGCCGACGGTTCCATCGACTTTGACCACGTGAGCTTTAAGTATTCCGCGCATGCAAAGCGCCAGGCGCTCGACGATATCGACCTGCACATTAAGAGCGGCGAAACCATCGGCATCATCGGCGGTACCGGCTCGGCCAAGTCCACGCTCGTTAACCTCATCGCCCGCCTGTACGACGCCACCGAGGGCACCGTGCGCGTGGGCGGCATGGACGTGCGCGACTACGACTTGGACGCCCTGCGCCACCAGGTGGCCATGGTGCTGCAGAAAAACGTACTGTTTAGCGGCACCATTGCCGAAAACCTGCGCTGGGGCGACCCGAACGCCACCGACGAGGAAGTCCGCGAGGCGGCACATCTGGCCTGCGCCGATGAGTTTGTCGATGGCTTCCCCAAGGGCTATGACACCTGGATCGAACAGGGCGGCTCCAATGTTTCCGGCGGTCAGAAGCAGCGCCTGTGCATTGCGCGCGCCCTGCTGCGTCGCCCCAAGATCTTGATCCTGGACGACTCCACCAGCGCCGTCGACACCAAGACCGACGCCAAGATTCGCGCAGGGTTGGCAAGCTATCTGCCCAACACGACCAAGCTCATCATCGCCCAGCGCATCAGCTCCGTGCAGGACGCAGACCGCATCATCGTCATGGAGGGCGGCCGCATCGCGCAGATCGGTAACCACGACGAGCTGCTTAAGACGAGCGAGATCTACCGCGAGACTTTTACCTCGCAAAACAAGATGTCTGCCGAGGGCGAAGGGGCCGTCGAGGCCGACACCGAGGCATCCGTAACGCAAGCTCAGACCCAGGAAGGAGGCGAGGCACATGAGTAAGGCAACGACCGCCGAGCGCGCACTCAACCGCAAGGGTGGCACCATGTCGCGCCTCATCAAGACGCTCTTTGGCTTCTACCCCGTGCTTTTGCCCCTCGTCGTCGTCGGCGTGGTACTCTGCGCCATCATCAACTCCATCGGCGCGACCTTCCTTCAGAGCGCTCTGCAGATTATTAGCGAATCGTGGCAGTCGGGCGATTGGGAAGCCGCACAGCCCAAGATCGCACAGCTCGTGACCACCCTCGCCTGCATCTACGGCGTCGGCATCCTGTCCTCGCTGTTCTGGAACCGCGCCATGGCCATCGTCACGCAGGGCTCGCTCGAGAAGCTGCGCGAGAAGATGTTCAACCGCATGCAGGACCTGCCAATTCGCTACTTCGACACGCACCAGCGCGGCGACATCATGAGCCACTACACCAACGACATCGACACGCTGCGCCAGATGATCAGTCAGTCGCTGCCCAACCTGCTCATGACGACCATCGTCATCGTCACGGTGTTCTTTATCATGCTGTACTACAGCGTGTGGATGTGCCTGGTCATTGTGGCCGGCGTCGCCTTTATGACCTTTATGACCAAGCTGCTCGGCTCCAACTCCGCGCGTTTCTTTATTGCGCAGCAGACCGAGCTCGGCGTGGTCGAGGGCCACATCGAGGAAGTCATGAACGGCCAGAAGGTCGTCAAGGCATTCTGCCACGAGTCTGCCGCCGAGGCCGATTTTGACGAGCGCAACGAAAAGCTCTTCGAGGTCTCCCAGAAGGCCAACATGTACGCCAACATCCTCATGCCCATCCTGATGAACCTGGGCAACCTGCTCTACGTGCTGGTGGCCCTTGCCGGCGGCATTTTCCTGGCGCTGGGCGTGCCCAACCTGAGCATCTCGGGCATGACGCTGTCCATCGCCGTCGTGGTGCCGTTCCTCAACATGACCAAGCAGTTCTGCGGACAGATCGGTCAGATCTCGCAGCAGATCAACGCCGTGGTCATGGGCCTCGCCGGCGCCGACCGCATCTTTGAGCTCATCGACGAGGAGCCCGAAGCCGACGAAGGCTATGTGACGCTCGTCAACGCTCAGGTGAACCCCGAGACCTGGCAGTTCGAGGAGGCCGACCACCACACCGGCATGTGGGCATGGAAACATCCGCACCGTGCAACCGGCGAGGTCGAGTACGTACCGCTACGCGGCGACCTGGTCATGGACAACGTCGACTTTGGCTACACACCCGACCACGAGGTGCTGCACGGCGTGTCCGTATACGCCAAGCCGGGCCAGAAGGTCGCGTTTGTCGGCGCCACCGGTGCCGGCAAGACGACCATCACCAACCTCATCAACCGCTTCTATGACATCGCCGACGGCAAGATCCGCTACGACGGCATCAACGTCAACAAGATCCGCAAGGCCGATCTGCGCCGCTCGCTGGGCGTGGTGCTGCAGGACGTGAACCTGTTCACCGGCACCGTGATGGACAACATCCGCTACGGCAACCTGGATGCCACCGACGAGGAGTGCATCGCGGCGGCCAAGCTCGCGGGCGCGGACGACTTTATCACCCGCCTGCCCGACGGCTACGACACCATGCTCACCGGCAACGGCGCGCAGCTGTCGCAGGGCCAGCGCCAGTTGATCTCGATCGCACGCGCTGCCGTCGCCGATCCGCCGGCAATGATTCTGGACGAGGCCACGAGCTCCATCGACACCCGCACCGAGGCCATCGTGCAAGCGGGCATGGACAAGCTCATGGAGGGTCGCACGACGTTTGTCATCGCGCACCGCCTGTCCACCGTGCGCAACTCCGACGCGATCATCTGTCTGGACCACGGCCGCATTATCGAGCGCGGCAACCACGACGAGCTGATCGCCAAGCGCGGATATTACTACCAGCTGTACACGGGTGCGTTTGAGCTCGAGTAGGACCGGTTACTGACGGAGGGCGCCCCGAGGGTGGCGGGGTATTTCCTCCGTGCTCAAACATTCTCGCTGCGCTGCGAAACTGCGCGCGGAGGAAATACCCCGCCACCCTCGGGGCGCCCTCCTGCGCACGATCAGCCCGTCGTTTAGAACGGAATAAAAGTTTGTGAGGCCCTGGCCGTTTGGCCAGGGCCTCGTTTTGTAAAGATGATTATTAAATCCCCGTCCCAGAAAAATCATCGGGCAGGCAGGGCGACAAAAGTAGTCAAAAAAGTCCCGTCCCAGATGAGCTAGTTGAGAAGTTGGGCCATGGCGTTGACGAATTTCTGGACTTGGAGGGTTGGCTCGAGCGGGTAGTGCAAAAAGACCGGCACCTCTCGCCCGCACAGGAACGGTACGCCCACAAAGGCCGGGTGCACGCCCGACCATGCGCCGCAGGTAAGCACCGCGTCGCCCTTTTCCTCGGCTTCGTTAAAGAGCGCAAAGTCAAAGCTATCCACATCGATCACATCCACGCCGCCGTCGGCCAACAGGTCGATGCGCAGGCTGTCCATGGCGTCGTTGCCGTGGCGCAGTACGCGCAGACGCATGCCCTCCAAGTCGGCGACCGTAATGCGATTCTTGCGCGCCAGCGGGCTCGTGCGCGGCAGGTCAATATAAAACGGCACGTTGACAATGCGGAGCCTTTGGCAGGCATCACCCCAGCGTGGGGTAGAAAAACTCGACTGCACCACATCGACCTCGCGGCCCAAGCTGCGCATGACGGTCTCGCGCTCATCGTAGAGGTCGCTTACCGGCACGATCTCAAAGCGCAGCGACGGTTCCAGATCGTGAATGCCCGACCACATCGACAGCGTTTGGCGCCCCGGGCACATCATCGACACGCCCAGGCGCACGGCACCGCCATCGCCCGCGGCGCGTCGGGCACGGCGCAGCGCGTCCTCGGACTGCCGCATGATTGAGCGCGCGTCGTCCACCAGCAGTGTGCCCGCCGGCGTCACCTTGACGCCCGAGTGCGAGCGTTCGAACAGCGTGATGCCGAACTCGGCCTCGAAGCCCGACACCTGCTTGACGAGCGCCGGAGTCGACACGCGCAATTTTGCCGCCGCACGCGAGAAGCTTCCCAGCTCCGCGGCGGCCGATATGGCCTCAAGTCGTCGATCGTACACGTCAATCTCCCGTTTTCGCGCCCGTGGCCACATGGCGCCACAGGGGGTTGTTTTCGCAGGTCACGCGCTCAATTGAGAATGAACTGCATCGCACAGTGTAAACCTACGGTTAACGCCATTCTAACAAATATGCAATTCACCTGCGCAAATGCAAAGCATACGATAACCTGCGAAAACCACGTGGGTCGGTTAATGGAACGCCCCACAGGGAGGCACAAGAAGGGAAGTTCCTATGAGCAACTGGCTTAAGCTCGAGGGCGATGTCTGCGCCGTGACTGGCGCGCTCGGCGGTATGGGCGTCGAGATTTGCCGCGAGTTCGCCCGCAATGGCGCCAACGTCGTCCTGCTCGATCTGGACGAGGAGAAGGTCAAGGCCGCTGCCGCCGACCTCGCTGCCGAGTTTGGCATCCACGCCGAGGGTTACAAGATGAACGCCACCGACGAGGCCGAGGTTCAGGCCGCCGTCGACGCCACCATCGCCAACTTCGGCCGCGTCGACGTCCTCGTCAACACCGCCGGCATCCTGCGCTTCGCCGCCATGGAGGATCTGCCGCTGAGCGACTGGGAGCAGGTGCTCAACGTCAACCTCACCGGTTACTTCATCACCTCGCAGCGCTTTGGTCGCGAGATGATCAAAGCCGGCCAGGGCCGCCTGGTGCACATCTCGACCGTTGCCAGCCACTCCCCCGAGACGTTCTCGGGCGTGTACAGCTCCACCAAGGCGGGCGTCAACATGATGTCCAAGATGCTGGCTGCCGAATGGGGCCCCTACGGCGTGCGCTCCAACTGCGTCGAGCCCTGCTTCGTCAAGACCCCCATGTCGGCAAGCTTTTACGCCGACCCCGAGGTCGAAAAGAGCCGCAGCCGCCTGATCGCCACGCGCCGCATCGGCGAGGTCAGCGATATCGCCAACGCCGTCATGTTCCTGGCGTCCAAGCGCTCGGACTTTACCACCGGCGACGCTATCAAGGTCGACGGCGGCTTCTCCAACATGATGGGCGACCTCACTGCCAAGCCCGGCGGCCGTCGCGCCTATGCCGACAACTACCTTAAGAACAAGGGTGTCGAGCTTTGGTCCGATGAGTCCGGCGTCGCCAAGCCGACTGACCAGTAAACCAACCTAACAGGGAGGCCCGCGAATACGCCTGCTCCTCCCCCCGTATCGATTAGAAAGAGTCCAATGGCTTCCACCAACTCCAACAAGGGTCGCGCCGTCGTGCTTTCCGCCGCGTGCGTCACCATGTTCTTCATCAGCTCCATCGCGCTGTATTCCGTCGTGAGCAAGAACCTGCTCGCCGTCTACCCCGAGTGGTCCAGCGCCCTTACTTGGGCTTTCCCGGTCTTTCAGACCATCATGGCCGTGACGGGCATCTTCGCCGGCCGCATCTCTGATAAGATCGGCCCGCGCAACGTCGTGATCGCCGCCGCCGTGTGCTACGGCCTGGGCTGGTTCATGTCCGGCACCGTCACCGAGCCGTGGCAGTTCTACCTGTGGTTCTCGCTCGTCGCCGCCGTCGGCAACGGCCTGGGCTACAACCCGGCGCTCACCACCGGCCAAAAGTGGTTCATCGACAAGAAGGGCCTCGCCTCCGGCATCACCCTGGCCGCTTCGACCGCCGGCCCCGCCGTGCTGTCCCCAGTGCTCGCCTCGCTGCTCATCCCGAGCCTGGGCATCTTTGGCGCCCTTAAGGCGCTCGGCGTCATCTTCTTTGTGACGATTGCCGCCTCCGCCCTGTTCCTGAAGGCCCCCGAGGCCGGTTGGCTGCCCGAGGGCTTCGAGGCCCCCAAGGGCGGCGCGCATGCCGGCACCTTCGGCGACCTCACCCCGGGCGAGATGGTCAAGACCCCGCGTTTCTGGGTCCTCATCGTCACCTTCGCCTTTGCCGCCACCGCGGGCACCCTGCTCGTCGGCAAGGTTGCCTCCATCGCCGCCGTCCAGCTCTTCACCGACCCCACGAGCGCCGCGGCCGTCGCCCTTGGCGGCGTGGTCGTCTCCGTCAACACCTGCGCCAACCTGGTTGGCCGTCTGTCCTTTGGCCAGATCATCGACAAGCTCGGCGCCTACAAGTCGCTGCTCATCAGCCTTGTCGTCACCATCGTCGCCCTCGTCATCATGTCGATGAGCTTTACGCAGAGCATGTTCTTTGTGGCGCTCGCCCTGCTCGGCTTTAGCTTTGGCGCTCTGCTCGTCATCTACCCGCCGCTCACCGGTGGCGCCTTTGGCACCAGCAACATCGGCGTCAACTACGGCATCATGTTTTTGGGCTATGCCGCTTCCACCTGGATCAGCCAGCCCATCACCGCCGTGCTGTATCACGCCGAGGCCGGCAGCGCCGCGTACCAGCAGTCCTTCTACGGCGCCATCGTGATCGCCGCCATCGCCGTCGTGCTCACCGTCTACATGATGGTCTCCGACAGCAAGAAGAAGTCCGCTTAGTTTTGCTTGATGCGGCAAGGGCGTCCCCTTGCCGCATTCCACCGACACCACTATTAAGGAGTCGAAATGTCTGAGCTCAATCCCGTCCGCATTGCCGTCATCGGTGCCGGCGCCATGGGCCGCAACCACATCCGCTTTGTCGCCGAGGAGCCCGAGGCCGAGCTCGTCGCCATCGCCGACGCCTTTGAGGGCGCCCGCGCCACGGCCGAGGCCGCCGGCGTGCCGTTTTACACCGATCCCGCCCAGATGATGGACGAGGTCAAGCCCGAGGCCGTCATCATCGCCACGCCCAACGACCTGCACCTGGGCGTTGCTCGCGAGGCTGTGAAGCGCAACATCGTGCCGTTGGTCGAAAAGCCGATCTCCAACGACCTGGAGGACGCCCAGGCCTTCGCCGCCGAGGCCGAGACCGCCGGCGTGCCCGTACTCGTAGGCCAGCACCGTCGCCACAACCCCTTCGTCAACAAGGCCAAGGAGATCATCGAGTCCGGCGAGCTGGGCAAGCTCACCGTGTCGAGCTTCCACTACATGATCTACAAGAATGACGAGTATTTCGATGTCGAGTGGCGCCGCAAGAAGGGTGCCGGCCCGATCCTGGTCAACCTGGTGCACGACGTCGACCTGCTCCGCTACCTGCTGGGCGAGCCCGTTGCCGTCCAGGGCATGCAGTCCAGCGCCGCCCGTGGTTTTGAGACCGAGGACTCCGCCGTGGTCAACGTTCGCTTTGCCGATGGCGCGCTCGCGAGCATGACCATCTCTGACGCCACCGCCAGCCCCTGGAACTGGGAAGCCACCGCTCGCGAGGACCCGCAGTACCGCCCCTTCGACGCCGACGCCTACTTTATCGGCGGCACCAAGGGCGCCCTGTCGCTGCCCCGCCTGCACCAGTTCTCCTATGACGGCGCCTCCAACTGGCACAAGCCGCTGCAGATGGAGATTCCGGCTGTCGACCCGGCGCTGCCGCACAAGATGCAGCTCAAGCACTTTGTGAAGGTTGTCCGCCGCGAGGTCAAGCCCGTCGTGACCCCCGCCGACAACGTTAAGACGCTCACGCTTCTCAACGCCATCAAGGAGGCCGCCGAGACCGGCCAGCTCGTCGAGCTGTAACGCCTTAAGAGCGGGCCGCGGCAAACTCCCCGCCGAGCGCCTTGGCCCGCCGCCAACAAGCCCCCTCTTCTTTGCCCCGCGAGCAGCCTCCTACCCGCGGGGCATTTTGCTACCTTGCCGACGTTTTTTCTGGAGCGGGGGGCTATTATGCGCCTCGGCTTGATTCGTTCGCCACGAAATGGGCCTATCTACTACGTTTAACCGATCGCCCTTAACCATGCCAAATATCGCGAAATAAAAACCGCAGGTAGACGGCTTGCGTATTCTCGGAAAACCGAGGGATGGTCGACCCATACGGTTCAAACGTAGTAGATAGGTCGTTTTCGTGGCGCGGGCCCGAAACAGTCTTTTGGGACGGGTGGTATCCTTGGTAGCCCTGTGCTGCAAACGTACCTTAAACGCAAGGAGTTTCATGGATCTTATCGCCCAGCTCGCCCGCGAGCTCAACCTTAAGGCTGACAACATCGAGGCAGCCGTCAAGCTCGTCGACGAGGGCAACACCATTCCCTTTATCTCGCGCTACCGCAAGGAAGCCACGGGCGGCATGGACGACGTCGCCCTGCGCGCACTCGACGAGCGCCTGTCCTACCTGCGCAATCTTGAGCAGCGTAAAGAGGACGTCATCCTGCTTATCGACGCCCAGGGCAAGCTCACGCCCGAGCTCGAGCAGCAGATTCGCGAGGCCACGCAGCTCCAGCGCGTCGAGGACCTCTACAAGCCCTACCGCAAAAAGCGCATGACCCGCGCGCAGAAGGCCCGCGAGGCCGGCCTGGAGCCGCTTGCCAACATGATCATCATGCAGGCCTCGGCCAAGGGCAGCGCGCTCGACACCGCCGCGGCATACGTCAACGAGGAGGCCGGCTTCGACACCCCGGAGAGGGCACTTGCCGGCGCCGCCGACATCGTTGCCGAGACGGTGGCCGAAGACCCCGAGAACGTCGCCGACCTGCGCGCCTTTACGCAAAACACCGCCGACATCGTCGTCGAGGCCACCGACCCTGCGGAGAAGACCCCCTACGAGCCGTACTACAGCTATGACGAGCCGCTGCGCCGTATACCCAACCACCGCGTGCTGGCTATCGACCGCGGTGAGCGCGAGGGCAAGCTCCGCGTGCGCGTGAACGTCGACGGCGCCGCTGCCACGGCACGCCTCGGCAGCCGTTGGCCCCGCCGCCAGGGCGTGTTTGCCCCCATCTTCGATGCCGCCATCGCCGACGGTTACAAGCGCCTCATGGCCCCCTCGCTGGAGCGCGAGGCCCGCGCCAAGCTCACCGTCCGCGCGCAGACCGAGGCCATCAATGTCTTTGCCAAGAATCTCGAGGGCCTGCTCTCGGCGCGCCCCGTGCGCGGCGCCCGTGTGCTCGCGCTCGATCCGGGCTACCGCACCGGCTGCAAGGTCGCCGTCATGGACGAGACCGGCAAGCTGCTCGACCACGGCGTGGTCTACCCCACCAAGCCGCGCCACGACGTCGCCGGCACCAAGCGCGAGCTCGCCCGCCTCGTCAAGAAGGACGGCGTCAACACCATCGTCATCGGCAACGGCACCGCCAGCCGCGAGACCGAGGAAGTCGTCTCGGAGTTCATCGCCGAGCAGGCGCCTGGGCTGCGATACACCATCGTTAACGAAGCCGGCGCGTCGGTGTACTCCGCCTCCGAGCTCGCCAGCCAGGAGTATCCCGATCTGGACGTCACCGTGCGTGGCGCCATGAGCCTGGGCCGCCGCCTGCAGGACCCGCTGGCAGAGCTCGTCAAGATCCCGCCCCAGTCCATCGGCGTTGGCCAGTACCAGCACGACCTTGACCAGGCCGAGCTTTCGCGCACCCTGGGCCACGTGGTGGAGGACGTCGTCAACCGCGTAGGCGTCAACGTAAACACCGCGAGCGCAAGTCTGCTGGGATACGTATCGGGCATCACGCCGAGCGTGGCCAAAAACATCGTGGCCTACCGCGAGGAAAACGGCGCCTTTACCGATCGCCGCCAGCTTAAGAAGGTCCCCAAGCTGGGACCCAAGGCATATCTCAACGCTGCAGGCTTTTTGCGCATCAGCGGCGGCAAAAATCCGCTCGACGCGACAAGCGTCCACCCCGAGAGCTACGAGGTGGCCACGTCCGTCCTGGAGCGCGCCGGCGTTAAAGCAAGCGAGCTCAGCCGCGGCGGCGTACCCGACATCGAGCGCCGTCTGGGCAGCATCTCAACGCTGGCTGGCGATCTGAACTGCGGCACCCTCACGCTCGTCGACATTGTCAACGAGCTCAAGAAGCCCGGCCGCGACCCGCGCGACGACGCGCCCGAGGTGGTCTTTAGCCGCTCGGCGCTTTCCATCGACGACCTGGAACCCGGCATGGAGCTCAAGGGGACGGTGCGCAACGTCGTCGACTTTGGCGCGTTCGTCGACGTGGGCGTGCACCAGGACGGCCTCGTGCATATCTCCAAGCTGGCCAATCGCTTTGTCAAGCACCCGAGCGACGTGGTGCGCGTCGGCGACACGGTCAAGGTGTGGGTCGAAAAGGTCGATCGCGACCGCAAGAAGATCTCGCTCACCATGGTGCAGGGAAAGTAAACCGCCAAAGCAAAGGTACCCCCTGTAGCGATGTGCAAAATCGCGAGTATTCTGCAAATTCCACCGTTCCGGATGCCCCTCAGAGACGAAAAAGCAAAAAACAGCCCCCGTTTTAGCGTCGTCAGAGCCAAAACGGGGGCCGTTCCATGCTTCGGTCAACTGATAAAGACCTTTACCTTGCTGAATACTCTCAATTTTGCACGGCGCAGGCGGGGGTACCTTTGCCCACGGCAGGATATGGAAGCCAATCGCCAACTTGCTGGCAAGCTCGTGCCGGCAGCCCCGGCCTTTCCTTTGCCTAGCGCGACCCTCGCGGAGCGCGTGAGCGATAGGGAAAGGAAAGGCCGGGGCGAACAGCCCACGGTACAGTCGGTGTTCGCGCTACGGCAGGATATGGAAACCGAGCGCCGCGATATCCTTGGCAAAACCGCGCACGGTATCGAGCGAGACCTCGTACGGGTCGCGACCAATGTTCTTGCGCTTGGCCAGGATGCTGTTGGGCACCGTAATGATCTGGCAACCGCAGGCCTCGGCCTGGTAAATGTTGATGAGCTCGCGCGTGGACGCCCACAGGACCTCGCAGTTGGGCTTTGCGGCGGCCTTCTTAACCGACTCCGTCATAAACGGAATGGGGTCGACGCCGGTATCGGCGATACGGCCGGCAAAGAGCGAGATGATGGACGGCGTCTCGGCGTCAACGGCCTCGACCATCTCGTCGACCTGCTTAGGCGTAAAGATGGTAGTGACGTTAACCTTGATGCCGTCGGCCGAAAGCTTGCGGACCAGCTCGGCGGTAGACTCGCCCTTGGTGGTCACGCACGGAATCTTGACGTAGACGTTCTCGGCCCAGGTAGCAATCTCGCGCGCCTCGACCTCCATGGTCTCGACGTCGTCGGCAAAGACCTCAAACGAGACGGACACATCGGTGATGTGGGCCAGGACCTCCTTGGCAAACGCGCGGTAATCCGTCACGCCGCCCTTCTTCATAAGGGACGGGTTGGTCGTGAAACCCTGAACGTTGCCGTTCTCGTACATGTCGAGCATGCCCTCGAGGTTTGCACCGTCAGCGAACACCTTGATTGCCATCTGCCTGATTCCTTTCGCTTGCACATGGGCGTTAAACTGCTAAACACTTTACCTACGTTTATCAAGGCGTGAGCTGCGGTTTTTTATCTTCTCGGCGAACGGTATAAACACCTCAGTGTTTGGATTGATAAATCGATTGAGCATGCAAAAGCAAAGAGTCGCAGTTTGAGCAAACGTCAGAACGTGGGATTCATTAGATGAGGCCGAAATGCTGCATCGCTGTGACGGTGCCGTCGTGTGCGACATCATCAGTCACGTAGTCGGCGAGCGCCTTGACCTCGGGCATAGCGTTGCCCATGGCCACGGCCGTCTCGACAGCGGCGAGCATACCCAGATCGTTGCCGGAATCGCCAAAGCCAAAGGTGCGCGCGTTGCCGGTGCGACCCAGGTATTCCAGCGCTCGCGCCACGCCCACGCCCTTGTCAATGCCCTTGGGGCTCAGCTCGCGATTCTGGCCACCGGTGTTGCACAGCTCAAACTCGCGATCGATAAAGCCGTCATCGTTGGCCACGCGAGCCAAACTGGGCACACTGAGGCATACCTTGCCCACGCGCAGACTGCCGTCGACGCGCATTTCCTCGGTGCTGTGCACCACAGAAGTGCCGATCAGAGACGACTGCTCAACACCCGCGGGTTCCAGGGCAAAAGTAGCCACGTTGGTCTCGAAAAAGGCCTCAATCCCTGCCGCGGCCATACGGCGCGCAAGCTCCTCAATAACGTCCTCGTCAAAGCAGTCCTCATGCACCACGCGGCCCTCGACCTCGAGCGTCGCTCCCGCCATGGCAACGACACCCGCCGGGTTCAGCGCGCGCAGGCCATCGGCAATCAGCCACAAGGGACGACCCGTGCAGATAAATGCATGGTGTCCCGCGTCGCGCAGACGATGAAACGCCTCGACGACCGCCTGCGAGGGGTGAACCGCCGAAAAGTCCTTGTCGGTCATGTTGTCGGGATCGAACGACGTCAGCGTGCCGTCCACGTCAAAAAAGAGCACGGCGGAATCGGGGCACGCATCAATCATATGGGTTCCTTTCGGGGGCGAGAGTAAACGAAGTATCCATCATATAATGGAGCGACGCAACCAGAGAGGTCACCCATGGAATTTTACGCAAGCTGCCCCGAGGGCTTTGAGTCCGCACTCGCCGATGAGCTTAAACGCCTCGGGCTTTCGCATGTTCGCCGGCTGAAGGGCCGCGCTACATTTGAGGGCGAGCTCGAAGAAGGCTACCGCGCCTGTCTGTGGTCGCGCCTGGCGAGCCGTGTGTTCGTGGTACTCGGGCGCTTTGAGGCGCAGGATGCCGATGAACTGTACGATAGCGTTTACGACATCGCCTGGGAGACCATCATCCGCCCCGGCGCCACCATCGCCATCACCGCCCGCGGCGTGACCGAGCAGCTGCGCAACACGCGCTTCTCGGCCCTGCGCGCCAAAGACGCGCTGTGCGACCGTCTGGCCGAGACCACGGGCCGTCGCGCCGACGTCGATGCCGCCGACCCCGATGTTCACCTGTTGCTTTCGCTGCGTCAGCGCCGCGCGAGCATCAGCCTGGACCTTTCGGGCGACCCGCTGTTCAAGCGTCTGCCGCCCGCTGCGACTCGTGCCGGCGAGGGCGCACACGTGTTGCGCCCCGACTACGCCGCCCTGGTGCTGGCGCAGGTCGGCTGGACCGCACTATGCGAGCGCGAGCTGACGGCCGACGATTACGAAAACGAAGCCCTTCCCACGCTGATCGATGCCTCGTGCGCCGGCGGCGGTCTGCTGCTGGAGGCCGTGAACATTCTGACCGACCGCGCCCCGGGCGCCGCACGCGAGCGCTGGGGCTTTGAGGGCTGGCAGCTGCACGACGCTGTCCTGTGGGAGCAGCTGCTTGCCGAGGCGCGCGAGCGCGAGGCGGCAGCGCGCGAGCGCCAGGCGCGCATCGTGGCCGTAGACATCGACCCCGCCGCCCGCAAGACTGCCGAGCGCATGGTCAAGTGCGCCGGCTACAAGCGTTTTGTCGACTTTTGTGCCGCCAAGCCCGCCACCGTGCTGGACCATGCGGGCGCCGTCGCCGGTGCCGCCCTGGTCGCGGACACGACCGAGACCCCGCTTTCGCTCATGCACGATGCCATGACGCTCATCGGCGAGCTGCGCCGCGCCCCCGAGCTCGCTTCGGCGCCGGTCGCCGCTCTCACCCGCGACGGCTTGCTGGCCCGCGCGCTCCACGCCGAGCCCGAGCGCTCGATCGCCGTCATGCCCAATAACGAGGAGGCGGCTCTTGAGGTTTGGCCCTCACTCGACCACGCCGCTGCAGCGTTTGAGGCTGCGACCAGCGCGGATACCGAGGCCGAGGTTGCGGATGCCAACGAAGCCAACGACGAAGCCGCCGCTTCCTCCATGCCCGAACCTGCCGCCACGCTCGACTTGGGCGACGGCAAGCCGCTGCCCGTGCTCATCCCGGAGTCCGAGCAGTTCGCCAACCGCCTGCGCAAGAATGCCCGTCTGCGCCGCAAGTGGGCCAAGCGCGAGGGCGTGAGCTGCTATCGCGTCTACGATGCCGACCTGCCCGACTACTCCGCTGCCATCGACCTGTACGATGGTTGCCCGCAGACGCCGGGCCGCTGGCTCGTCATCGCCGAATACGCCGCGCCCAAGACCATCGACCCCGCGCTGGCCCAGGCCCGCATGCTCGACATCTTGGCCATCGCGCCGCGCATCCTTGATGTTCCGGCCGAGCATGTGCACGCCAAGGCCCGCATGCGTTCGCGTGGCGGCTCGCAGTACGGCAAGCAGGGCGCCGGCAAGGGCGGATCGGGCGAGCGCGCCAACATCGCGCGCCGGCGTCTGCCGCTCATCGAAGAAGGCGGGCTCACCTTTGCCGTCAACTTTGACGACTACCTGGATGTGGGCATCTTCCTGGATCACCGCGTCACCCGCAACCTGGTGCGCGAACACGCCAAACAGGCACGCCGCTTCCTCAATCTGTTCGCCTATACCGGCACCGCCACCTGCTATGCGGCCGACGGCGGCGTCGAGGAAACCGTGACAGTCGACCTTTCCAACACCTACCTGGACTGGGCCGAGCGCAATATGCGCCAGAACGGCTTTGTTGGTCCGCAGCATCATTTTGTGCGCGACGACGTGCTCGCCTGGATTCGCGACCAGCGCCAGACGCGCAACCGCTGGGACTTGATCTTTGTCGACCCGCCCACGTTCTCGAACTCGTCCAAGATGGGCCGCCGCACCTGGGATGTCCAGCGCGACCATGTTGAGCTTTTGGCCGGCGTATCTCGCCTGCTTGCACAGGGCGGACATGCCATCTTTAGCTGCAACCTGCGCGGCTTCCGCCCCGAAACGCGCAAGCTCGCGCGCGCGGGCGTCGTGCTGGAGGACATTACGGCACAGACCATCCCCGAGGACTTCGCGCGCAACCAGAAGGTGCACCACTGCTATATCGTGCGCCGACTGCCCATCGAGGACGCCATGGCCGAGGTCGGCTTTAGCGCCGAGGAAATTGCCGAGCGCGTCGAGGAGCTGCGCAACCCCGAGGCCCGCAAGCCTCGCGCAACGGCGCCCGCGCACGCGCAGGCCGGCAACGGCAAGTCCAACTTTGCCGGCAAACCCTCCCCTGCCGGCAAGTCCAAAAAGAAGAAGTTCTACGCCAGCAAGCCCAAGGGCAAATAACAAAGTTGCGGTGGAATATGGACTGCTTGCCTGGAATTAGGCAAATTTAGACCGTATTTCACCGCAACTCATAGTGGGATGGCGGACGCCGTCCTACCCTTGGGCGACCAGGCGATAGCCGATACCCACATGCGTCTGGATATAGCGCGGGTGCGCGGGGTCGGACTCGATCTTCTTGCGCAGCGTGCCCATAAAGACGCGCAGGCTCGCCAGGTCGCTCTTAGTTGCCGTGCCCCAAATCTCGTGCAGGATAAACTGGTGCGTTAGTACCTTGTCGGCGTTATGTGCCAGCAGGCACAAGAGCTTGTACTCAATCGGCGTCAGATGCAGCTCCTCGCCATCCATCGTGGCAATGCCGGCATCAAAGTCGATATGCAGCTCACCGGTATCGAACGAGCCCTCGGAGGCAACACCACCCGTTTGCGCATACGAAAGGCGCCTGAGCGTCGTGCGAATGCGTGCAAGCAGTTCCTCGACCGAAAACGGCTTGGTCAGGTAGTCATCGGCGCCGGCATCGAGCGCGCGAATCTTGTCCGCGTCCTCGCTGCGCGCCGAGACCACGATGATCGGCATGCCCGACCATGCGCGCACCGACTCCACCACCTTGACGCCGTCCATATCGGGCAGGCCCAGATCGAGCAGCACGATGCTCGGTGCCTGCGATGAGGCGGCGGCGATGGCGGCATGGGCGGTCTCCACGGCCATATGACGCAAGCCGTGCGCCTCGAGCGCGGCAACAATAAGGTTGCGGACGGCGGGATCGTCCTCAACGACCAAGATGAGCGGTTTTACGGCAGAGTTCGGCACAGCGCTACTCCTTATCAAACGAAACGTCGGCGACGGGAAGCTCAATCGTAAAGACCGAGCCGTGCGGGTCCGCCGCGGCAACCTCTATGCTACCGCCATGCGCCAGCGCAATGGAGCGGCAGAGCGAAAGACCCAGGCCCACGCTGCGATGGCTGTCGGCAAGACCGTGGTTGGCGGTGTAGAACGACTCAAAGATTCGCTCGCGGTCCTCGGGCGCAATGCCCGGGCCGTCATCGGCCACCGAGCACGCCACGCGTCCATCGTCGACGCTAATCGAAATCATGATATGCGAGCCTGCGGGCGTATAGGTGATGGCGTTGTTCACCAGATTGACCACCAGCTGCACCATCAGGCGCGCATCGACGTTGACGAGCGCCGGCTCATCGCACGCCACCACCTTAAGGTCGTGCTCGCGCACGGCAGGGTTCACGTGGCGCAGCGCCTCCTCCACGATATCGTCCATGAGCTCGAGCGTGGTCGACAGGCGCATACCGCCGCCCTCGAGCTTGGTGATGGCGAGCAGGTTCTCGACGGTGGCGTTGAGCCATTGCGCATCCGAGCGAATGGACAGGAGCAGGCCGCGGCGCGTCTGGGCGTCGAGCACGGCGGTGCCGGTCGAGCCCTGGTCGAGCAGCACATCGGCATTGCCCGAAATACTGGTGAGCGGCGTGCGCAGGTCATGCGAGATGGAGCGCAGCAGGTTGGCGCGCAGCTGCTCATTTTTGGCAAGCACCGCCGCCTCCTCGCGGGCCTCCATGGCGCGGGCGCGATCGAGCGCCAGCTCGCCTTCGCTCACGATGGCATCGGCAAGTGTCCGCTCCTCATGCGTCAGCACGTCGGGCTCGGCAACGATAGCCAGCACGCCCACCACCGAGGCGGGATCGCCCGAGCGCGCGAAGCCGTCGCCCGTGCGAACCGTCAGGTAGATGCCATAAAACGCCGAGCCGCCAAACGTGGCGTCGAGCGGCGTTCCCACATAGGCGGACGCCGAGAGCCGAGGCGGCATCTGCGGCGCCAGTTCGTGCACCGGTGCGGCATCGCCCACGGCCGTGTAAGTCGCGCGCGGCAGCAGGTCATCGCCCTCGGCGTCGGCGCTGTACCACACGACAGGGCAGCCCGAAAGACGCGCCAGCTGCGTGGCCATGGCGTGAACGATCTGATGCTGATCGGCGCACCGCTGCAGCATGCGGTTGGTCTCGAGCACCATATGCGTGCGGCGGTCGCTGGCGGCAGCCTGTGCCAAGGCGCGGCGCAGGGCCAACGCAATCGAACTCGACACAAGCGAGACCACGAACATGATGAAGAACATGCCGGGATAGCCGCGGTCGATAAGCGACAGCGAGTAGCGCGGGTCGACAAACAAGAAGTTGTAGAGCGCCACGGCGGCAGCCGAGCTCAGCAAGCAATACAGGCGACTCCAGGTAAAGAATGCGCACAGCTGAACGGCAAACACATAGACGATCATGATGCTCGGCGCGAGACCCGGATGGTCGAGTAGCGCGCCCACAATCGTCGCCGCGACCAGCAGCCCCACCGATACGCAGGCGTCATACAGAGGAGTGCGGCGCGTCAGCGTTGTGCGCCGCCACCAAAAGCTATCGGCAATATCGCCGTCCGTACGGACGTCCATCAGCGTCCCGCCCCTCTCTCAAAAACAAAAACCACCACAAAGGGACAGGCACCTTTGTGGTGGTTTCCCTTGTGGTGGTTCCAAGTGTATAGCCTTTGCAACCGGCGGTCGCTAGACAAACAGCACGTGCGCGAGCAGGGCACACACGCACACCGCTCCAAATACCAGTGCCACGATCGAGATCACGCGGTCGGCCATGTCCATGTTGGCACGATTCGTAAAGAACCGATCTTCGGCGGCGTCGACGCGCGCCTCACGCACCATTTCGACCACCGCCTCACGGCCATCGAGCGCCTTTGTATCCATGTTTACCTCCCCGGCCTCATGCTTATCCATCAAAAACCAACTCCGTGTAGCCGCCGACGTCTACGGCCGCTCGTTGGGAGCCAGGCGTTGCATCTTGTTCACGGCCTTGAACTTGGTGAACAGCGGCACGTACTCAAAGCTCACGTTGGAGTTCTCCAGGCCGTACCAACGCGCGGGCGTGCCGGCGGCGCGGCGAATGATGTACTTGAGCGTGATGGCCGTACGCTCGCTGGGCTCCACATCGCTTTCGGGCGCCAGAAGCTTACGGATCAGGACGAACTTGAACGTGCCGATGTTACCCGGATCCTTGTAGACCGAGTAGTCATGCGTCTGCGGCGGCAGCTCGCCGGTGGCAGCCAGGTCCTGAACAACCTGACGCAGGTAGGCATTGACGCGCTGGTTGATCTTGTAGCCCAGGTACAGGTGCACGCGGAACACGTAGTCGGTGCCGAACGTCTCGACCGAATAGGCAAAGGTGTGCGGCTCGTCCATGGTCTCGACATTCACGAACCACCAGGCGCGGGCACGCTTGGGATGCTTGTCCAAGATCGAATAGACGATATCGCGGTCGATGTAGTCGGTATGGGTGTCCTTGGTCAGGTACACGACGTTGTCACTCATGCGCTCGTAACGGTCGTCGTCGCGCAGGCGCTTGAGCTGCGGCAGGTAGCTGCGCAGCGGCAGCAGCGTAAACTGGCGCTGCTCGACCGCCGTGCCGTTGTACCAGCACACCATAATGCCCATGATGAGTGCAGCCATGAGGATGGTGAAATAGCCGCCGTGGAAGAACTTGGTGAGCGAGCTCACGAAGAAGAAGCCTTCGAGCAAAAGGAAGAAGGCCGCGAAGATCCACGGAGCAACCTTGAGCTTGCGCTCCTCGTGCAGGTAGAAGAAGAGCAGCAGCGTGGTGCACATCATAGTCAGCGTAATGGCAAGGCCGTACGCGGCTTCCATATGCGCCGAGTTCTGGAACAGCAGCACCACGATGACGCAGCCGACAAGCATGACGTTGTTGACCATGGGGATGTAGAGCTGGCCCTTGGTCTCGGCAGGGTAGAAGACCTGCATGTGCGGCATGAGGTCCAGACGGCTGGCCTCGGACACCAGCGAGAATGCGCCGGTGATGAGCGCCTGCGAGGCAATGATGGCCGCAACGGTGGAAAGGCCTACGGCAAAGGGACGCAGGCCCGGGGCGAGCATCTGGTAGAACGGGTTGAGGTCGGCAATGCCCATGAGCTCGGGGTTGGCGGCGTTGTTCATAAGCCAAGCGCCCTGGCCCATATAGGACAGCAGCAGGCAGCACTTAACGAACGGCCAGGTAGCGTAGATGTTGCCGCGGCCGACGTGGCCCATGTCGGAGTAGAGCGCCTCGGCACCGGTGGTGGCGAGGAAGCAGCTGCCCAGAATCATGATGCCCGCGTGGTTGTTGGGGCTCAGCAAAAAGGCGATGCCGCGCACCGGGTTGAGGCACAGCAGCACGGCGGGGTGCTGGAAGACAAAGAACAGACCCGTGCCGCCCAGGAACAGGAACCACAGCGTCATGATGGGGCCAAAGGCGTGACCGATCTTGGCCGTACCGATGCGCTGTACCAAGAAGAGCACGATGATGATGGCGAGCGTAATGGCGACGACGCGGCCCTGGTCATCGCCCAGCACGGCATGGACCGCCGGGATGGTGCGCAGGCCCTCGATGGCCGTGGTAACGGTAACGGCCGGCGTCAGGATGCCGTCGGCGAGCAGCGCGGCGCCGCCCAGCATGGCGGGGATGATAAGCCACTTGCCGCAGCGCTTGACCAGGCTGTACAGGGCAAAGATGCCACCCTCACCATGGTTATCGGCGCGCAGCGAGATGAGCACATACTTGATGGTGGTCAGCAACGTGACCGTCCACACGACAAGGGAGAGCGCGCCGAGCACGAACTCCTCCGTGACGCTTCCGATGCCGCCGTTGCCGGCAACGAGCGCCTTGGTTACATACATAGGGCTGGTGCCGATATCGCCGTACACCACGCCCAGCGTGACGAGCATCGCCGAGATGCTCACAGGAATCGCAGCGTGCGAGGCTGCCTCCTTGGCCTTTTGTTCCATAAGCCGGTTTCCTCCCAACTTTAATGTTCGAAGGAATTATAGGTAATCGGCCCATGTTTGAATGGCACTGTTTTCCCAGCTAGATAAACATTTATACGGCCTTTAAGCCATCTCGGCGATATGGAATGTGACAAAGGGACTTTCCCTTTGTCACATTCGTCATTTTCCAAGCCAATTTTTGAACCACCACTCCATGGAGCGGCTCATCTCGGCCATAAAGGGACTCGTGTGCTTACGGGTATAGATGTCCACGACGCGCTCCCCCACCTCGCGGGCATGCGGACGGAACATCGCGTCCATCTCGGCCACCTGCGCGTCCATGGTCGCGGCATCGGCGCGGCAGTAGCGCTCCTCGTGCACCAGGTTCACCACGGGATGCGCAATGGCCGGACGCTCCTTACGGGGCGTGCCGATGATGAGCATCGACAGCGGCATGGTATAGGGCGGCAAGTCCAGCAGCTCGGCAACTTCCTCGGCATTCTCGACGATATCGCCGATGTAGCAGCTCCCCAGCCCCAGGGCCTCGGCGGCAACCACGGCGTTTTGCGCAGCGATCACGGCGTCCTGGGCCGCGATGGCAAAGTCGCCCAGACCCGGCGCGCGGCGGGGCGCCTTGCCCGTACGCTCGACAAACTCGGGCTCAAAGCAGCCCACGTGCTCAAACAGATCGATCCACTTGGCATAATCGACCACAAATATTAGTGCCCAGGGCGCCTTGGCGATCATGGGCTGGTGATCGCACAGGTCGGCGAGGCGGTCCAGCGTAGCCTGCTCGCGAATGCTTACGATGGAATACATCATCATGGCGCCTGCCGACGGCGCACGGCTCGCCGCATGCAGAATCGCCGCCCGCTGCTCGTCGGTCACCGCCACGGGGCGGTCGTCGTCATCACGCGCAAAGACACGCGTGGAGGAACGGTGCTCCAACGTGTCCAGCACCGCATTGCCCGTCGTCTCGACCGGATAACCGTTCGTATCCACAGCCTTGGTGCAAACCTGCTCGTTCATCGCCTCATCCTCGCTAATTCTTTAAGAAGCCTTTACGTTTCCGTGTAATTCCCGTCCATTATCGCGCAGGTCGCCACTACATTGCGCCACACCGCCACACGTGCGCGTTAATATGGCTGGTTGTTGTGCGCAGACACCAATTGCAGCGCATATCTTGGTAACAATCGGGTAAACCCCCGCTTTCGTACGTTTTAGTTTGTGAGGAGTCTCAGCATGTTCGCTGCCGCCATCTCGCTCGTCGGTCTTGCGGCGACCGTCTACCTTGTCTTGCGCGAGGCCAAGGCCATTCGCGCTCAGTCGGGCACCGTTGCCAAAAGCGCTCTTGGGTGGAGCGTCGCCTTCGGCCTGTTCCAGGTCTTTTTGACTATTTGGGGCGCCGTGGGCCTCGTCGCTCAAAACGAGCCGCTCGCCTTTGTGATGCTCATCCTGACCAACGCCATCCTCACCGGCTGCGCTTGGGCCAGCATCGCACGCGACCGCATCGCCCCGCGCGTCTTTGCGTTCGCCGCGCCCGACGCCCCCGCCCCCACCGGCAAGCTCGCCCGCCTGCGCGGCGCCTTTGTGGGCAAACCGCTCGTCGCCGCCGTCCTGTGCCTGCTGCTCGCCGGCGTCTTTGCGCTGCTGGGCATGGAGGTATCGTCCAACCACGACTTTACCTGGGTCTACCCCCTGTGCATCCTGCTCGAGTGGGCCATCATCACCACGCTCATGGTCGGCTTGTTCTTCCTATTCCAGCGCCACGGCGCAGCCCCCGCGGTCCTGGCCTTTGCCCTCTTTATCCTGGGCATTGCCGAGTTCTTCGTTATCACGTTTAAGTCCATGCCCATCCAGCCGGGCGACCTTTCGGCCATCTCCACCGCCGCCGCGGTCGCCGGCACCGGCTACACCTTCTCCATCTCGCTGTTCTGTGTGCTGTCCATGGGCTTTACCGCCATCGCCATGCTGCTGTGCGAGTACGCTGGCCTGGTGGCACCGCACCGTCAGAAGGGCGCCGCCAACGCCAAGCGCATGCTGCTCACCAACCTGCTCGTGGCCGTGCTGTGCCTGGGCGGTGTGACCGCGCATGTTACGCTCATCGACTACTACAACACTCTCGGCATCACCGTCTACACCTGGCGTCCGCTCGAGAGCTACTGGCGCGAGGGCTACCTGCCTGCCTTTATTAGTGCGGCACAGTCCATCAAGCCGCCCAAACCCGCCGACTACTCCGTCGACGATGCCAAGGCCACGCTCAAAAAGTACGCCAAGGCCTACGACAAGTCCGACGCGGCCAAGAGCGACGAGCGCGCCGCCGCCCAGGAGCAGTTCGACAGCGAGAAGCCCACGGTCATCGCCATCATGAACGAGACGTTCTCGGATCTGTCGATCTACCAGAACATGCGCGCCGGCTACGAGGGTCCGCAGTACTTTAAGAGCCTGTCCAACTGCCTCAGCCGCGGCAAGCTCTACGTGAGCGCCTACGGCGGCGGCACCGCCAATACCGAGGTTGAGTTTATGACCGGCAACTCCCCGGGCAAACTGGGCTCCCGTTCTGGTC
>UQHQ01000026.1 GCA_900540945.1 uncultured Collinsella sp. | reverse complement strand
TCGTCGACGGGCAAGCTCTGCGTGGGCGCCTCCGGCGGCGGCACCGCCAATACCGAGTTTGAGTTTATGACCGGCAACTCCATGGCCAACCTGGGCTCGGGCGTGTACCCCTACACCATCTACAACATGGAAACGACCGGGAACCTGGCAGAGCAGTTCAAATCGCTCGGCTATTCCACCACGGCTATGCACCCCAATCACGCAACCAACTGGAACCGCGAGAACGTCTACAAGGACTTTGGCTTTGATCAGTTCCTGTCCATCAACGATTTCCAGGGAGCCGACACCTTGCGCGGCATGGTGACCGACCAGGCTACCTACGACAAGATTCTTGAGCTGCTCGACCAGAACGCCGATCCGCAGTTTATCTTCGACGTGACCATGCAGAACCACTCGGGCTACGATACGGGTCTGCTGCCGGTCGATAAGCAGATGCACCTGAATATCGATACGACCGATCTGGATGCCAAGACCGTCGAGGACGGCACGCTCTCCGATGTCGACGAGTATGTCTCGTGCATCGAGCAGTCCGACCAGGCGCTTCGCTACTTCCTCAACGCCCTGAGCAAGCTCGACCGTAAGGTAGTCGTGGTGTTCTGGGGCGACCACCAGCCGTTCTTCCCGTCCAAGTTCAACGACAAGTGGTTTACCGGCGAGGACGATGCCACGCACCAGGAACGTCTGTGGCAGACCGACTACATCATCTGGGCCAACTACGACGTTGCCGGCTGCGACCAGACGAGCGAGGTCGACGACCTGTCCACCAACTACCTGTCCACGCAGCTTATGCAGCTGATCGGCGCACCGCTGACCGACTACCAGAAAGCGCACATGACGCTGCGCGAGTCGCTGCCCGCCATCAACTCGGTGGGCTACGAGGACGCCAGCCTGCGCTGGGCGCTTTCCTCCAACGTCACCGGTGACGATGCCGCCGCCGCAGCCGCCACCAAGGCGCGCGAAGATTACGCCAAGATGCAGTACTACGAGATGTTCCGCGACGGCAAGAACGTGTACACCGAGCACTTCCAGACCGAGGCCAACGAGACCGACCCCAACCTGGCACCGGGCACGACCAAGATCAAGTAGCGGGTCGCTCATAACTGGTTCGTCTGCCCGGCGGCGCGGAACGTAAGGTTCCCTGCTCGGACAGTCCTGCTCGCACGGAGAGCACATTAAGTGCTCTCCGGCTCGTGCGGAACTCGCGATGAACCTTACGTTCCGCGTCGCCGGGCAGACGCCTCGGTGTTGAAGCGCGGCTTGTCATGGAGACACCTGCTGAACATATATAAGTTGAAGGCCACGTCATGTGGCCTTTTTTGCATCCGGAAACCGTGTCCCAGAATTCTTGTCTGGAATGGGATGCAGTTTCCGCTTGGGACCCGATTGGGAAAGTGTGTCCCACTATTCAGCTGGATTCCGGGATGTATTTTCCGGTTGAGGCTCGTTGGGAAAGTGCGTCCCACTTTGGGGGCTGATTCTGGGACGTGGTTTCCGGTTGGCTCTCATTGGGAAAGTTCATCCCATTTCTCGGCCTAATTATGGGACGCAGTTTCCCGTTGAGGACCCTTTGGGAAAGTGCGTCCCGGTCTGGGCGCTCAAACTGGGATGGATTTTCCGGATGAGGGCTTGACGGAAAATGTGTCCCGTTCCGGGCGCTAATTGTGGGATGCAGTTTCCGCTTGCGGAGTCTCCACTCAACAGAAAACCCGGGTGGCCTGTTTTTTGGCTACCCGGGTTTTTGGGTTGTCGATATGTTCGACTGGCTACTAGTGGGTCTTGCGGCGCTTGATCAGCATGATGAGGGCTATCACTACGAGCGTTGCTCCCGCTGCTGCTGCGGTGGCGACTAGGGCGAATGTTTGGTCGCCGGTGTTTGCGAGGTTCTTCGCTGTGGTCGTAGTCTTGACCTTGGTGTCGGTCTTAGCTCCGTTGTCGGACTTGGGCTTGTCCGGGTTCGTCGGGGTCTCAGGAGTCTCGGGGTCCTTTGAGCCTTCGGAATCGGTTGGGCCGGCGGTGTTTACCAGCGTATGGTCCAGGAACTTCTTGGCGCCCGCACTTGCCTGTGAGAACAGGCGGCGCGTGCGGATCGGGGTGGCGTTCACCGTTGTGGGCGCCGTCTCCTCGGCCTCGATATTCACGAGCGTCGTGCCGGTGTCGAGGCCCACGTCGTTGTATCCCACGTGGCAGTAATACTGCGCACCGTCATCGTCTGCGGTCAGGTCAATCTCGAGCTTTGAGGCCGTTCCAGCCGCGAGGTTGCCATCGGCACCCACGAGCTTAAACTCTGTCTCGCCGCGGCCCTTGCGGTACCACATATAGGTCGGTGCCAGCCCTGTTTCGCTATCGTCGGCACCGAGTTGCTTCACATGGCCAATCGCCGAGAGCGTCAGGTGGCTTCCCGCCGCGCGCTCAACCGAAGAGTCGTATCCAAGATCCGACCCCTCCGCAGCATCCGCCGCAGGTCCGCTCACGGTCATCGTCATGCCATCGGGCATGGTCTTGACCGTGATGATTGCCGAGCGAATACCTGTTTCGGTCGTGGATCCATTCTTAACGGCGGCGATGGCGAATCGATACTCCGTATTGGGCTGCAGCCCATCCCACTTGAGCGAGGTCTGCGTGTTGTCGGCAATCTTCCAGCTATTGACGACCGCATCCGCCGCATTGCTCTGCAGCATGCCCACGCCGTAGCTAAAGCCACTCTTGTTTGCGAGTACATCGTCCCAGCTAAACGTAACGCTGGTCGAATCGACGGCGTTTGCCGTAAAGCCCGTCACGGCCGGCGCGTCGGGCATCTCGACGTCCTTAACGTCATAGCCCACGATCCAGAACTGGTCGGTGTCCTTGGTGCCGAGCTTGTCGCCCGAGTCTGCCTCGAACTTGTCGACATCCACCGCGTTGACGCCCAGACGCCACACAAAACCGTACTTGCCCTGCGCGGCCTCGGGCAGGTTGTCGACGGTGCCGCCGTATTCGGTCGATTCACTCGAGGAGTTACCCGTAGTAAAGCCGGCGTTGGCACCAAAGCACAGGCCGCCAAACAACTCGTGCTTTGCGAGCTTCGCGCCCATGACAACGCTGCCGTTCAGCGTCAAGCCGAGCTCGAGCTCCTGCTCCCTGCCCTCCTCGACTTCGATGGTCTGCTCAATGCTCGCCCCCGACTGCGCGGCGGCGCCGTTAAACCCATCGTGCGTGTAGGCGCGCGTTACGCCAGGCTTGCCCAGGCCAAAGGAATCCCCAACGGGAGTCTCGCCGTTGAGCGTCGTTTGATAGGTTCCGGGTTCTCCCGACCGGTTGGTCAAAAAGTAGCTGAGCGGCGTCATATTGTGCTGTTTGGCAATGCGGTCATAGGCCTCGACATTAACGACCGAGGTCTGCGCGCCGAGCGACACGGGCGCCGCCATCACGCCCTTGCCACCAGTTTCCTCATTTTCGATCTCATACTCGTAATAGACCATCGGAATCGTGTAGAGCACGGCCTTGTCGCCCTCGCCGGCATGCGACTCATAGCTTACGCTTGCGCTGACCGTGCGCTCGCTCCGGTAGTCATAGCATCCCTCGGCGGCAAAATCGACTGAAGCATTCATCGCGACCAGGGGCGGACCGGTCTGCACCTCGACGGCAACGCCCAACTCGGCGCCAATGGTATAGCCCTGGGATGTCCCCGTGCCCTTTTCCTCTCCGTATGACGTGCCGCCCAACACCAGATAGCCGTATGCCTGCTCCAGATCCTCAACATAGGGCGCATCCTGCAGCACGGCAAGCACGCGCGGGTTGGTATAGACCTTGTAGCGGTCCTTGTACGTGATCTTGACGCTGTCGTTGTCGACATCGGGCAGCGCGAGCGAGATAAATGTGCCGTAGGTAGTGCCGCGACGGTTGCTCTCGCTAATCACCTGCTCCTCGCCGCGGCGCACCTTTCCGTTCTCGTCGAGCGAAAAATGCGAGGCGGTCATCCAATAGTAGTCATCGTTCTTGCGCAGGTCCTCGTCGCGGTGCTTGCCCACCACGGCGATAAAGCTCTCGTTATAGCGGTCCGAACCCGAGACGCCGCCCGCCTTGACGTCGCTGATCCACACCTGCTCTATACCCTTGTGGTCATGCTTGTTGCTGCTGTTGTATTGCTGACCGCTCATGCTCATGGTTCCGACCATGGACCCCAAGCCCTGAGCCCCGCTCTGTGCCGTGTTGCAGGCAAAGTCGCGGAACACATCGCCGCCCACGAGCACCTCGTCAACCGCCAGCTGCTCGGACAGGCCGTCAAGGTTGGCAGTGGCAAGGGCAATAGGCGCCAAGGTGCACGGATAGCGCTTATCCTGAGCGCTATCCTTCCATGCGCTGTTGGGCACATGCATCAGCCCATAGGAGGCAAGGAGCCCGTCTCTGTATTCCTTACAATCGGAAAGCTTGAACTCGCCAGACTCCGAGTCAAAATACGCGTAGCGGTACAGCGCGCCGTACAGCCCCTTGCTGCCGTCAGAAGCGCCGTAATCAAAAGCGCTGCGTTGCCAGTCATAGCCCGCAAGAATAAGGCCCGTGACGGTTTCACCCGTCTTCTTTCCTTCTTCATCGTAGGCGGCAAACGTGCCGAACGTCGCACTCGCAGCGACCATGGTCTTGCCGTTCGCGGAGAGGGAGATTGCGCCCGCGTCGCCCAGAGCATCGACATGGACGAGCGCACCCTTGGATGCATCCCACGAAAACAGCTCGCAATGCGTCGACTTATCAATATTCTTCTTGCCGTAGGGTGCCGAGACCACGATGGCGAGGTCATCGCAAAAATCGCGATCGAGGTCGCCGGCCGCTAGCGAAACGACAGGAGCTGACTGAAGCTGCGTCCAGGAGTCGTTCCCGCCCTTGTTGTGCGTGGTGTAGTCCGCGGCGTTACCGGCATCGATCTTGACGACGCTTTGCTTCCAGTTGCCGCCCTCCAAGTCATACATGTCGACTACAGCCTTGCGCACGCCGTTCTCGTCGACATAGCAGCCCGCGTAGACAAAAAGCTCGTCGACGCCGTCGCCATCGACATCGCCCGCCTCGACATCAAAGACGGCGTCGTGCTCTTGCAGGTAACCGGCATCCAGGTACTTAAAACGGCCTTCGTACATCATATTAGTGTTGACCGTCACCGGCAGGTGTGTGTCGAGAGTGCGCGTACGCCCGTTGCTAAACGAGTAGAGGACCAGCTCAACCTTTCCGGCGTATGACTTGCCGTCAATCGTCGTGGAGGAACTGTCGCCGTAGGCACGGAGCTCGGCAACGCGGCTCTTTTTGCCCGTGCTGGCGTCGCTGCAGAACTCAACACTCGTGGCGTGAATGCCCGAGAAACCGTTGTTGTCGTTGGCGAGTACTGTTGAGGACTCATTGTTGCTTAGGTACGACCAGGCGCCGCCACCGTAGTCGCTATGCTTGTAGAGATCGCTGTTCGTATCGAAGTTGTTGACGTTTTGCCAGAACTTTGCGGCGCCCCACACACTTCCATAGCCATCGGTGAGTTTGCTGCTGCCGCCAATGTCACCGCGCTCGACGTTCTCGAGCTTGTCGCGCAGAGTGTAGCGATTGCCATGGCTACCGTTAGCTGCCATATAGACCTCGCTGCGCGTGGCAAACGTCGTGGGGGTATCAGTGGAATAGGGGCCAACGGTATCGGCCGGAATATCCTCGCTCGTGCCCAGACCCAGGGCTTGATAATCCTGCTCGGTCATATCGGTGATTGCGGGCGCGTCTGCCGCCTGGGCAACCTGGGGCGTGGCCGTGAAGCAGGCGACGCTCGTGGCGATCAACGCAGCAAGCGCCGCCGTCCCAACAAGCGGGATTTTCGACAGCCTACGGATACGTGGGTGTGGAACGTACATGAGGGACCTCGCTTTATTCGAGTGGAGTGGACTCATTTTTGCAAATGATACATCCGATGCCCGATATCACGTGTCTCATTTTCGCCAACGGCGTGTCTCATTTTTGAGAATCCGAGATGCCGCGGAAATCTTATCCCAGCTCAAAGGCCATTTCTGGGATGTATTTTCCGTCGAGTGCCTCATCGGGAAACTGCATCCCATTTCAAGCGTCGATTCTGGGACGCATTTTCCCCTTAGACCCTCAACCGGAAACCGCATCCCACTTTGAGCGCAAATTCCGGGATGCATTTTCCGCTTGAGCCTCATTGGGAAACGGCGTCCCACTTTGAGGGCTGATTGTGGGATGCATTTTCCGGTTTTGCTCTCATTGGGAAAATGCATCCCGTTTCTTGACCGAATAATGGGACGCAATTTCCCGTTGGAGCGCCTTTGGGAAAGTGTGTCCCACTTCGACCGCCCAGAGTGGGATGCACTTTCCGCAAAGCACCTCAACGGGAAACTACGTCCCATTCCAAAGGCAAATTCCGGGACGCATTTTCCGAAAGCCTGCCCATCCGGAAAGCCCGTCCCACTTTGGACGCATCCGGGCACGGAACCATCGACCTATCAGGCCTCCCATCAATAAAGAGGCGTCCTCCCGGACGGCGGGGCACGAAGTTCATCGCGAGTTCCGCACGCAAAGAAGGCCACTTAATGTGGCCTTCGTCTTGCGCAGGACTGTAGAGCAGGGAACTTCGTGCCCCGACGCCCGGGAGGACGTTTCATTTAGAAAGATGGACCGACCGCCGTCAGCGATGGGAGCTACTCCCCCAGCACGGCCTTTTTGGCGGCTGCAGCCATGTTGTCCAGATCTTCCTTGGTGGGGTGATCCTTTGCGGCGACCCAGTTATCGAGCAGCATCTTAAAGCGGACATTGTCGGGATCTTGCTCGAGCATGGCCTCGTAGCGCTGCTTGACCGCGGGGCCCATCTTGCCCTGGCACATTACCCAGCCCACCAGCTCGGCATCCCCAGCCAAATTGGAAGTTACGCGATCAATAATCTGCTGGTAATAGCTCTGATCGGCACCAAAACCGCAGGTACCAAACAGAAAGACGCGCTTGCCGTGCAAGGCGGAGAGCAACGCCGCGACCGAAGGCGTGCATGCGCCCTTGTCGCACCAAAAGCCAACGAGCACCGTATCGGCAGCGCAGGCACCCTGCGCCTCGCGCGCAACCTGATCTGCGTCCGCATCGTCGCTCAACGCGGCAGCGTGAATAAACTCGACGCCTGCAGCCTGTAGGGCACGCTTGATTGCGCCCGAAACCATCCTGGTATTACCGCTCTTGCTGTTGACCACCAAAGAGCATGTCATAGTCACGTTGCTCGTTTCCCCCAAAACCAAAGCCACTAATGCAATTTATTTTAGATGAATATCTTAGTACTTACGTGACAGATGTAAACCACCGTCTGTCGATTGGCGACATGGGCGACACCGATGGGGGCAAAACGTCCGCGGTGTAAGCCCCCAAATAGTTGAGACGTGGGGCAAACAAACCTAGTTCATTTGCCCCACGGGCTTGCTCACTGGGCGAATTGGCTGCGGTAGAGTTCGGCGTAGAAGCCGCCTGCCGCGAGCAGCTCATCGTGCGTGCCGCGCTCGATAATCTCGCCATCGCGCATGACCAGGATGCAATCGGCGTTGCGAATCGTCGACAGGCGGTGTGCTACGACAAAGCTCGTGCGGCCAGCCATGAGCTCGTCGAATGCCGCCTGCACTTGCAGCTCGGTACGCGTATCGATGCTCGACGTTGCCTCGTCCAGCAGCAGAATCGCCGGATCGGTGAGCATGACGCGCGCGATGCACAGCAGCTGTTTTTGACCCTGGCTAAACGTGCCGCCGTCCTCGCCGATCACCGTATCGTAACCGCCTGGCAGCTGCACGATAAACTTATGCGCATGAGCGCGCTTGGCGGCCTCGACAATCTGCTCGCGCGTGGCATCGGGGCAACCGTAGGCAATGTTCTGGGCCACCGTGCCCTCGAACAGCCAGGTGTCCTGCAGCACCATGCCAAAGGCGCGGCGCAGGCTCGCACGCGTGTAGTCATGCGAGGAGCGACCATCGACCGCGATGCGCCCAGCATCGATATCGTAAAAGCGCAGTAGCAGGTTGATGAGCGTCGTCTTGCCACAGCCCGTGGGACCTACGAGGGCAAAGCGCATACCGGGCTTGGCATCGATGCAGATATCCTGCAGCAGTTTGCGGCCGGGCACATAGCTAAAGTCCACATGCTCAAACGAAACCTCGCCCTTCGGGGCGGCGAGCTCAATGGCATCCGCAGCGTCGGGCTCCTGCTCGCGCGCGTCGAGCAGCGCGAACATGCGGCGCGCCGAGGCGTACGCGGTCTGGATCTGCGTGATGACGTTCGTGACCTCGTTGAACGGCTTAGTGTACTGGTTGGCGTAGGACAGGAAGATCTGCACGCCGCCCACCGTGAGCGCCGCAGGCACGCCCGTGATCACGCCCGCGCAGCCGATCACGGCGACCACGGCGTAGATGATGTTATTGATAAAGCGCGTGCCGGGGTTGGAAAGCGAACCCATAAACTGCGCGCGCTCGCCCGCCGTATAGAGCTCGGCGTTGAGGACATCGAAGCGCTGTTGAGCGTGCGGGCCGTAGGCGAAGGCGTCCACGAGCTTTTGCTCACCCACATACTCCTCGATATGACCGCCGAGCTGGCCCTGGATGCGCTGCTGGGCCGTAAAGCTCTTATTGGAAAGCTTGGCGATGGCACCGGCCGCAAAGATGGAAAGCGGCGTGACGAGCACCACCACAAGCGTCATGGTCAGGTTGATGGAGAGCATAAACGCGAGCGTGCCAACGATGGTGATGACACCGGTAAAGAGCTGCGTAAAGCCCTGTAGCAGGCCGTCACCCACCTGATCGACGTCGTTGACCACGCGGCTCATAAGGTCGCCGTGGGCATGGCCGTCGATAAAGCTGAGCGGCATGCGGCTGAGCTTGTCGCTCGCCTCCACGCGCATGTCGCGCACCGTCTCGTAGGACAGACGGTTGACGCAGTAGCCCTGCAGCCACTGGAAGGCCGCCGCGCCCACCACGACAATCGCGAGCTTGGTAACGAGCGGCAGCAGCACGTCAAAGTCCACCTGTCCGGCGGCAACGATGAGGTCGATGCCTTCGCCGATGATGATGGGCGTATAGAGTTGCAAGACCACCGAGATGGCGGCGCTCACAAACGACGCCGTAAACGAAATGCGATGCGGACGGACGTAGCCCAGCAGACGGCGAGTTACCGCGCCTACGGGGTAACGCTCGGGGTCGCCGGGCTGGCGCGGACCGTCGCCCAGGTCGTTGAGGTTATCGTTGCCGGACACGTTGGCCGTCATCGTGGCGACCGAACCGGAAGAAGTATACGGATTCATTTAGCAGCCCTCCTTTGCGCAAGTGGATGCCGGGGCAGCCGGGGCGGACGCGGGCGTCGTGCTCCCCTGCTGACCCTCGAGCTCCTCGCGACGAAGCTGCGACTGGCAAATCTCGCGATAGAGTTGGCAGCTTGCGTACAGCTCGTCGTGCGTACCCAGGCCCGCGACCGAGCCGTGGTCGAGCACGCAGATCATGTCGGCATCGCGCACGGTCGAGACGCGCTGGCTCACGATCACCGTGGTTAGCGGGAGTCCGCCCGCGGCGGCACCGCGTACGCTGCGCTCGCGGATGGCGTGGCGAAGCGCTGCATCGGTCTTAAAGTCGAGCGCCGAGGCGGAGTCATCCATAATCAGAATCTGCGGCGAGCCCACCAGGGCACGCGCAATGGTCAGGCGCTGGCGCTGGCCACCGCTGAAGTTCTTGCCGCCCGCCTCGACCGGGGCGCCGAGCCCCTGCGGCTTGTTGCGCACGAACTCGCTGGCCTGCGCTATATCGAGCGCCGCCCACAGCTCCTCATCGGTTGCCGACTCGTCGCGCCAGGTTAGGTTGCTGCGAATCGTGCCGCTCACGAGCGACGCGCGCTGCGGAACAGTCGCAACCACATGACGCAGCTGGTCGAGCGGCCAGGCGCGCACGTCGGCACCCATTACGCTCACGCTGCCGGTGCCCGTGTCGTACAGGCGCGGGATGAGCGAGACGAGCGTCGACTTACCGCTGCCCGTGCCGCCGATAATGCCGAGCGTTTTGCCCAGCGGCAGCTCCAGGGTCACGTCATTGACGGCGTTGGCGGCGCCCGCGCCAAAGGAGAAGCTCGCATGGCTCAAGCTCAGCGCGGGGACCGGAACAGCGCCACCCGCCAGTGCGCCCGGCTCGGGCAGCGCAACCGGCTGGTTGCCCTCGTCGGTGATGCTCGGCACGCAATTGAGCACCTCGTTGAGACGCGACGCACTGGCGCTCGCCTTGGTAAAGACCACGACCAGGTTGGCGACATACACGATGGAGGTCAGGGTCTGCGTCATGTAGTTGACGAATGCCATGACCTGGCCCTGCGTGAGCTCGCCCACGTTGACCTGGATGCCGCCCACCCACAGGATGGCGCACACGCCCAGGTTCATCACCAAAAACGTGACGGGGTTGAGGATCGACGAGAGCTTGCCCACCGCGATTGCGACACGCGCCTGGTCATCGGCCGCCTGGGCAAAACGCTCACGTTCGTGACCCTCGCGCACAAACGCCCGGACCACGCGGGCGCCCGAAAGCCCCTCGCGGCAAATGAGCGCGATGCGGTCGAGCTTTGCCTGCAGCTGCTTGTAGTACGGGATGCAGCGCGCCATGACAAACCAAAACACCAGGCCGATGGCGGGCGTGCAAATCAAAAAGATGATGCCGAGCTTAAGGTCGATGGCAAGGGCCGCGACCATGGAACCCACCGCCAAGAAGGGCCAGCGGATGAGCATGCGCACGCCCAGCGCCACAGCAAGCTGCACCTGGTTGACGTCGTTGGTAATGCGCGTGATGAGCGACGGCGTGCCAAAGCGGTCGAGCTCGGCGTAGCTCAGCTTATTAATGTGCTCGTAAAGCGTGCCGCGAACGTCGGTACCCATGCCCTGTGAGGTCAGCGCCGCCATCTTTTGGCAAACAAGCGTAAACGAGATGCCGATCACAGCCATGGCGCCAAGTACCATGCCGTAGTGGACGACGGAGTTCACATCGTGCGCACCGATGCCCTTATCGATCATCTGGGCAATCACCAGCGGCGTCAGCAGGTCAAAGATCACTTCGATCAGCTTGCACGCAGGACCAATCACCATATACCGGCGAAACTTACCACCAAAACGCCTGAGCAGCTCAATCATGTATAGGCGCTCCCTATCATCATCTCTCTTCAATCTGATTCATGATAGTACGGAGAGCCCTGGAGATGCGTAAGCAACTCGTTACAGAACAAGCCCCCGAAACAATCAGGAAACTAGGCACAGAGACAAAACGCCCGAACATGTTTTGGCAAAGCCAATGAGCAGCACTAGACAAGGGATTGAATTGTTCAGATTAACGCGCCTTTACGGGTGATTTTTGGACGACGGGGCCCGGCCGGCGGCGAGGTGTTTGGTAGTCGAGCGATCCCGCAGGCAAAGCCGAGGACCAGCGAGACACCAAATACCTCGCCGCCGGCCGGGCCATGTCGCGGCACCAAAAAACGCCCGTGCGCTCGATGGATTCGGATGCCCGACAGAGGCTCCTTATGGCTGCTTCCTTCCGGACCTGACCAGATTCGGAACATGTCGTCATCCGAACCCATCGAACGCGCTAGGCGCTCGGTATATCTTACCTGCTCCTGCTCGACAGGGCAAGGTGGCTAATTTGGGACGGAGCTTTTTTGACTACTCGGGCAATCAGATCGGCAAGTAGCCAAAATAGCCCCGTTCCAAAAAGACTGGTCTGACGCTGCGCCACGAAAAGGGCCCATCTACTACGTTTTGGTCGCAGGGGTCAACCATAGCGTGCTTTTTCGAATAGCGGCAAGCTCTCTACCTGCGGTTTTATTTTTGCAAATCCCGGAATGGTCGAGGGTGGCCGGTTTAACGTAGTAGATGGCCGCCTTTCGTGGCAGGCGGTCCGGCTCGAGACCCAAGGCAGCCAACCTCGAATGGCCATTCTCGAAGTTGCGGTGGAATACGGACTGAATTGGCCCCTTAAAGGCAAAAACACTCCGTATTTCACCGCAACTTATCGAGGGGATGGGTTTTAGATACGGGCGAGGTCGTAGGATCGGGCGGCGGCTTCACCGGCGCAGATGAGGTTGGTTGTGGCTTCCTGGGGATCGAGCGCCAGCTCAAGGCCCATGGGCTTGCGGCAGACCGGCAAAACCAGGTCGACGCCCTGCCCATACACCGCATCCAGGTTGTCAGCACGACCGCCCACGACGGCGACCACCGGCTTGCCACATCGCTTCGCACGACGGGCCACGCCCACCGGCGCCTTACCGGCGGCGGATTGCTCGTCCATATTGCCCTCGCCCGTTATGACCAGGTCGGCATCGCGCACGCGCTCGTCAAACCCAATCAGATCAAGCACCGTCTCCACGCCCGAGCATAGCTCCGCACCGAGCGCTAGCAGCGCGGCGCCCAGGCCGCCGGCGGCACCGGCACCGGGCACACCGAGCACCGAGCCAAATGTCCGTGCACCCTCGAGCACGCGCAACAGTCCCTGAGCCCGCGCCCCGATAATCGCCGCATCGAGCAGGCGGCCGTAACCGACCATCCAGCTGTCGTACCTGCGCAGCGCCTCAGCGTCATCCGTCGGCAGACCCTTCTGCCCACCGAACACTGTCAGCGCGCCGCGACGCCCCACGAGCGGATTCTCGACATCGGAAAGCACCACGACACGCGCACCATTCAGCGCCCGAAGCGCCGGTACCAAATCGATACTCGCCACGTATTCAAGGCCCGCGAGACCGGGGGCGATATTGCAGCCACACTCATCGACAAGGTGGGCGCCCAACGCTTGCAGCATGCCGGCGCCGCCATCGTTGGTGGCACTGCCGCCCAAACCAATATAGATCGTCTTTACCCCGGCACGAACCGCACGGAGCATCAGCTCGCCCACGCCATAGGTTGTGGCCGCCAACGCCGCCGACTCCATGCAGGACGAATACCCAATACCCGCCGCCTCGGCCATCTCAATTACAGCTGACTTGTGCTCACCGTCCACCAGCATCCGGGCAGACACGCGGTCGCCCAAGGGGCCTGTAACCTCGCAGGTCGAGAGCTCACCGCCGCATGCGGCGATGGCATCGAGCGTTCCCTCGCCACCATCTGCCAGTGGCAAAGCGTTCAACTCGGCATCGGGCCACACACGGCGCATGCCTTCGGCAACGGCCTCCTCCGCCTGCGCGCTCGAAACGCTGCCCTTAAAGGAATCAATCGCCAACAGCACACGGCGGGGCCGGCGGCACGCGGGACCAAAATCGACCGCCTCAACGTCAATATCTTCGGCACACGCGAGCGCCTCGGCATGAGCGGCATGCGCCTCAAGATCGGTCCCACAACCGCAGCCAGCGCCATCGGCGCCACGCAGCCCACTAAAATAGTCGCTCAGCATCTCGCGGCACTCGCCTGCCAGCACGCCGGCGGTCACATTAAATCGATGGTTCAGGCGCGAATCGACATTGAGGTCGTACAGCGAACCCAGCGCGCCCGCCTTGGCATCAGTCGCGCCATACACGCAGCGCCCCACGCGCGCGTTGACCATAAGCCCCGCACACATGCAGCAAGGCTCGAGCGTTACATAGACCGTGCAATCGGAAAGGCGCCAACGACCGAGCAACCGAGCGGCAGCGCACAGGGCCGAAAACTCGGCATGCGCCGCAGGGTCCTGGTCGAGTTCTCGGCGATTATGCGCCCTCGCGACAATCTCGCCCGCGCGCACTACCACGGCGCCAATCGGTACCTCGCCCACCGCAGCGGCGGCGCGCGCCTCGGCCAGCGCCTCGCGCATGAACTTCTCGTCGATTTCGGTGCTCGTCATCGTTCGCCTTCCCTGTTGCAAATTCAAAACGATGCTATCATTACGACTCACGGAGAGATGGCAGAGCGGTTGAATGCGGCGGTCTTGAAAACCGTTGAGCGCGAGAGCGTTCCGGGGGTTCGAATCCCCCTCTCTCCGCCACTTCTAGTGATTCACCGGCGTCATGGTGCGCTCAAACAGCGCATCAACCACGTCGGCCATCTCGGGTCGACGCTCAAGATCGTGACCCGACTCCCACCAATTTGTGAACAGTCGAATAATGCCACCGGCGATAAACTCCGATGTTGTCTCGAGCGAAACGGGCGCCAGGGCATCCTCGGCAAGCACGTTCATCACACGCTCGCGAATGGAGCGGGCAATGCGGTCGCAAATAACGTTGGTCAACATGCCCGACATGCTGCTTGCCAAAATGTTATCCATGAGCTGCTCGTGCGCCAAAATCAAATCCATGGCATCGTCCAAAATCGCGTGTCGAAGCGCGCGCACGTCCTCGGCAGACACTGCGCCGGCCTCATCGGGCTGTTTTTGCGGCAAGCCCGTCATAAGCTCATCGATATAAAAGGCAAAGTAATCGTTTTTATCGCGAAAGTGCTTATAGAACGTCGTGCGACGAATCAGGGCACGGTCGCAAAGCATAGCAACCGTCAAATCCTCAAACCGATGCTCTTCCAAAAGCTCGGTAAAGGCATCGAACAGGGCACGATAGGTTTTCTTGATGCGAAGGTCCATCCGTATCGCCATCCTCAAGGCGTAGACAGCATTCCTTAATTTGTCGCATATCTTACACCTGTACCGCCCGTTCGATATTGGCGCCCCCTCCCTGGTTGAAACATAACGCTTACCGGAAAGTTAGGCACCGCCAAAGGTTGCGGGTATACTAGATACGTTATACCAACAACGGCAGGCGCAAAACGCCGCTGCCATTCGAAACGGAGACATCATGCTTCCCGTCATCATCGGTATCGTTGTTGTCGTTGTGATCGTCTGCGCCATCGCCGGCATCTACAACAACATGGTCACCAAGCGCAATCGCATCGATAACGCCTGGCAGAACATCGACACGCAGCTGCAGCGCCGCAACGACCTGATCCCCAACTTGGTCGAGACCGTCAAGGGCTACGCAAAACACGAGCAGGACACGCTCGCCGCCGTGGTCAACGCGCGCAACGCCGCCGTGAGCGCCACCACCCCCGAGGCCAAGATGGAAGCCGACAACGTGCTGACCGGTGCGCTGCGCCAGCTCTTTGCCGTGGCCGAGGCCTACCCCGACCTTAAGGCGAACACCAACTTTACGCAGCTCCAGTCCACGCTCGAGGACACCGAGAACAAGGTGAGCTACGCACGCCAGAGCTACAACGATTGCGTGCTCAGCTACAACAACGCCATCCAGACGTTCCCGGCTGTTATCTTTGCCGGCATCTTCCAGTTTAAGGAGCGCCAGGGCTTCGAGGCCGCCGAGGCCGCCCGCCAGGCACCGACCGTCAAGTTCTAACAATCGCGGCCGAGTCTTAAGCCAGTTCATCAACCCTTTGGGGCCCAAGGCACAAACCTTGAGCCCTTTTCTTATCCACGCACAACGCGCGACCAAAAGGCCGCGCACCATCTTTATTCAGATTAATTATTGCCCGTAACGGCAGCACCGAGATAACGCAGGCCCGAGGGCAACCTTCCTTTCCGGCGCACTCCGCAGGACGAAAGAACCCCCGCCGCACGTAGTGCGCAGCGGGGGTTCTTTCATGTCCGAGGACGCACCGGAAAGGAAGGTTGCCCTCGGGCCGGACAGCTAAGACTGCTTATGCGACGGTGTAAACCCAGTTGTGCTTATCCTCGACAGCACCAGACTGGATGCCCGTCAGGGTCTCGCGAAGCTTCTTCATCACGGGGCCGATCTCGGTGTAGCCAGCCGGGAAGGTCACGGTCTCATCGGCACCGTAGACCTTGTTGTCGATCTCGCCCACCGGAGAGATGACGGCAGCGGTGCCGCACAGGCCGCACTCCACAAAGGTACCGGCCTTGACCTCGGCCCACTCGACGGGACGCTGATCGACGGTCATACCCAGATCCTCGGCAACCTGAACGAGCGAGCGACGGGTGATGGAGGGCAGGATGGAGTCGGTGTGCGACTGAGGAACGACGAGGGTGCCGTTCTCCTTCACGAACAGAACGTTCGCGCCACCGGTCTCCTCGACATAGGTGCGGGACTCGGAGTCGAGATACAGGTTCTCGGCATAACCCTCGCGATGGGCCTCCATCGTGGGCTTGAGGGACATGGCGTAGTTCAGGCCGGCCTTGATATTGCCGGTGCCGTGCGGTGCGGCGCGGTCGTACTCGGAAACGCGCAGCTTGACGGGCTTGAGGCCGCCCTTAAAGTACGGACCGACCGGGGTCACGAGAATGCGGAACGTGTACTCAGGAGCGGGAGCCACGCCGATCACGTCACCGGAGCCGATCATAAACGGACGCACGTACAGGGTCGCACCAGAACCGAAGGGCGGAACCCAAGCGGCGTTGGCAGAAACGACCTGCTTGACGGCCTCAACAAACTTGTCCTTGGGGAACGGGGGCATCTCGAGGCGCTGGGCAGAGTTATACATGCGCTCGGCGTTCATGTCGGGACGGAAGCAGACGATGCTGCCGTCCTCGGCGGTGTAGGCCTTCAGGCCCTCAAAGACCTCCTGGCAGTAATGGAAGATGCCACCGCACTCGGAGACATGCAGGGTGTGGTCGGTGGTCAGGCCGCCCTCGTCCCACTCGCCATCCTTCCAATGAGCCTCGTAGCTGTAATCGGTCTTCATGTAGCCAAAGCCGAGGCTACCCCAATCGATATCCTTCTTCTCGACAGTCATATGTCGCTCCTTACATACACAGTTGCATACTCGCGAACTCGCACGCAAGGACCGAGGCCGACCGCGTCGCAACGTCGCACGCCCGGAGCGTAGAGCCGGACGGGACACGCGGGCAACACCAAAGCCCATGGCACATCGATTCGCATGCAGGAGATTGTACTCCCCGTACGCGTCTGATAAAACGCTTTTCTTTAACTAAGTAAAGTATTTTCATTTGCCCGAAGCATAAAGGCCCGCCACCGTAAACGGTGACGGGCCTCAACGACACGATTTGTGCGCCGGCTCGAGCTATGCGTTCTTTTTGCCCAGCTTAGCCTTAACCAAGCCGACCACGGTCGGGATGATCGACACGGCGACAATGCCGATAATCAGCAGCTCAAAGTGCTCCTGCACAAAGGGAATGCCGCCAAAGAAGTAGCCCAGCAGCGTAAAGACCGTCGACCAGGTAATGCCGCCCAGCACGTTAAAGACAACGAAGTTGCGCCAGTGCATGCCGCCCATGCCGGCGATAAAGGGCACAAAGGTGCGGATAAACGGAAAGAAGCGGCCCAGGAAGATGGCCAGGTGGCCCCACTTATCCAAGAAGTCCTCGGACTTTTTGATGCGCTCGGGCGTCATGGCCTTTACCTTGCCCGAGGCGATGATCTTGCGGCCAAAGAAGTGGCCGATCATAAAGTTGCACTGATCGCCCAGGATGGCTGCGACCCATGCGGTGGCCAGCAGGGCCACGATGTTAAAGCCACCGTTGTGGGCAAAGAAGCCCGAAGCAAACAGCAGCGAATCGCCAGGGAGAAACGGGAAGAACACCACGCCTGTCTCGATAAAGATAATCAGGAACACGCAGCCGTAGGCCATAAGCGGGCCGGCGGCGATCCAGCTGGCAATCGCGGTGCGCGGGTCTTTGAGCAGCTCGGCGATAAAATTGATGAAACCCATGAAGTAAAACCTCTCAGTTGTGGGCGCGGACACGTCCAAGTTGACCAGTATACGGTTGCGGTGCCCCCTCGTGCGCAACCCCACAAAAGCATGACTCCATTACCAGCAAGTTTGCATAACTGACACCTGTCGTGCAAAGCCGCCAAGATTGTCCTTCCTAATCCCTAGCGAATCGCTATACTTTATTGAATCGCATTGCCATGGCGCTAAGGGAGGGCGGTCGGTGAGCTTTATCAATACCATTCGCGAGGACATCAAGACCGTCCAGGCGCAGGACCCCGCCGCGCAAAACGGTCTGGTCATCTTCCTTTCCTATCCCGGCCTGCACGCCAAGTGGAACCACGTGCCAGAGCACTGGCTCTGGGAACACGGCCATCGCTCGCTCGCCCGTGTGCTCTCGCAAATCACCCGCCACATTACCGGCGTCGAGATTCATCCCGCTGCACAGATCGGCAAGCATTTCTTTATCGACCACGCCATGGGCGTCGTCATCGGCGAAACCACCATTGTGGGCGACAACTGCGTGCTCTACCAGGGCGTCACGCTTGGCGGCACCGGCAACGAGACCGGCAAGCGCCACCCCACCCTGGGCAACAACGTCACCGTGGGCACGGGCGCCAAGGTGCTCGGCAACATTCGCATCGGCAACAACGTCAAGATCGGCGGCAACTCGGTTGTCGTCAAGGACGTGCCCGACAACTGCACTGTCGTGGGCGTGCCGGGACGCATCATCAAGCGCAACGGCTGCCGCGTGTTCGAGGAGAGCTTTGACGCCAAGCAGCACCGCGAGTATATGCCCGACGATGCCGCCGAGCAGTCCGCGCTCAACCGCCAGGGCATCACCGAGAACGCCCGCCGCGTCAAGGAACTCGAGCGAGAGGTGGCCGAGCTCAAAGCCCTCATCGCCAAGCTCGTGGACGAACGCTAGTGGCGGACGACCACCGACAACATTGACGCCAACGCAAAGGCGCGCCAGAGGATTCACCCCCGGCGCGCCTTATTTGCGATGTGGCAAAGGGACTGTCCCTTTGTCACATTATGCGAACTGACTCAGATAGAGGTCGGCGTAGGCACCCTCGGCAGCCAGCAGCTCCTTATGCGTACCCTGCTCGATAATGTTGCCGTGATCCATGACCAAGATCAGGTCGGCATCTACGATCGTCGACAGACGGTGCGCGATCACAAAGCTCGTACGCCCACGCATGAGCGCGTCCATGGCGCGGCCGATGGCGAGCTCGGTGCGCGTGTCCACACTCGACGTCGCCTCGTCCAGGATGAGAATCGCCGGGTTGTTGAGCAGCACGCGCGCAATGGTCAGCAGCTGGCGCTGACCCTGGCTAATGCTCTCGGCATCGTTGGCCACGCGCGTGTCATAGCCCTGCGGCATGGTGCGCACAAAGAAGTCGACCTGCGCGGCGCGTGCGGCCGCCACGATCTCCTCGCGCGTCGCCTCGGGGCAGCCATAGGCGATATTCTCGGCAATCGTTCCGTCGAACAGCCAGGCATCCTGCAACACCATGCCAAACTGCTGGCGCAGCTCGCCACGATCCATGCGGCTCGTGTCCACGCCGTCGAGCGTAATGCGCCCGCCGTCAATCTCGTAGAAGCGCATGAGCAGGTTGATGAGCGTGGTTTTGCCCGCGCCCGTGGTTCCCACCACGGCGATCTTCTGGCCCGGCTCGGCGGTAAACGACACGTCGCGCATGAGCGGCTTGTCGGGCGCGTAGCCAAAGCGTACATGCTCAAAAGCGACACGGCCCTCAACGCGACCCGGCAGCCTGGCGGCCTCGCCCGGCTGCGGATCCGCCTCCATCTCGGGTTCATCGAGCAGGTCGAACACGCGCTCCACACTCGCCAGCGCGCTCTGCAGCGAGTTGAAGGTAAACGACAGCTGCGTCATGGGCTCAGATGCCTCGTAGATAAACTGGAAGAACGCCTGGAACACGCCGACGGTCATGTGGCCGGCAACCAGCATACTGCAGCCCACAATCGCAATCACGATCTGTGCCAGGCGGCCGATAAAGCGCACCGCGGGGCCGACGGCGTTAATCATGAAGTCGGCCTTGGCACTCACGCGTGCCAGCTCGCCCGAGGCCTGGTGTACCTCGGCAGAACTTTGGCGCTCGCGGTTAAACGCGCGAATCACCAGACGGCCCGAGTAGCCTTCCTCAACCGCGCTCGTAATCCTTGACACCCACTCCTGGCGCTCACCGGTTACGTCATGCGTGCGGCGCGAGACCACCTTGGTCACCAACAGCGACAACGCCGTAAAGAACAAAAAGACGAGCGTGAGCGGCACGCTAAACACGAACATCACGCTCACGGCGCCCACCACGGTACCGATCGACACCAGAAGCTGCAGCAAGCCACGCTGCATGCTCTCGGACATCTTGTCCAGGTCGTTGGTCGCACGGCTGACGACCTCGCCGGGACGATGCGCGTCAAAGAAGGCAAGCGGCAGACGGTTGAGCTTTTGTGCGATGCGGTTGCGTAGGCGCAGGTTGAGGCGTTCGGCCACGCTCGACATCAAAAAGCTCTGGAGCGCGTAGAACGAGGCAGCGGCGGTCCAAATCATAAAGTAGATGAAGATGGTCCTGCCGCAGTTCTCCCAGGTGATGTTGAAGGTGGTGTCGTTGGCAAACGCCACCTGAATGTGGCTCCACAGCTCATCGATCACGCGGGCGCTATATGCCGGCGCAGCGGTGTTAAAGATGGCATAGAACACAATGCTCGCGAACACGATATAGAAGCGCCAATGGTCGCCGGCAGCCTCGCTCCACAGGCGGCGCACCGTCGCCCAGGTATCTCGAGGCGTCTCGCCCTCGTCTTCGTCGTCCACATCGCGCATGCGTTCCGCCTCGGCTCGGGCGCGCTCATCCTCCGCGCGCTCATTTTCCTCATAGAGCGCCTGGCGGCGAGCCTCGCGCGCGGCTGCAGCCTTGGCGGCCTCATCCAGCTCGGGTGCTACGGCAGCCTGGTCGACCGTTTTATCGGCAGCGTCCGCAGCGGCGGCAGCGACAAGGCCGCCCTGCTTCTTGAGCTGCTCGGTCATGCTACTCACCTCCCTTCATCTGCGATTCCGCGATAGCGCGGTATACCTCGCAGGTTTCCATAAGCTCGCCATGCGTGCCCAGGCCCACAACCTCGCCGTCCTTGAGCACGACGATCTGGTCGGCGTGCAAGATCGTCGAGATGCGCTGCGCGATGATGAGCACCGCAGCGTCACGCGTCTCGTCTTGCAACGCATGGCGCAGGGCGGCATCGGTCTTAAAGTCCAGGGCCGAAAAACTGTCATCGAAGATATATAGATCGGCATGCTTCATGAGCGCACGGGCGATAGCCAGACGCTGGCGCTGGCCGCCCGAAAAGTTCGTGCCGCCCTGCGCCACCGGGGTATCGAGCCCCTGCGGCTGATCGAGCACAAAGGTGCTCTGGGCAACCTGGAGTGCATGAAGCATGTCGGCCTCGGTCGCGTCTTCGTTGCCAAAGCGCAGGTTGCTTGCCACGGTGCCCGAGAACAGCCACGCCTTCTGCGGCACATAGGCAATACGCCCGCGAATTTCGCCTTGCGAAAGCTCGCGCAGGTCGACGCCGTCCAGGCGAATGGCGCCCTTGGTGGCGTCGTGGAAGCGCAGCAGGAGCTTGGCCACCGTCGACTTGCCCGAACCCGTCGAGCCGACGATCGCGGTCGTCTGACCGCGGCGACAGGTAAAGTTCAGATCGCGCAGTGTGTCCTCGTCGGCGTCGTCAAAACGAAACGACATATGGTCGAACACGGCCACCGCGTCGGCCCCATCTGCGGACTCAGGCGCCCCGTCGCCCAGCGTAGCCTTGCCGTCCACGATGCTCGGCTCGATTTCGAGCACCTGCTGCGCACGGTTGAGGCACGCCGCAGCGCGCGGAAGCGTCAGAATCACCATCTGCGCCATCATCACAAAGAACAGGATCAGGATCGCGTATTCCAACACGGCCGAGATGCTGCCGATTTGCATGGCATGGACGCCCACGCGGTTGCCGCCCACCCACAGCACCGCCACCTCGGCGATGTTCATCAAAAAGAAGCTGGAGCTGTCGAGACCCACAAACAGGTGGTTGACCTTGATGGCATTGGCCGCGTAATCGCTAAACACCTCGTCCAGGCGCTGCTCCTCGTGGCGCTCCTTGTTAAATGCGCGGATGACGCGCACGCCCACGATGTTCTCGCGCAGCACCACGTTCATGCGGTCGATAAAGCTCTGCAGGCGCATAAAGATCGGCGCGGCGTTGGCAACGGTAAAGACCGCCGCCACCAGCACGATCGCAACGACCACGCCCAGCAGCGTGCCCATGGCGGGATCGATAAACCAGGCAAAGATGATGCCCGCCACGGCCAAGAACGGCACCGGCAGCACCAACTGAATCGTCTGAAGGATAGCCTGCTGAATCACGTTGATGTCGTTGAGTGAGCGCGTGATCATCGAACCCGTGCCAAAGCGCTCAAAGTCGCTGGCCGCGAGTTCGAGCGACTTGTCGTACACGGCATTGCGGATATCGCAGGCCACGTTGGCGGCCAGGCGCGCCGAAAGATAGCAGCCCAGCACCGTGCCGCCGCTGGCCATGCCGGTCGCGATAAGCATGTACAGGCCGTTGCGTAAAATATAGTCGACATCGCCCGTGGTAATACCGGTGTTGACCATGTTCGCCAGCATCGTGGGAACCAACAGCGTACCGACGTTATCTATCAGCACCGCAAACAGCGTCACCGCAATCAGCCCGCGATACGGCCTCATAAACCTCATCAAGAGTCGCACGTTTCCCCCTCTTCTTGTTTTTCCACTTGGCTCTCGGCGGCCATCTGCTGTTTAAACGCCTCGCACTCTTCGTTAAGAACATGGGAGAACTTGCCGACCAAGCGCATAATCTCACGCTGTTCCCAAGACTCGAGCGCGCCAAAAGCACGCTGCTCGGCTTTAACCGCCGGCAACGCATAGTGCTCGGCGAACCGCCGGCCCTCATCGGTCAAACAAACGACCTTATTCTTACGACTGCCCTCGGCAAACTCCAACGTCGCAAGCCCTCGCGCCCTAAGCGTCTTGATCGCCGAGTTAATGGTCTGCTTGCTATAGAACCATTCGCCTGTCAGACGGCTCACGGCGATACTACCGCCCGCCGTGCTGGTGTCGACGAGCATCCAATAGGCGCAGTCCGAAAGACCGCAGGTGCGCGAGAACTCCGAATAGATATGGTCGAGTCCGTTGAGCATCCGGTCGAAATCGACCAGCGTAACCGCACTATTCATCTATCCCACCATTCGATTGTCCGAGTTTTGACCAATTTGTATTTCTAGATTAGTCCGAGTTTTGACTATCGTCAATAAGCTCGATATATATGGTCGGCTCTACATTGCATATCGATAGAAAAAGACCGCCGGCGCGGGGGCGGCGCCGGCGGTCACGCGAGAATAGCGATGTATTTGCCCGTTAGGCAGCGACGGCCTCGTAGACCGTTGCGCCCGCAAAGCTGTCGTGCAGGCTCTTGCCGCAGATCCAAGGCAGCTCGACGACCTCGCAGACCGTGTTGACCAGCTCGGAGCAGTCAGTAAAGTGGCCCTTATCGTTGAGGGCCTCGCAATCCTGAACACGCCAATAGCCATCGGTGTGCGTGATGTAGTACTCGTGATCATTGATCGACACGAAAGCGCGCGTCTTGGAACGCAGCAGCTTCAGAAATCCTTCGAAGTCGGTCTCGACGACATCTCCAGCCTGGAACATGATAGTTACCTCCTGGCCCGGCGCCACCATGGCGCGTTGATAAACGTTGGTGCTCCTTTAGTAAAACCTTTATCAGAGCTTATGCGCGCATCATTTAGGCAAGTGGTAAAAAACCGCAGGGTAGACGGGATAAAACGTTTAACCATCCCACCGGTTTGTCACATTCTGGCTGAAGTTTTATGCAAACCAACTTTTCCACTTGGTAGCTTGCGTTGTTTGGGGCCGACTACGCGATTACGGTTTTGGTTCGGCGGGTAAGAACGAGGCATCGAAACCAACGTCAGGAGGACCCATGGAGACCATCGAAGCACTCATCCACCGCCGCAGCTGCCGCAAATACAGCGATCGCCCTGTCGAGGCCGAGAAGCTCGCACGCATTATCGAAGCCGGCCAGTACGCGCCGAGCGGCATGGGACGCCAGCCGGTCACGTTCGTCGCCGTCACCGACCCCGCAACCGTCGAGCGCCTCTCGCAGCTCAACGCCCAAGTTATGGGCAGAGAGGGAGATCCCTTCTACGGCGCCAAGACCGTTGTGGTGGTGCTGGTCGACCGCAGCGTGCCCACGCACCTGGAAGACGGCTCGCTCGCCATGGGCAACCTGCTCAACGCAGCCTATGCGCTGGGCGTTGATTCATGCTGGATTCATCGCGCCCACGAGGTTTTCGATTCGCCCGAGGGCCTGGAGCTGCTGGCCAGCTGGGGTCTGTCCGCCGACGGAAGCCTGCGCGGTGTTGGCAACTGCATCCTGGGCTATGCCGAGGGCACGCTTCCCGAGGCCAAGCCCCGCCGCGAAAACGTGGTGTATGTTCCGCCGTTCTAACGAACGGCGGACCCGCTGAAAGGCCCCGTCCCATATTTGCTGCCCCACTCGCAACTTATCTTGCCGATGGAGTTGTCGTCGTTTCGTTCGTGTGAGTCGTTTTGGCGCCGTCGCCTTGTTCGTCCTCGTTCTTTTGCGCATCGGCAATGGTGGCAGCAGCTGCGACCATGCCACGCTGGGGCGCCACACCCGTCTGGTCTCGTGCGCCTTCAACAAGCTCCGTGCCAACATGCGCGAGCTCGGGAGATTTGAACATCGTGCCCAGGCTCGCGCCGCCGCCGGCATAGCCAAGCGCTGCGAGCGCGATGACGACTATCGCAGCAACGACCACGATCGGCACGTAACGATGCCAGCCTGCAGGATTGAGGCCGCTACGGCGAGCAGCGCCACGGCTAATGTAGCCGAGCGTTTCATCGTGCTTGAGCTTTGAGCCCACCACGCGCCTTCGTCCCCACAACGAGGATTCGGCCTGCATGGCCAAGCGAGCGCTTGCCGAAGGATAGCCATATTTTGTGCGCTTGAACGAGCCGTCGAACCCCGAGGCGCTTTTGCCCCACGTCCGCGAAGTCGTACGCCGGCCGACCGGCGCCGCACTTCGCTTTGTTCGGTTCGTTTTTGAAGTCTCCGCCATACTCTCCCGCACGCCGTAACACAATCGAAACAATGCTTCTTTGGACTGTATCACACGCGCCGCACGCGGTCACGGCGCCTCGCTCAGCGGTCGTTGTCCTTCAGCAGGCGCCATAAAGTCGTGCGGCTTATACCGAGCACCTCTGCCGCACGTGTCCTGTTGCCGTGAAGGTGCTGCAGAACCAACCGTGCGACATCGCGCTCGGTATCGGCCAGGGGACGCAAGATGTACAAATCGCTTTCGAGCGCCGGGGCGCCAAAGGTCGCGGTCTTGATAACGTCCTCCTGGGCAAGCACCTCTTTCGCCACGGCACGCTCCACCGTTCCAGCCCCCACTAATATATAGAGTCGTTCAGAGACTTCACGCAGCTGCAGGTAATTGCGGGGCCAACGGTATGCATCGAGCGTCTCTGCCGCGGCGGCGGACAACATGGGGGCACCCGTCTTAAACATATCTGCCAGATACCCCAGATAGCGCGCAACCTTTTCCGACGCGCCGCCCTGCTCGGCAATCGCCGGCGCCACACTCACTGCACAGGCCAGACGCTCGGTTACAAAAGCAGCCTGATCGCTTTCGCCGCCGCCCGGCATATCGTTTGCCGTCAACACCACATGGCAACGAGTTGCGAGCGCCGTGTCGATCATTGCGGACACGAGCTCGCGCAGACGTTGGGGGCCAACAGCATGCCAGCCGCCCATGCAAAGTGTCAGCCCCGTTTGGAATAGCGGCGATTCGGAACTTTTGAGCAGATGGCGCCAGCCGCGATCCGTAAGCTCATCGAGCGCAACGGACACAAAGGGCTGATCGGCATAGGGTCCATCCAGGTACAGGCGTCTTGCAATCTGATCCTGCCCCGCGCCCAGCTCGCCCTCGAGCATAAGGGGCACCCCACGCGCATAGCTCTCCCGTACGGGGGCAGCGACCGCCGCCGCGTCTTCGACGATGCCGTACGTGCTCGACGCGTAGCGAGCCTCAACTTCGTCGGCATTGAGCCACTCGATGCCCGCATGCGTCGCAGCGGCGCGCACCTCATGCGCCACGACCACCCAAAGCGCTCCGCGCTCCTTGGCCGTCGGGCGCACCGTCAAGCTCAACCGCACGCCCTCGTGGCCCATCACCAGGCGTGCCCCATCGCCCACGCGAGCGAGACGCTCGGAAACAAAAGCAGCGATATCCTGCTCGAGCGCCGCGTCACTCATAGTCGAGATTACAACGCCACCGCGCCCGTCGATTGCCAGCGCCGATGCTCCGGCTGCGGACAATGCCTCAATCAGAATCTGCAGCTTGGCATCGCTGTCCATGGTTCGCCCCGTCTCCAGCCGCGGCCCCATCTGAGACCCGGCATCTCAAGTGTTTCAAAATTGAACGATAATGTTCACCAAACACTATAGGGCCCGCGGTGCCTTCTTGCGAATATATGAATTGCCCCGCATCGCCATCCTGGCGGGGCGATAAGAGCTCTTCGGGACCTATCAACCTGCGGACAAGCCATACCCGCAAGAGCTCCTATCGCTCCACCGCAGGTATGCGCTCGCCAGCACGCAACACGCAAATCAGCTACTTCTCTACCAGATTCCCAGCACGTGCTGCATTCCCAAACTCATGCACGCAATGCCAATCCAGCAGCAAAAGCCCAATGCGATAGGTTTGCCACCCTTTTTGACCAGCTCGACGATATCGGTATTAAAACCAATAGCCGCCATGGCCATCACAATAAAGAACTTCGACAGCTCCTTGATGGGCGCCGTAAAGGACGCGGGAAGCTGAAGCACCGTGGTGATTACGCTCGCCAACACAAAGAACAGCACAAACATGGGAAACGCGCGTTTAAACGAGAACGTGCTTTTGGCGTCGCCTCCGGCCTTGCGTGCCAGATGCATCTGCCAGCACGCGAGGACCAACGTGATGGGAATGATGGCCAGCGTCCTGGTGAGCTTGACCACCGTGGCGCTCTCGAGCACATTAGCGCCGGGATGCATGCTGTCCCAAGCGCTCGCCGCAGCCGTTACGGACGAGGTGTCGTTAATGGCGGTGCCGGCAAACAGGCCAAAGCCCTCGTTGGTCAGCCCGAGCATGCCGCCGAGCGTCGGAAACACGAGCGCCGCGATAACGTTAAACAGGAAGATGACCGAAATAGCCTGGGCAATCTCGCGATCGTCGGCATCGATGACGGGTGCGGTCGCGGCGATGGCAGAACCGCCGCAAATCGACGAACCCACACCCACAAGCGTCGCGATCTTACCCGGCACGTTCATGACGCGGCAGAGCACGAAGGCGATGACAAGCGAGGTCGAGATCGTCGCCACGATAATCGGCAGCGACTGGGCGCCCTTGGACAGAATCTGGGAGAGGTTCATGCCAAAGCCAAGCAGGATAACCGCGTACTGCAAGACTTTTTTGGACGTATAGGTGACGCCGGCGGCGAGCTGTTCGCGACGATTCTTGGGAAAGACGAGCGCCAGGACCATGCCAAAGAGGATGGCAAATACCGGCCCGCCGACCACCTCAATCTGTTTACCGAGCAACGTCGCGGGGATAGCGATGATCAGGCAGAACAAGACGCCCTTCCAGCGCTCGCGTACGATATTCGCCAGTTGCATATAGGATTCCTTCTTTCTATTTCACGTTTGCGACGGCTTATGATACGGCAACATTGAGCACAGCCTTGCGCAAATACAGACTAAGATGCCGCAATAGTTCTCGGGCAACAGCCGAATTACCCACCGCGGAGAGCTGGTTCGCGGCATAATAAACAACTGACATATGAGTTTGATAGAACAGTTGCGAGGCGCAATGGAAGAATCGATGCACATCGGCGAGCAGGAAACGAGCCTACAGGACCAGTCCTACCACACCATTCGGCGCAAAATCGTCTACCTGGACTACAAGCCGGGCGAAAAGCTAGGCGTCAAGCAGCTTTGCGATGACCTGGATATGGGACGCACCCCTGTGCGCGAGGCGCTGGTGCGTCTGGCGCAAGAGAGCCTGGTGCGCACCGTGCCCCAAAGCGGCACCTATGTCTCGCCCATCAACCTCACCTTTGCCGAGAGCGCCTGCTACATTCGCGAACACTTGGAAAAACAGGTGATTGTGGAGTGCTGCGCCCGTGCCACCTCGGCAGGCATCGAGCAGCTCGACCGAGCCATCGCGCTGCAGGAAAAGGCCATGGCCGAAGAGGATCGCATCGGATTCTTTTTAAGCGACAACCTCATGCACCGCATGATCTTTAGCATCGCGTGCCGCAGCACCGTGTGGTCGTGGCTCGAGGCGACCAATGCCGATCTGGAGCGCTTCCGCTGGCTGCGCGCCGCCACGCAGAGGCTCGACAATCAGGAGATTGTTAACGAGCACAAGCAAATCCGCCGCGCCATCGCCGGCCGCGACCCCATCGAGGCGAGCTTTTTGGTCAGCAAGCACCTGCATATGATGTTCCGCAACCAGACCGAGGTCCTGGACCAATATCCCAAGTATTTCGAGACCAGCAAGCTCCGCTAACCTGCCAAAAGAGGACAGGTTTATTTTGGCAGGTTTTATCTGGGCAAATGCAACAAGGCCCGGCTCCGCCGCAACGGAGCCGGGCCTTGTTGTTGGCGCGTTTCGACAACAGAGCACTCGATGTCAGTCGTCAACAGTGAGCGAGCCGCATTTGCGCCAAGGTGACGTGAAATGAGAGGGCGCTGACCTTCTGGTCGCGCCCTCGAAATTGAACGTCAGATTGGCGTGAATGCGGCTCGCCCCGCGTTCGCCGGGGCCTCCGTCGGCCATACGATAAG